>JAIRSF010000270.1 GCA_031255595.1 Tannerella sp.
TCTGTAACCGATATGGAAAAGTGTCATTTGGGCAGGAAACTTTCACTTTGCGGCTGATATTCACGGATCAAAGCCATCACTGCGCCAACTTTGTTCGGGCGTGAAAGTAAGAAAAATAATCGCCGAATCATTCCGGAATATTTGGATTTGTGAGAAATAATCCTGACTTTTGCTACCGGATCCGGACGCCATGACGGATTCGGAATTAATTATTTTTATGAAACGACTTTTTTCATGCGGATTATTGCTTGCAACGTTCATCCTGAGCGCTGTGGTGATGAGTACGCACGTATGGAAAAAAGACCTGATAACCGGGAACATCCGGTCTGTTTATTTGAGTCCTGACGCTTCGCCCTTCGGAAAAGATTGTTTTTTCATTGTGCCCGATACCCCGCCCGTTCCGGCGGGATTAAATCTTTCATCCCATCCGAGATTGCCCGTCATCATCGCAAAAGCGGGAAATAATCCCTACCGCATGTTAAAATTTTGTTTTTCCAAACGAACCGACCAACAATTGAATACAACCCAAACAAATTATACGGTATTATACGCCCAAAAAGAAAAAGAGGGTTATTATATCTACGCCCTGCGAAAACTACTCATTTAATTTAATGAAATGACCCTTACAACGGTATTACCTGAAAAGAACATCTGTACTTTTCAGGCAAGCCGGTTAACAGTGAATTTTATTTATACGGATACGGGGATTGTACATGCTGTTTTTAAAGAAAGCATAAAAGGAGTTCCCGTATAAAAAATTATTACAACAAAAATTATCATTATGGAAAATAAACTATTATCTATCGAAGAAGTATTTGATCATTCGGACAATAATTTAGTATACAAAACAAAGCCTTCTGTTCTATTAAGCGCTCTTCTGATTATTGCAGGCATTTTATTCATCGTATTCAACGGGCAGATCACAAAATCACCGGAGAGCATGCTTCCTACCCTTTTCATTATAATAGGTATCCTATTTCTGGCATGGGGTATTATTTATACTTTTTTCAGTAAAACAAAGTATAAACTGACTCAGGGTCAACAAAACATTTCCTTTTCCGAAATACTCTTTGACATAAAAGAACGGGAACGATTGCTTAGAATTATAGATGAAGGAAACCTTCAGGAACTGGAAAAATTGAAACCGGCCGTAATCGATACGCTCAAACTGCGCATTGCCTCAACGCCCGACGGCAGTTTTTGCTACACGCAGGCAGTCACCTACGTCCCCTACGAGTTTGTAATTATCAACGAAGCGCATCAACATACGCAGGAGGAAGCAAACATTCTTCTGAATATGCAAAAGAAACAAAACTCGGCCAAGAAGTAGTTTTTAGGCGCGACATGCGGAAAATCTTTTTTTTGAAATGCTCCCCAAAAGTCGGACGCGACTTTTAGGGGAGTGTTTTTATTTACGGGTTTGTATCCGAAATCATTCGGACTAAGTAAAACGCATAAATAAGTAATAATAATAAACCGGCCCAACGCTTTATTTCATATTGTTTATTTGTTCGTACAAGGATTAAAACAAGCAAGCTGCCTAACATCATGACCCCCAGGTCTGTCGCCATATATTTATAGGCAGGCAGAGGCCTGACGAGTGCGCTCAAGCCTAAAATGAAAAATACATTGAAGATATTCGAACCGATCACGTTACCCAGTGCGATATCCGAATTTTTCTTTATCGCAGCAACCACCGAAGTGGCCAGTTCGGGCAACGAAGTGCCTAATGCAACAACCGTCAATCCGATAACCGCCTGACTGATTCCTAATGATTCGGCGATGTTGGTCGCGCTATTTACAATCAGTTGTCCGCCGACCACCAACATAACTAATCCGCCGACAATCATGAGAACGGACAACCACAGATTTCTCTTTTTCCCATTATCTTCCGTTCTTTCTCCAGATCGTACCGACCTTCCCCTTAAAGCTTTCCGGGCCATCACATACATAAAAAAGGAAAATACCACCAGCAAAATAACACCGTCGATCCTCGAAACCTCGTGGTCAAAGCACCATGCCAGTAACAAAATAGCAACAGAGGCAGCCAGGCTCATCGGAATATCAAAGCGCCGCGAACCGGCCTGAGATTTTACAGGATAAACAAGCGCCGCAACACCCAGAATAACAAACGTGTTGATGGT
Organism: Tannerella sp.; assembly: GCA_031255595.1. Lineage (GTDB taxonomy): Bacteria > Bacteroidota > Bacteroidia > Bacteroidales > Tannerellaceae > Tannerella. The sequence continues at coordinate 2,145 of JAIRSF010000270.1, forward strand.
ATTGCTTCCTATAATATTCGTAAGGGCAAGGTCTGTCGTGGCGGGGTCAAGCGCAGCGACCAGATTCACAACCAGTTCCGGAGCAGATGTGCCGAAAGCAACAATCGTCAGTCCGATAATCAGGTTGGGCACCCGGAAACGTTTCGCAATCCCAACCGCGCCATCTACCAAAATATTCGCGCCGAATATCAGCAAAATAAATCCGGCAATAATTAAAATATAGTCCATCTTTTTAATACAAAATCGTGCAAAATTAATAAAAAACCAACTTCCTGCCGAATTATTCCTGTTTTCACCAGAGAAAATTTGCTGAAACACAAGGCTCGTTTTCACGATAAAAAACGATCTTCGCCATCGGCAAAAGATTGCATTTTCCTGAGTGACAAACAGTAGCAAACAATGTGTCCGGCAAATTATCTTTCCGGAAGAAGCGATTCTCCATAATAGCTAATGAGCGATCTCCTCGACCGGCTTTGCAACGGGAAATTTGTTTTCATCCGAAAATCGGATATCAATACTTTCTTTATTTTTTGCGACGTCAACGATATCCGGGCTTTTTGTGCGGATTCGCCCTTTTATGAACTCCGGTATATTATACGATTTCATAAAACCGGCGTAAAAACCGGCGTCTTTCTGCGGTAACAGAAAAGGTTTTGCGGCTTTGCCGTTTTCGTCGATATAGGCAAAATACGGATGAGTATATAAACCGTCCATCCGGCGGCTGCCGAATACGATCCACCGGCTGTTACTACTCCACGAATGATAGCTTTCCGCAAAGCGGCTGTTCGCCTCATGCAAAGGATAATGTTCGCCGGACGCAAGGTTTATCATATACAAATCGGCATCTTTATGCCAGATAAAGAAATTACCGTAAGAGGACAAAGTGTATAAAAGGTACTTCCCGTCGGGAGAAACGCGCGGCAAGGATACACTCTTGTTCCATTCCCGGGCGTTGTACAAGGTATCTACAACTTCGCCGAAGGTTCTCTTTTCCGAATCAAACGATATGGAACATAAACTGTATTTTACTTTTTCGAAATCATCCGGCACCGCCTGCATTTCGGCCGTACAGAAAAACAAAGTCCCGCCATCCGGGGAAAAGGTCGGAAAGGTTTCATAACGTTGTTTTGAAAAAAGACGCGGTACGGTGATTAATTCTCTCTTTTCCACATCATAAACCACCACATCCGAAGCCATGTCAAACACTTCGATCCGGTTCGGATCGTTCATATGAAAAGCCTGCTTCGTATCGTTTACGCTAAACGCTATAAATCTACCGGAAGGATGCCACGACGGATAAACCAGGGCCGAAATTGTACGATCGGTCTTGGTGTTCAGCTTTTCGATCGATTCGCCCCGGATCAGATAGGTGGCGGCGTATGTTTTGCGCATGTGAAACAGCATTTTGTCCGGATCCCGGTCACAAAAAGAATGGCAATTCATACAATTATTACCGGTCATCTTATTCTCTATCACAGCAGACCGGCTATAATCTTCAAGGCACCTTTGATAGATACCCATCTCATGCCACAGGGTATATCCGGGTTCGATCAACCGGTATGCGATATACGGATCTACCGGCTCATTTGCCACATGCCAGTAAAAGGGTTTAAAACTCATCCACCGTCCGTTCTTTTCCACACACACCCGCGCCTCAAGATCTTTCCCTGCCGACGATTCGAGTAATCTTTTCCATTTATCGACGGGGATACGGAATGCACCGTTCCGGCCTTTTATTTTTATCGCTTCATTTTCACCTGTGATATACAGATAAGAGGCCCGACAGTCGTTTTGAGCAAGTTTAAAATTAAGCGGGGCGATATTCGGCGGGATCGTCACATCCGCATAGTCGGGGAAAATAGCCGGAAGCTCGTCTATTTCGCCCGAAATTCGCACATTGCCGGAGCATCCTGCAAAAATCAACACGCCGAATAACAAACATAATTTTATCCTCATCATTTATAGCTATTGACGAAATCCGCTCCGAAAATCCCGGCCTCATTCCGCAGGTCTGGGAAGGGCGCTTTTCGGGGTAGATTCATTGTTTAAACATAAAATAATACCAATAGGTATCTCCGTACGACTTCTTTACGAAATCGGCCGGGCGCGGGTTATTTTTATTTTCAAGTACAAACTTTTTGAACTGCTCGAAACGCATAATAACAGCCCGGGAAACGCCTCGTTCTTCCCATGAGGCGGAATCATTCTCGTTCAGCACGATCACCGCTTCCTGAAAAGACAGCGGCAAAGCGGACAAAACCTCCGTACCCCAGTACGTATCAATAAGTCCTTTGAACAGATCCATATTTTTCATTAAAAGATACATCGCCCCCACATATTCTATCGGCGTACGGTTCTCCGGGTTACTCACAGACAAGGCGATCAGTTCCCGATCCTGAAGTTGAGCCGAAAACAAAAAATCATTTTCCGGCAAAGACTTTCTCCGTTTCTCAAACTCCGGGTTCCCGTTCACCGCCTTTTCATTGTACAGGTAGCGGCGCATCTCTCGCGCCCAGCTACGGTAATAAAAACTTTTCTCCAGCAAAGCGATATACTTTTCGGCCACAGCATATTCGCCATAAATGAGATTTGTTTCCACCAGGCGCTGCAACATACGCCCCGTACGGTGTCCGGGCGAACTGATATTCGCTTCAAACGCCATATTCATGGCGGCGCCCGTATGTCCGATCGCATAATAAATATCGCAAAGTAACATCGACGACATATGCGAATTATTCATCGGTATGAACAGGGATTGGGGGCCTTTCTGGTCAAAAGTGAACAAGCGGTCGGCCAACTCGCCTTTCTTTGCCAACGAAAGGTTCAGAAAACAGAGATACAAATAGTTCGACACCGCTCCCCGATTCATGTCGATGATTTTATCAAACCGTCCGCACCTGTTATAATACTCCATCTCTTTAAATTTCAACGAACGCCGGTCGCCGTAAGCTCTTATTCCATAAAAAAGGATAATCCCGGACAGAATCACCTGCACCGCAATTCCGGCGATTCCCTTTTTTCCCGACCACGATTTGCACCGCGAACGCAAGAGGACGGTCGCCACCATACCCAACCAAAGAGAGATCCATGACATATACAGCAACAAACCGGAGGGAACGAGTGACTTCTGATAATACAGATCCGGAAGTATCGCAAAACGATATTCACCGACAAAGGCGTACCTCACGCTCAGATAAGCCAGCAGAAAAGCTTCCGCACAGGGAATCAGCAGCAGGAAACCTTGTGCGGACTTTGAAAACAATTCCCTGACGGCCACCGTCATTGCAAACAAAACAGCCACCGGGCCACCCCACCAAAAAAGAAGAAAGGTGCACAAAACGCTGTAAGCGAGTTTCCACCGGACGCTGCCGAATTTCCAATAAACATAAAGCGATACCGAAGCCATTAGATACGCAACGGTGCCTTGCATAATGTAATTGAAATCCAATTGTATAAAAAGCAGGCTGAAAACCGGCAATAACGACAGGATATACACAAACATCGAATCCCGGTCTATGCGTCTTAACAGAAGATAGACCGAAACACCTGTAAGTGTCAACAAGGTAGATGTAATGAGCGCTCCGGCATAAGGATAAATAAAAAACTGCGCCAGAAACTCATAACTAAGCAAACTCAATCCGCCTACTTTCCGCAACGTGGAAAAAACATAGGTTTTGTCGAATAAAAACAGCTGATACTGTTCGATATGATAAAAATGAAAGCGGCCTACCGATTGCAGAACGACCGATAACACCCCCCACAACAGGATGAAAAACAAACGATTTCTATTTCTATGACACACAGACCATCTTAGTTTATACCCGTCTGCAAATATAACCAAATCCAAATGATTTTACCCAATCTTCACAGAACTTTGTCCCACAGAAACACACAAACCGTCAAAAAAATTGACAGCGTTGTCAAATAATTGTACATTCACACATCTCTCCTCCAAAATATAAAATACATATAAACAGAAAGATATATATAATGGCATCTTTTTTGCGTCTAAATTTGCCGAATGAACACTAAACCGTATTGACATGAATATTTGCGAAATTTTTAAATTCGGCGCCTTTTTCAAATTCCTGAAAAGGAATATACTTTACACATTTATTGAAATATTCGGTTTGTCCGTTTCCCTGACGTTTGTGATACTGATTGCCGGTTTCACCATCCGGGAACTGTCGACCGATGATTTCCAACAAAACAAGAACCGGCTATACCTCCTGTCCAACCGGGAAACTTTCGGCTTTGCCTACCGGTTGGCCGAACGGATCAAAGAACGTTATCCCGAAATAGAAGCCGTCTGCCCGATCATCAGTTACTATAAAAAATCCCCCGTAAAAATAACGGATAAAAGCATGAATGTCGACCTGCTCTTTGTCGATTCGACCTTCTTCGGCATGCTCTCGTTCACCGTCACCGAAGGCGAACGGACGTCGCCGCTGGCGGCGCGCAACCACGTCGTCATATCCGAATCCTTTGCCCGCCGCGCTTTTCCGGATAAAGATCCGCTGGGGCAGTTCCTGCAATTAAACGACTCCGTTACGGTCACAGTAAATGCAGTCATGAAAGACATCCGCAACTCAACGATCCCTTACGGGGACATCCTCGTCCGCATCGACAATATCCGGTACTGGAACGAAGCAATCAGCAGCGACACCTATACCAACTACGGCATGGTGCCGATTTTGGTACAGGCCGTACCGGGCGCAAACCTGAAGGCTAAAGAAAAGGATCTGCTCGCATACCTGAAAGAAAACGTCTGGGTATACAAACGAAACATGCACACCGACGTATCGTTCACACCCATAAAAGAGGCGTATTTCTCGGACGTCAAAGGACGCGACGGACTGCTACTGAAACAGGGCGACAAAACATTCGTACTTATCCTGCTATCGGTAAGCATCCTGATTCTGCTCTTTGCGATCATCAATTACATCAACCTGACGGTAGCCCAAACAGGATTCCGCGCTAAAGAAATGGCGACACGCCGTCTGCTGGGATCATCGCGCGGCGAACTGTTTGCCCGCCTGATTCTGGAATCCTCGCTGCTTACCTTCCTCTGCTTCGGTATCGCCCTGTTCCTGGCCCACCTGTTCGTTCCGTCGGCCGGCAAACTGCTCGAAACACAGATCGAACTGTCCGCACTGTTCCGTCCGGCTTATATACCGGGCATATCGGTCGTACTGATCGTAATAGGAGGAATCGCCGGACTGCTCCCGGCGCTTATCATCTCAAACGCTCAACCGATCGAGGTGGTAAGAGGAAACTTCCGCCGAAAAACGAAGGCGCTATTCAGCCGGGTCTTCATCACGTTTCAGAACATAATCACGCTTGCACTAGTGACGGCTTCGCTCATCATGGCGATGCAAATCCGTCACCTGATAAAAGCCCCCCTGGGATACCATACCCACCACCTCATTGATGTCGAAACGATGAACGTAGATAACAAACAAACCATACTCACCCTGGGTAACGAACTGAAACAGCTGGCTTCCGTCAAACAGGTCGCCTTCTGCCAGGGAATGCCCTTCAGCATGGGTAATAACTACTCCTACAACAAAGACGGAAGAAACATTTCCTTTCAGTCGTTCGTCGGCGACAGCGCCTACTTCCGGATGCTCGGCTTCGAGATCCTGCGGGAAAACAACGCCGCCTCCGGTAATGCCTTCTACCTGAGTCAAAAAGCCCTCAAGGAGCTGGAACTCGATGAAGACTCCGTCAGCTTCAACCTCGAACCTTTTTTCAAGGGAAGTCTGCCGATAGCCGGGGTGGTAAAAGATTTTCAGGTACACAACATCGTTTTCGAACCCCGCCCCACCTTGTTACGAATGAAGAAAATAGAAGATTTTCACCCCTGGAACATCGTGATAGAAACAAACGGCGATCCCTATACGGCCTTCAACGACATAAAGAAAGTCTACGAAGATGTGACCGGGATGGAATTTGTCGGCAACTTTGTCGACAAACAGATCGCGGATTCTTTTGCACAACAGCGCAAAACATCCGCGATCGTCATACTTTTTGCTTTTATTGCCCTCCTCCTGTCGTCGCTCGGACTCATTGCCATGTCTACCTACTTCATACAGCAGCGTTCCCGCGAGATTGCCCTCCGCAAAGTGTTCGGCTCCAGCACGCCGGAAGTGCTGAGAATGTTGATCTTTAACTTCCTTTACTACATCATCATCGCCTTCGTAATCACTACACCCGCCATGTGGTATATCATGCAGCGCTGGCTGTCGGGGTATGCCAGCCGCATAGCATTAAGTCCATGGATATTTGTCGGCTCCGGCCTATTCTGCCTGTTCGTGTCCTTCATGGCCGTTTTCCTGCAAAGCTACCGGGCTGCCTGCACAAACCCCATCCGAAGCATCAAAACGGAATGAAACTTAATATCCGAGTTCAAAGTCCTTTTCAACCGCCGGAACGCCCTCTTTCATCCACTTGGGCGCCGGTTGTTTTCTCAGGTAATGCTCGAAAAACTGAAACATGCGTTTCTGAAAATCGATCCGGTTCGCCATCCGCGCAGGCCAGTGCACCTCGCCCGGATAATTCAGCATCCATACCGGTTTTTGCAGGCGTTTCAGCGCTATGAAATACTCGATACCCTGATACCATGGCACATGTCCGTCCTGATCATTATGCATAATCAGTATCGGCGTTTGCACCTTATCCATCGTAAAGAGGGGTGAATTTTCAACGAACCGCAAAGGCTTGTCCCATATCGTTCCGCCGATCCGGCTTTGCGTATGCTCATACTGGAAAGAGCGGTTCAAACCCGTAGCCCAGCGTATACCTCCGTAAGCGCTCAGCATATTGACTACCGGCGCACCCGATTCGATGGCGGCAAACAGATGGGTGCGGGTTGCCAGATAAGCAACCTGATAGCCGCCCCAGCTATGCCCCTGGGCGCCGATTGCCGCCTCGTCAACGTATCCCTTTTCAATCAGAGAGGTAATACCCGGCATGACGGAATTGTAACAGCTCTCACCCGGATAGCCATCCTTATAAACAACATCCGGGTTGAAAATAATATAGCCCTGACTGTTGTATAAATGATAGTCGATGGTCGAACGATGCGGCTCCGGCATATGGTAACTGTGCAACGATTCGGCGTTTCGTTCGTAGAAATTCACAATCAGCGGGTACTTCTTTGCCGGATCGAAGTTGTCCGGTTTATAAATGATACCTTCCAGTTTTACGCCGTCTAATGAAGTCCAGGTCGTCGGTTCGGCTTTTCCCCAGATGAAACCGGATTGCTGCCCGGCGCCATCGGTCAACCGGATTGATTTTCCGAAATCCGAATCCGTTACATGCACGTCGGGATACAGGTCAAACCGCTCGACGGTGTAAACAATCGTTTCCGCATTTTTCGCCTTGAGGGGTTGTTTCAGCATGAAATCGCCGGCCAGCAGGGTTTTCGGTTCCGTTGCCCCGGCGGTCGACAGTTTGTAATAGCCGTATCCTTTGTTTTGCTCGTTGAAACCGATCAGCATGAGCGGCTTGTCCAGATCGATCTGCCGATCTTCCCTATCCAGTTGAACATACCGGTAGCGGATTGACTTTTCCCGTCCGTTCTTCGTTAAGTTTACGGGCGGCCCGGCCATAGCGGGATCAAACAGCCAAATATCATAGCGGTCGTAGAGCAGGATGTAATCATCACCGGCGCTCCAACCGGCCATGCCATGTTGACGGGGATAATCCGGCACATCATTATACTCGTCCCACGCGGCAAACGTGTCGGGCGTCGTAAGGCGGCGCTCCTTCCCTTCCGCAATCGAGCAGGTATACCACGAACTGTCCGCCGGACTATACCAATAGGCATATTTCCCTTTGGGCGATAGTTGAGGATTCGCCATGAAGGCCTCTTTAATCAACTGTTTTTCGCCGCTTTCCAGATTCACCGTATAAACATCAAAGCGCTCCCTGCCCCGCCACATGCGTTCCAGATCGTATGGAGCGGAACTCAAAACAAGTCCGACAGAAGCATTTCCCTTATCCGCCGTCCGGAGAAGAGGTCTTTCGGGGTCGCTGAGTTGAACAATCCGATCGTCTTTGAAGTTATAAACAGCCGTACAGGTTCTTTTCAGGTCTTTCTTTTTGTCGACTTTCTGTTGCGTATACTGCACCTTCTCGTTCCAGTTCCATATTTCCACATCGGGACGGTTTTCGGCCAAAACAGTCGTATCCTTTTGCCTCGGCGGCGGAGCTATGCCGAAAAACAGACGTTCGGCATTTTCGGAAAAGAAAACGGCGCCCTCTTCGCCGATAATCCATTCCTCTGGGATCGACGGATGATGCCTGCCGGCTATTTCGCGGGCCGGGGCATTGTTTTCGGAAACGTATAAGGAGTAGCTTACCGACGCGGAATCTTTCCCCGGCGAATACAGGAAAGCCAATTTGTTGCCTTTCTCGTCAAAAGCAATCTGCTTAAAGACGCCTTCGCCTTCATAAATCAGCTGCGAGCGTTTCTCCTGTGGAAGACAGATGTACAAACCGGCTTTGAACTGATCACGATCTCCTTTGGAAACAAAATACAGGATATTTTTGTCCTTTGCAAACTGAAAATCGGTTACGGCGGGAAAAGAAAACGGGTGTTGCACGTCTTCCGGAGAACAGACATACAGCGCAGAATCGGATTTGTTACCCCGCTGATAAGCAATCCAGTCGTCATTTTCCGATCGTTTATAGGTTTTCAGGGAATCAATGGTTTCCTGCCGGTTATGGGCGGGCTGATAAACAACCAGCCTGTTCATCGGCATCTTTTCGGCTTTGGTCTTCTTCAACTTGTGATACTCCAGCGTATCTAAGGGAGGTTTCTCCGTCACTAACAAATAATCGGAAGAGGCGGTAAACTCCGCCTTATCAGCCGATTGGAATGTTGCAATCTCTTTCCCTTTGGCGTTGTAGACATAAATTACGGCGTCGCCCCGCCAGGGTTCCATTTTACAGGCGACCCATTTCCCATCGTCGGCAACAAGCTGTGCTGTGATCCGTTTCCATGAAACCAAATCATCAACCCTCATCGCCTGATCGCCCTTCCGGGCAGAAAGAGAAAAAGGAGTACCGACACCCAACAAAACGATCGCAAACAGGATAAAATTCATACGCATCATAGCTTTACTGATTATTAAATGTTAAGATCCGACAAATATAGTAAGTTTTTTTCTGTAAATCTATCCGATAAGGGCATATCTATGCGGCAAAACCGTTCAATTTTCAAAATCTTTTATTTTTCCGGATATTAACCTATCCAATTCGTCTTGTATGAAAGGCAAGATAGCCTCTGCCAACAAAAACATATTTGTAGAGAACAGTTCGGGAATATCGTTAGCACCTTCTGTGTAATTGGCTTTTGCATTTCTAATATTTTCGTAAATATCAAAAACGGCTTTTCTTGGGTCAACGCCTCCTTTTACTTTACCCCCAAGATAGGTTTTGAAAGATTGACTAATTTTAGAAACATCTTCCGGAATGGAGAAATCAGCAGGTTTGTGGCTGAACTTCCCGTAATATAACCATACTTCAAAACAGGAATTACTTATTATCAAATGAATATTGGCGGTTTTACATGCCGGTTTTATTCTCAAAAGAGAATCCGTAAACTCATCCACATCCGACACAATAAAAATTTCATCCGGTTTTCCTTCTTGGCTTGTTGCATAATGTTCTTGTTTACGTTTCGCGAGTTCCAATAATTTGTCCGGATTCCCCTTGCCTTTATCCATTGTCGGATCAGCAGTAAATTCTACCTTGATTCGCTGAAATGTATCTCGATTTGAAATGACTGCAAAATATGCTTTTTCCCGTTTTTCGCCTCCCGAAATAATGACAACAAAGGTAAAAGGCATTCGCACTCCTTCTTCTTTCCTGTAATTTCGCCCGGCGTCTTTGATTTGGAAAGTAGAAATACCGCCATAATCCGGTCTATACGGCTTGGGGGCGGCTGCGGGTTTTTCGGGATTCGACTTTTCGTAACGTTTCATAGCTCAACGTTCCATTCTTCTATGACGGGAACAGCACCATAACGACCGTCTAAATAACCATTTTCAATATTCAGTGTATTGTGCAGTTTGAAATCGTTGAGCGAGAACATTTCTGTATGTCCCTCCGATTTTTCGGTCAGCCAAATTTCGTCGGGACGAACTAATTCCTGTTGATTTAACAGCCGGGTTGTATGCGTTGTGAAAATCAATTGACCATTTGACTTGTTGTCGGCGTAAAA
>JAIRSF010000279.1 GCA_031255595.1 Tannerella sp.
ATAACGTTTTGGATCCGGACTATCGGTCAAAACACCGACAACGTCCACCACAGAAAAATACCATTCTTCCTCGTCTTCATTCCACGCGGTACGTACCCGCTTTGTTTCAAATAATTTTACAGATGTCTTGTTGTCCATATCTCTAATTTATGACGCCCCTTACGGAGCGGGTTTATAAACAGTGTGTTGCATACAAAGGCACCGATTTTATGCCATTGGCAAAACCGTAGTTTTTTGCAGAAATCCTGATTGAAAAATGGGGCGAATATTTTTTCATATATTCATTTAAACTCCGCGAAATTACATTTGTATCCGCTTTCACTTCGCAGGGAATAATGCCGTTTTCTTCGTTGAGAATAAAATCCACTTCGGCGTCATTGCCGGAAGTCCAATAAAACAGGTCTTTGCTTTTTGCCATAAATTGCTGTGCAACGAAGTTTTCAGTAATTCCGCCGATAAAATTAAATTTTGGATTTTCAAAAATGTCATAAACCTTCACGCCGCTTTGATAAACCAGCAAACCCGTATCGCCCATATAAAGTTTGAACGCTTTTTCGTTTTCGCTGCTTTTAAGCGGTTTTTCCGGCTTTTCAATACGATGGCAACTATGCAAAATCCCCGCCTGCAAAAGCCACTCAATCGCCGTTTCAAACTTCTCTTTATTGCCTCGTTCTTCCACAAGTTTGTAACGGAATTTTTTCTGCTGTTGCGCCAACTGCAAATGAATACTTTCAAACACTTTAATAATTTTCAGTGAATTAATGTTTCCGGAATATTTTGCCATATCTGCAAGATAACCTGTGATAATGTCCTGTTTCGCCTTATTGATTGCGGGCGAAAGCATATTTTTTTCGTTGTCGAAATAAGCATTCAGAACTGCCGGCATTCCGCCGAGGTAAAGACAGGTTTTGTAGAGCTGCAAAAATTTATTGTGATTTGCCGAATCAAGCTTTTCGTCTTTTTCAAAAGCGTTTCTGATTGCATTTACCCCTATTTCATTGCCATTTGCCCAAAGAAATTCCTCAAAATCGAGAGGGAAAAGTTTTTCAATCTGCACCTTCCCGACAGGAAACGAGGATTGAAAACGGTTGATTTTCACGCCGGGCAAACTACCGGCGACAATCACTTTGTATCTGTTTTTTGATTCCGCAAAGAATTTTAACGAAGAAATTGCTCTTTCACAAACTTGTATTTCATCAAAGAAAAAAACGGTTTTCTCAATATCGATTTTCCTGTCGAAATACATTTCAATTTTTGAAACGATGTTTTCGGGGTTAAGTGAATTTTCAAAAAACGATTTAAAATTGTCCTCTTCAAGGAAATTCAGTTGCACCCTGTTTTCAAAATTTCCGGAGCAAAATTTCTCAATAATATAGGTTTTACCTGTCTGCCTTGCCCCAATAAGCATTAGCGGAAGAGCATGATCGTTGTTCTGCCATTGTAACAGTGTATTTTCAATTTTTCTTCTCATATCTGCCGATTTTATCTGATAAACGATATTTTTGCCTCCAAAAATATCTGCAAATATATAAGAAATAATTGACGTTGAAAAATATTTTCTTCCGTTTCGCTCCGGTTACCTCCGACCGTTTTTCATAGCGCCCATAACACATTCACATCATATAATCAACTCCGTTTAGGCATCATCTTGCCTACCTCGTCCAAGGTTTTTTCCAAGGCTTCAAGTTCCGCCTTGATTTGTTTGAGATTTTCTACAATCTGAGCCTGCCTGGTTACCTTTTTATTGTTGGTCTTCAATTGTTTGCGAGCGCCTTCGTGTGACAGGTTGCAGTCGCGTAAAAGATATTTTATTGAACGTAGATTCTCGATATCTTTCTCCGAATAAACGCGTACATTGCGTCCCTTACGCCGGGGAGAAATCTTATCCGGAAACTCTTTTTCCCAATGCCGCAACGTAGATTCACTCTCCTCTAAGATCGAAGCGACGTGTTTGATCGAATGATACACTTTTGAAGCTGGGGAATCCTCCATCGGTTAATCCATTACTTGACCATGATTATCCGCTATCTGTAACATCCGGTCATATTCTTCCGGTGTCAGATCCTGAAAATAATATTTTGTCGGATTATCATGACGTCCCTTGTACATCACTTCATAATGTAAATGGGGCGCCGTCGATTTACCGGTATCTCCTACGGTAGCAATGACTTCACCGCGCGAAACCTTCTGACCGACCCTTACTTTATATTTATCAATATGTCCATATAAAGTTTTATAATCATATCCATGATCAATAATCACACAATTACCATAACCCTGCCTCCATGATGCGTAAATAACGACTCCGTTGCCCGTAGCATAGATCTCGGTTCCCAGAGCAGCCGAAAAATCCATTCCCGCATGAAATTTGGGAATGTGATAAATGGGATCTATACGCATTCCGTATCCGGAAGCGGTGCGTTTCAGATCCTTGTTCGCAACAGGCTGAATGGCCGGGACACACCGGATCTTATGTTCCAGGTCTTTACCAAGGGAAATCAATTCTTCCAACGAATTAGACTGGATGTAAAGCTGTTTTTTCAGGATATCCATCTTTTGCGTCGTTTCTATAATCAGGTCGGAATTAGGTAGTCCGTTCAGATGTTCGTAACGGTTTGAGCCACCGAAACCTGATTTTCGTATAGACATCGGAATGGAATCCGCATGAAAAATAGCCCGGTATAAATGTTCATCCCTCTGTTGCATATCTTCCAGCACATCGTTTGCCTGCCCCAGCTCTTTCAACAGCATATCATATTGCGTCTGAAGTAACCTGTTTTCTTTCCGGAGCAGCGTTTCCATCGGTGAATTGAAAAAACGGATAAAAGCAAAAAAGGCGATGAAACCGATAAGCAAACCTAAACTCAAATTCCGCAAGACAACCGCAACACGTTCTTTCGCCGAAAGATAAACTCGTTCGTACTCAAGTGTTTTGTCGTTGTACCTGTAATATGTTTTTCGTGATCCTAAAATTCCCATTTAATACGTTCTTCTTAAAAATTATTCCTTATTATACCGCAAAATTAATTATTTACAGTACTTTTGCAAACTGTTTTCAGATAATTAACAAAATATCAACAAATATGCTAACAGCGAAAGAAATCAGGGAATCATTCTTGCAATTTTTTGCATCTAAGGATCATCACATTGTTGCGTCTGCACCCATGGTGATAAAAGGGGATCCTACATTGATGTTCACAAACGCCGGTATGAATCAGTTTAAGGATATAATCCTCGGCAATGCGCCCATCAAATACCCGCGTGTGGCCGATTCGCAAAAATGCCTGCGCGTCAGCGGTAAACATAATGACTTGGAGGAAGTAGGCCACGACACCTATCACCATACCATGTTCGAAATGCTGGGAAACTGGTCATTCGGCGATTACTTCAAAAAAGAGGCGATCCAATGGGCGTGGGAATACTTAGTCGACACACTCCGCCTGAATCCCGAACAACTTTATGCAACCGTATTTGAAGGAAGCTCCGCCGAAAACCTGGAACGCGACAACGAAGCGGCCGGGTTCTGGGAAAAATACCTTCCGCCGGATCATATACTGGAAGGAAACAAAAAAGATAATTTCTGGGAAATGGGCGATACCGGGCCTTGTGGGCCTTGTTCGGAAATACATATCGACTTACGCCCCGAAGAAGAACGTAAAGCTTCGTCCGGCGCCGAATTAGTCAACCGGGACAATCCGCTCGTCATCGAGATCTGGAACCTCGTCTTTATGCAATACAACCGGAAAGCCGACGGCTCACTCGAACCGCTCCCCAACAAGGTTATCGACACAGGAATGGGGTTCGAACGCCTGTGCATGGCGTTACAGGGCAAAACATCCAATTACGATACGGACGTATTCCAGCCGCTCATACAGGCGATTGCCGGCATGACCGGTTCGCCGTACGGTACGGACAAACAGAAAGATATTGCCATGCGTGTAATAGCGGATCATATACGCACGATCGCTTTTTCCATCACCGACGGGCAACTGCCCTCCAATGCAAAGGCCGGATATGTGATACGCCGTATCCTGCGCCGCGCCGTCCGCTACGGATACACATTCCTCGGACGCAAGGAAGCGTTTATGTACAAACTTCTTCCCGCGTTGATCGATACGATGGGCTCCGCCTATCCGGAGTTGATCGCTCAGCAGGAGCTGATCGGCAAGGTGATGAAAGAGGAAGAAGATTCTTTCCTGCACACACTCGAAACAGGTATTCGCCTGCTGGACAAAAAAATAGAAGAAGCAAAAGCCGGCGGACAAAAAATGCTGAACGGGGCGGATGCTTTTGTCCTGTACGACACCTACGGGTTTCCGTTGGATCTGACGGAACTGATTCTCCGCGAAAACGATATGGATGTAGACGTGGATACATTTAATACGGAGATGCGGAAACAAAAAGATCGTGCACGAAACGCGGCGTCAGTTGAAACAGGCGACTGGGTAGTCGTCCGGGAAGGCGAAACCGAGTTTGTCGGTTACGACCTGTACGAATGTGACGCCGAGATACTGCGATACCGGAAGATCAAACAAAAAAATACGGAGTTATACCAGATCGTACTGGATAAAAGTCCGTTTTATGCAGAGATGGGAGGCCAGGTAGGCGACAACGGGTGGCTGATCCCGGCCGACGGCAAAAAAACGGATATCATCGATACGAAACGTGAAAACAACCTGCCGGTACATATCACAAAAAAATTACCGGAAGATATAACGGCGACCTTCACCGCGAGAATAGACCGGGAGATGCGCAGGCGTTCGGAGTGTAACCATTCGGCAACGCATCTTCTTCACGAAGCCCTGCGCGAAGTTCTGGGAACGCACGTAGAGCAAAAAGGTTCATTCGTTTCGCCCGAATCGCTCCGTTTCGACTTTTCACATTTCCAAAAAGTTACGGACGAAGAGATCCGCCGGGTGGAGAGGATTGTAAACCGTAAGATCCGCGAAAATATCCTGTTGGAAGAACACCGCCGGGTGCCGATTGCCCGGGCAAAAGAAATGGGCGCGATGGCGCTGTTCGGTGAGAAATACGGTGAGGAGGTGCGTGTTGTGCGATTCGGCTCGTCCGTCGAATTATGCGGAGGTACGCATATTGTATCGACCGGGATGATCGGCTCTATGTATGTTGTCGGCGAAAGTTCCATCGCCGCAGGCGTGCGCCGCATAGAAGCTGTGACTGCGGAGGGCGCGGAAAAATGGTTTTACCTGATGCAGGACACGATCCGCGAGTTGCGTTCGATGTTCAATAACGTGCCGGACTTGTCCATGACGATTCGAAAATCTATTGAAGAGAATGCGGAGCTGAAAAAACAATTAGCCGATTACCTGAAAGAGAAAACAGCGTCTTTGAAAAGTTCCATTTTATCACGTGCTGTCGACAGAAATGGTGTGAAGTTGCTTTCGTTTAGAGGCAGTGGTAATCTTGACGTATTCAAAGATGTGGCATTCCGGATAAGAGGAGAGTTTTCTGCGGACGAAAAAGTGTTCTTTATTGCAGGGATAGAAGATCATGAGAAATGCGGATTAGTCATTATGCTGAGTGATGGGTTGGTTGCCGAAGGCTTGAATGCAGCCAATCTGATCAAAGAAGGTGCCAAATTTATTCAGGGCGGCGGCGGCGGACAACCTCATTTCGCAACGGCGGGAGGTAAAAACAAAACCGGACTGGGCCAGGCGATCCATACGATCCTGGATGCCGCCGGGCTTGAATAAGAGCAGGCGGGGTGTGTTTCGTTAAAAAAGAGGCCTCTCGGTTGTCATTATGGTAGTAATAACGAAGAATATCGCATGGGAACTTGCATCATACTTGTCATCGCACAAGCATGATAAAATCTTTGTGCTTACGGACACGCATACGCATGATAAATGTCTTCCGCTGTTAAACGAAGCGCTGCTTTCCGTAAATCCCGGGTTCATTACGATCGAAGCGGGCGATACGCATAAAGATTTAGAGCAGGTCGCCGTTATATGGGATGTTTTATCAAAAAGCGGCGCTTCCCGTAACTCGCTGCTGGTGAATATCGGAGGAGGGATGGTCACCGATCTCGGAGGGTTTGCAGGCGCCACATTTAAACGTGGGCTGCATAACCTCAATATCCCCACCACTTTGATGGCGTCGGTAGATGCAGCCGTCGGAGGAAAAACCGGTATCAATTTCAATGGGTTAAAAAATGAAATCGGGTGCTTTTACCAACCGGATGGTGTGATGATCGACTGCTCTTTTCTGAAAACATTAGATCGCGACAACCTTCTGTCGGGTTATGCCGAGATGATCAAGCACGGATTAATAAGCAATAAAAAGTTACTCGACGAAACACTTCTATTCGATATCGAACAAAAGGAACCGGACATCGAACGGTTAAACGATCTGGTCGGCGCGTCCGTCGCCATAAAAAAACGGATCGTAGAAGAAGATCCGAAAGAAACGGGCATTCGCAAAGCCCTTAATTTCGGGCATACGATCGGACATGCACTGGAAAGTTTATCCTTTTCGAAGAATAGCCCGATACTTCATGGACACGCTGTCGCCGCAGGAATCATCAGCGAACTATACCTGTCATATAAAATTTGCGGCATGCCCGTAGAAACCGTTCGCCGGGTAACAAATTTCATCAAAGAACATTATCCTCCGTTTTTCTTTACTTGCGACGACTATGACACGATATATGAACTCATGACGCACGACAAAAAGAACGAAGGCGGACAAATCTTCTTCACCTTACTCGGAAACATAGGCGATATCCGTATCCATCGGAAAATCAGCAGGGAAGCGATCTTAGACGCATTGGATTTTTACCGCGAAAACATCTACTGATC
>JAIRSF010000123.1 GCA_031255595.1 Tannerella sp.
CCTCAAAAAAAGAATCAAAAATCACTGATTTTGTATGAAATTTAGATGTATCCGGTTTAATTACAGGCATTCCGGAACAATATATATTGTTGATTTTCAATACGCCTGATGAATCAGGAGTTTCGTGGACTCCATACATATTAGAACATATCATATTTATGTCGGTTACTGTACTATCCGAAAAAAAACTTTCAGATGAGATAGATCTCATTCCCTTCCCGAGAAAATGTATATGTGAAATACCTAACCCATCATTACTGAAATATAGGTTATTATTACCCGGAGTAATATGGATTGTATCTATATCGTCATTAAATATTAAATGTACTATATAACGCTTTCATTGATATTGAATACCCTGATAGACCCTTTTTTATTTAATGGCTTTTCTACACAACATGTTGTACTATTTTGTTTCATAGGGTTCAACCGTATAATCTATCTCATAACTTTGAAGAAAAACTCCTGACCACAACCCGTTAACAGCAGTTTTTTCACCAAACTCAACCCCTATCAGGTGTAATTTGTATTCTGTGTTTATTACCTTAAGATGAAAAGATGCGGTCAATTTCAAGATATGGTTTGGTTTTATTGTGATCGTATTATATGAATCTAATATGGGCCTTAATTTTTGCTCTTTTGTATAAGCCCATCTTATGCCATCATCATATATTAATGTTCCATCCTCAAACATTGTTACAGGTATTTTGATATATTGTTGACCGTCAATAAAAGAGAATGCCCGCGTGTCACTGCTATAGAAAGTGGAAACCTCAGATATGTTTTTTTGAGGATAAAAGGTATATGTTTGTGTGATCCCGGAGTTGTTATATATAGTGATTGGAGAATTCTGTTTTATAACATCTTTTTCTTCGTAGTATTCATTTATTATAAATTCTATATTGACAAATGAATAATTTGTAGAAATAATATCTTGTTCTTCTTTAATCGAGCTGCTTATATCATTCTTATTACAAGATAATAAGGCGAAAATGGTAATTGTATATATGATGAAAAATTTGTTCATAATCTTTACTTTGTTATTATTCACAAAAGTACAACAACAATTTCAGAACTCAAAAAATATTTTGGTTCAAATGAGAAATCAGCACAAACTCTACTGACGGTATTACGTTCATTGCGGTATAATTTTTTCATATCATCCGGGTCTGCCTTCAAAACATCGCGCAGGTAAATTTCAATGCTGCCGTAGTTCTTCTTGATTTGTTCCAAAGCGGATTGCAGGCAGAAAAAAATGTTGTCATAATGATTTCTTCAACGCATGATCTTGTAATTCATCCGAAAATAACCGTTTTGTTCTTGTAGGCCAGCACTTTTCGCTCGATGTGTTTCTGTACGGCACGCGACAAGACAATCTTTTCAAGATCCTTGCCTTTGTTTACCAGGTCTTGTATGCTGTCTTTATGCGTGACACGCACAATATCCTGTTCGATGATAGGGCCTGCATCAAGCTCGGTTGTCACATAATGGCTTGTGGCGCCGATAATTTTCACTCCGCGTTCAAACGCGGCATGATAGGGTTTGGCGCCGACAAAAGCCGGAAGAAATGAATGGTGAATGTTGATGATCCTGTTCGGATATTTTCGAATCATATCTTCCGAAACAATCTGCATATAACGGGCCAATACGATAAAATCAACTTTATGCTTCCCAAGCAGTTCCAGTTCTTTCTTTTCCTGTTCCGCCTTGTTTTCTTTCGTAATGGGAAACAGGTGGAAGGGAATGTCGAAACGTTTGGCCACTTCCTGCATATCCGAATGATTACTGATGATAAGCGGAATCGTTACGTTCCATTCGCCGGCCGTATAACGTGCCAGTATGTCGTACAGGCAATGGGACATTTTGGATACAAAAATCGCCATACGGGGCCGGTAATCCGAGAAGTATAAGCGGAAATGGATATGATATTTCTGAGCGTACAACGTATTGAAATAGTCTTCAATCTTATCTTTCGGTATCAGGAATTTATCCAGTTCCCATTCCATACGCATAAAGAATATATTTTCACTGTGGTCGACATGCTGGTCTAAGTAAATGATATTTCCGTTATTGATGCTGATAAAATTCGTTATGTCGGTGACAATGCCGGCCCTGTCCGGACAGTGTAACAGTAATTTTGCTGTATTCATCGTTTTATTTTTGAGATGCAAAGATACGGCAAATAGAATGATTTTCAAAATGGATTTCGTACTACCCGGGGCTTATCGATACTTTGTGTTTGATTTTTGGGGAAAATGTGATGCAAAATGACAATGTGATGGCGAAGTATAATAAGGCTTTGGCGGCTAAACTGAAAAAAACGGGCCGAAAAAATGGGAAAGTCTTTCGTTTTAGTTAATTTTGCGCGGACTTCGATGAAAGGAAAATCAAAACAGGTATGTATAACAACCGTAAGAATCGGATATAAAATAATATTATGACAGTTGAAATTATTACAATAGGCGATGAGTTGCTGATCGGACAGGTGGTTGATACAAATTCGGTATGGATGGCAAAGATACTGAATGATAACGGGTTTCAGGTAGCCCGTAAAATGACGGTTGGCGATGACGCCGATGATATTAAGAAGGCAACAGGCGAGGCATGCGGCAGAGTGCCGGTTGTACTGGTTACCGGCGGACTGGGGCCTACCAAAGATGATATCACCCTGAAAGCTCTGTGCGAATATTTTGACACATCCCTGTATTTTTCGGAAGAAGTATACGCCCATATCGAACGCATGTTCCGGGAAAGAGGTTATACGATGAACGAACTGACGCGCAACCAGGCGATGGTGCCGGAAAAGGCGACGGTTATACGGAACGGGGTCGGTACGGCTCCTTGTACATGGTTTGAGTGGAGTGGGGGAGTCCTTGTTTCGATGCCGGGTGTGCCTTATGAAATGAAGTGGCTGATGGAGAATGAGATTGTTCCGCGCCTGAAAAAGAAATTCCACCGCGACGTTTATATCCGGCATCGCACCTGCCGGGTTACGGGTATTCCGGAAGCGGCGCTTGCCCTCAGGCTTACGGATTTTGAAAACAACCTGCCTTCGTTTGTGAAACTTGCATACCTTCCGCAATCGGGTATCATACGCTTACGGCTGTCGGCTTATAGTGACGATGAAAAAAAGGCGGAAGATACAACCGCCCTGCTGCGGAAGCAACTGGAAGAAATATTAAAAGAACATATCATTGCAGGAGAAGATGAAGAAACGGAGGTCATTGCCGGTGAAAAATTGCGGTCGAAAGGTTTGACGGTCGGTACGGCGGAAAGTTGTACCGGAGGAGCTGTTGCGGCATTGCTGACCTCCGTACCCGGAAGCTCGGATTATTTTCGCGGCGGCGTGGTGTCGTATGCAAACAAGGTGAAACGGAATGTGCTGGGTGTTTCCGCGGCGGATCTGGAACAATACGGAGCCGTTAGCCGGCCGGTCGTGGAGCAGATGGCGAAAGGCGCATTGCAGGTGTTGGGATGTGATTATGCCGTAGCTACATCCGGGGTTGCCGGGCCGGGAGGAGGCACACCCGAAAAACCTGTCGGTACCGTTTGGATTGCCGTTGCCGGTAAAGGCAGGGTCGTTTCTAAGATGTATCGTTTCACTACCGTACGCGAACAAAATATTCGGCGGACGGTAAATGTTTCATTACTGATGTTGCTTGATTTCATATCTTCCGTTCATGATGGAGGAGAATAAAAGCGTTTACCGCCGCTACCGCCGGATATTTCAAAAATTCCAGTAAAAACAGGAGCATAAATGAATTTTCAAATTTCATCACCGTTTAAGCCTACCGGCGACCAACCGGAGGCGATAAAAGCGCTTGTAGACGGCCTCAACGAAGGAGTGCCTTACCAGACATTGCTGGGGGTTACCGGTTCGGGAAAAACGTTTACGGTTGCGAATGTCATTGAGAAAATACAGCGCCCGACGTTGATCCTGAGCCATAACAAAACGTTGGCCGCCCAGTTGTACAGTGAGTTTAAAAGTTTCTTTCCTCATAACGCGATCGAATATTTTGTTTCGTATTATGACTATTATCAGCCGGAAGCGTATATCCCTACTACGGATACGTATATAGAAAAAGACCTGGCTATTAATGAAGAAATAGACAAACTACGTTTACGCGCTACCGCTTCGTTGCTGTCGGGGAGGCGCGATGTGGTGGTCGTTTCGTCTGTGTCCTGTATTTATGGTATGGCAGACCCGAAAGCTTTTGCCGAACAGGTGGTCTATCTGAAACGGGGAATGAATATTCCGCGTGATAAAATGTTAAGGCGCTTTGTGGATGCGTTGTATGTTAATAACAAGGTGGATTTTCACAGCGGATGTTTTCGTGTGAAGGGCGATACGGTCGATATTTTTCCGGCGATAGAGGGTTATGACGGGGTGGCTTACCGGATTGAATTTTGGGGAGATGAGATAGAACGTATTTCATCGTTTAACCCGCAAACCGGATATGAGTACGACGAACAGGACGTCTTGAATATTTATCCGACCAACCTGTTTGTTACAACGCAAGACCGGATTCATTCCGCCCTGAGCCGGATTTCCGTTGACCTGGGCCGGCAGGTCGATTTTTTTGAAAGTACCGGCAAACATCTTGAAGCGAAACGATTGCGTGAACGTGTGACTTTTGACCTGGAAATGATTCAGGAATTGGGACATTGCGCCGGTGTAGAGAACTATTCGCGTTATTTCGACGGGCGTAATGAAGGGGAACGCCCTTATTGCCTGCTTGATTATTTTCCGAACGATTATTTATTGGTTGTTGATGAAAGCCACGTGACAATACCGCAGATCCGGGCTATGTACGGAGGGGATCGGTCGCGAAAAAATACGCTGGTTGAATACGGATTCCGTCTTCCGGCGGCAAGGGATAACCGTCCGCTTACGTTTGATGAATTTGAATCGCTCACCCCTACGGCTATTTACGTCAGCGCTACCCCGGCCGAATATGAATTGGAAAAGAGCGAGGGGATCGTTGTCGACCAGGTGATACGTCCGACCGGCTTACTGGATCCGGTCATCGAGATACGTTCGACGTTGAACCAGATTGACGACCTGATGGAAGAGATCGAACAGCGTTCGGAAGTGGACGAGAGGGTGCTGGTAACTACACTTACAAAACGTATGGCGGAGGAGCTGACCGATTATATGACCCGTATGGGTGTGCGCTGCGAATATATTCACAGTGATGTGGAAACATTGGAGCGTGTACGGATTATGGATGACCTGCGGAACGGCTTATTTGATGTATTGATCGGGGTGAATCTTTTGCGTGAAGGCCTGGATCTGCCTTCGGTATCGTTAGTAGCCATACTGGATGCGGATAAGGAAGGTTTTTTGCGTTCACACCGTTCGCTGACGCAAACGGCCGGACGCGCTGCCCGTAATATTCATGGGAAAGTTATTTTTTATGCGGATACGATAACGGAGAGTATGAAGCTGACGATCGACGAAACGAATCGCCGGAGGGATAAACAGTTGGCCTATAATGAAAAATACGGCATAACGCCCCGTCAGATTGTTAAGAATACGGCGTCGATTTTAGGAGAAACAAAACCGAAACCGGCGGAAGCGTATGCCTATGTAGAGAAAGAGCCGTCGTTGGTGGCTGACCCTGTAGTGCAATATATGAACCGGGGACAACTTGAAAAGGCAATCGAAAAAGCTAAAAAACAAATGACCGAAGCCGCCCGGAATCTTGATTTTATCGAAGCGGCTCAATATCGGGATGAAATGCTTAAAATGCAGGATCTGTTGGCTAAGAAATCGAAGACCGTATAACCCGGCCAAACACGAATGTTTATGTTGAAATCAGGATCTATCATATTATTGCCGGTTTTTATGGCTTTCTGTTTGCCCTGTTGGGGTCAGCAGAAGGCGGACGATCGCCTTATTTTTGATGAATATATCCGCTATATAAGGCAAAACGATGCGGGTTCGTCCGGTTCCCCCCGTTCGATGGCGGAGCTGATTATCGAAACGGCGCGTTTTTTCCTTGGAAAGCCTTATGCGGCTTCTACACTGGAAAAAGATCCGGAACAATTAGTCGTTAACCTGCGCGAATTTGACTGTACCACCTTTGTGGAAACAACGCTTGCTCTCTCACGTACAGTTGAAAACTTGGAACATCCGTCATTCGAGGATTTCTGCGAACAGTTGCAACGGATTCGGTACAGAAACGGCGCCGTCGACGATTATACAAGCCGGTTGCATTATTTTACGGATTGGATTTATGAAAATGAGAAGAACGGATTTGTGCATGATGTGACGCGAAAGGCAGGGGGAAAACCGTACAGGCCGGATTTGAGTTTTATGTCTTCGCACCCGGATCGTTATCCCCGGCTCAGGTCGAATCCCGGTTTCGCCGAGGTGTTGCGGAGAAAAGAACGCGAAATTTCGGAGAGAAACGTTTATTCGATGATTGCCGGAGCCGAAATAGCCGGCAGGGAGGATTTTTTGCGGGACGGCGATATCGTTTGCTTTGTCACAAGTATTGAGGGATTGGATGTGACACATGTGGGATTTATTTACCGTTATTCCGGAAAATTGACGTTTATTCATGCTTCGTCTGCGGCGAAAAAAGTAATCATTAATCCGCAGCCTGTCCGTAAATATGTGGAACAATCCCGATATACAAAAGGTATAATGATTGTCAGGCTGCAGGATTTGGAGTGAAATTTTCACAAAAATTCTTTTTCAATTCAAAAGCGTGTTGTATATTTGTGCTCTGTAAGTATGTTATTTAGCAATTGTGGTTAAGCAAGAGAAAAGAATAATAGATTTATCGACCAGTCTGTCAGAAGTTTGGAGAGTTTTGACGGAGGAAGAACGTGTTATCTTACGCAATAATTCAAAGATTCAAAACTTCAAAAAAAATGAAATGATTTATTGCGAAGGTGATGAACCTGTGGATATGATGTGCCTTCTGAAAGGGAAAGTCAAAATTTATAAGGATGGCGTTGGCGGGCGCAGCCAGATTATCCGTATGATAAAGCCGATTCAGTATTTTGCTTATCGCGCTGCATTTGCAAGGGAGCTTTACCTGACCAATGCTTCGGCGTTTGAGGCTTCTACTGTTTGTGTCATTCCTATGACGATTGTGGAACAGCTTATTTGCGGAAATTCGGGCCTGGCCATGTTTTTTATACGGCAATTATCGGTAGACCTGGGCGTTTCCGACGAACGAACCGTCAATCTTACCCAAAAACATATACGTGGGCGATTAGCCGAATCGTTGTTGTTCCTGCGTGACAATTATGGACTGGAAGAGGATGGGGCGACCATCAGTATTTACCTTTCACGCGAGGACTTGGCAAACCTTTCCAATATGACTACTTCCAATGCGATTCGTACACTCTCAATGTTTGCTTCCGAGCATATTATTGCCATGGACGGACGGAAAATAAAAATTATAGACGAAGAACGATTGCGGAAAGTAAGCCGCAGGGGTTGATTCTTTAAATAACCTGCCGGTGGAACATTCGTTAATCATCAGTTATCGGGATCATATCATATTTACCAGTGACTCTCATTGGCTTCATCCCCTATTTGAATTAAATGATTTTCTGCAGAAAGAACAGTTTCCGGTAAAGGAGTTATTTCTGCGTGATAAAATTGCCGGTAAGGCGGCGGCATGTATGATGGTATACCTCGGTATCACAAAATGCCACATCGAACTGATCAGCCGGCGTGCGATGCCCGTATTCGAAGCGGCCGGAATAGCTTATTCTTATGACTGTGCGGTGGAACAGATCGATTGCCGTACGGAATACCTGATTGAGGATAACATGTCGGTAGATGATGTGTGGCTCTTTTTGCGGAAACGTGCGGGGAGGGTAGAAGGGCTGCCCGTTAAAATAGAAAACATGTCCTTTTCGGTCGGTTCGCGAATCATATTAAACGGCCTGAACCTGGAGCTGCCGGGCGGGGAACAGCTTGTGGTTCATGGCGCCAACGGCGCCGGTAAAACGACTTTATTGAAGACGATCCTGGGACTTGCAACGCCTGTGAGCGGTTCTATAAAAATCGGGGACTTTCGGGTCGGAAGCCAGGAATGGATGCATAACCGCATGAATACGGCTTATGTTCATCAGGAAAATATAAAAAACACCTTTCCTGTTTCGGCGGGAGAGGTCGTATCCGTCGGACTTGCCGGCGTCCGGATGCCGGCGTCCGAGATCTTGTATAATGTGGAATTGGCTATGCGCCGTACGGGTTGTTTCAATTTGTTTAAACGGTCGTATCATTCGTTGTCGGGAGGCGAAAAACAACGTGTTTCCCTGGCGCGTTGCCTGTGCCAGCATGCCAAAGTATTGTTGTTCGACGAACCGACGTCTTTTATTGACCGGGAGGGTAAGGACGATTTGCTGGTTTTGTTGCGGGAACTTTGCTATAACGAAGCTCCAACGATTTTGATGGTATCGCACGATACGGCATGGATCGAACAGTTGGGATGGGAAAGAAAGGAGTTGAAAGGAGGCCGTTTATGTTAGAACTGCTGACGCTTTCACCCATTATAAAAGGATTGATCCTGTTGATAGTTGCAGGCGTTTCCTTTCCGGTGACGGGCGTTTACCTGTTGCGCCTGAACCTGTTGCCCCTGCGTTTTATGTTGATGCATGGCGCTATTCTTGGAGGCGCCGTCGCTTTGTCTTTTTCATGGAATCCTTTTATTGCTACGATTGCAGTCAACTTAGGACTTGTTTTGTTGATGACAAACGCTTCCCGCTCCCTTAGAATAGACGCCGGTTATATCAGTACGTTTTTTATGGTCATATCCATATCGCTTGCGTTTATTTTAGTATATAAATTTAATGTACAGGCAAAGGACACCCTTTCTCTTTTATGGGGAAACCTGTATGCCTCCACGTGGGAAGAAGTTGTGGCGGTTGTCGTTTTTTCCTTTTTGCTGGTCGCTTTTCAGTTAGTTTACTACCGCAAATTGCAGGCTTTCTTTTTCGATCGCGAAATAGCTTATACCTCCGGCGTCAATGAGCGTTTCTTGTATTATACGATTGTATTATTTACGGCGGTAACGGTAGCTATGGCTATGAAAATAATCGGCGCTTTGCTGCTTGACGCTTTGTTGCTGCTGCCGGCCCTGATCGCCACGTTTCATGCGAAAAGCCTGCGGGGCGTATTGCTTTGGTCTTCACTGTGGGGAGGTATATTTGCCGTCGGGGGATTTTTTATCGCCTTGCTTCTGGACGTTCCGGCCAGTTCCGCTATCGCTGTGCTGGCTTCCGTCGTTTTTGTTATTATTTTTATTATCAAACGGAAATGAATAGGATGTGGATGAAGTTTTTCTTGTGTACAATAGGGCTGAGCGTAGTTTTTATCTCATGCCGGGTCAAAAATAACACATCCCACTCCGATGGGACGGTGGTTGCGACGACAGCCTGGACAGCGGCTTACGCCGAAGCGGCGGGAGCGAAAGAGATCATTATACTGGCGCCTTTTGAGATGGAACATCCTTCCGAATACGAATTGCGTCCGGGGGATATACCTAAGATTATGAATGCGGAATTGATCGTTTATGCCGGGTATGAAGTGATGGCAGACCGGTTAAAGAAAGGATTGGATATTCCTCAGGAGAAACTGTTACTTGTAGATACGGATTATCGTTATGAAAAGATCGAGCAGTCGGTTATGAGTATAGCCCGGCATCTGGGAACGGAAGACATGGCGCGTGAGCGTCTTGCGGCTATCCGCGAGGTTTTGAATGACGGACGATCGCTGTTGCAGGAAATGAACAGATCCGGCAAACCGGTTATGGCACATCGTTTCCAATCCTCCATCGCCATGGAGCTCGGCCTGGCGCCCGTCGCCCTTTTCGGCCCGTCCGCCCCGGAGGCTTCGGAGATTGCCGGAGCTGCAAAGCAGGATGTATTTATGATTATCGACAATCTGCATAACCCGGTCGGGCAGCCGTTTAAGGAAATACTGCCTGATAAAGAATATGTGCAACTCCTGAATTTTCCGGGACTGAAAGGCACCAAAACATTGACGGATGTTATCCGGTACAACATTTCTCAGATTGCAGCGAATGAAACGCTTCCCCGCCAACGGATGGAGTAAAAAAAATATAAATACCATAAAATTAATAACATTATGACAACAAGAAAAATCAAGCCGCAAGGAGTTAAAATCCTGAAAATGTTTCATATCTTTTTTGCATTCTGCTGGATAATCGGCGGAGTAACGCTCTGCTTATTATTTTATCTGATCTTCCCCGATTCGGGGAACGAAATTTATATCCATTCAAGGATTGTGCAGGCAGTGGACGACTATCTCATTATTGGCGGCGCTATAGGGGCGCTTATAACGGGGTTGATATACAGTATATGGACTAATTGGGGATTTTTTAAATATCCATGGATTAGCGTAAAATGGGTAATGATCATTCTGCAAATACTATTCGGCACCTTTGTGTTGGGGCCTTGTATAAACAACAATGTCATTATTGCCGGCCAACTTCGGGATGCGGCCTTAACAGACCCCGTTTTTCTTGATAACATACGGACGTCGCAAATAGGAGGTACAATCCAACTTATATTATTATTGGCAGTATTGGTCATTTCGGTACAAAAGCCATGGAAAAAAA
>JAIRSF010000278.1 GCA_031255595.1 Tannerella sp.
CGTATCTCGAAAGTACAGCCGGTGGATATGTTTCCGCATACGCACCATGTTGAAAATGTTGTCCGGCTTGTGTTACGTCCATGAATAATCCGGGCGCAAAGAAAATGGTTTTCCGGTGGATAAACGTGTTCCTGGTCACACTCTCCGCCTGCACTCTTTCCACAAAAAAGGAGTCGGCCGTCGAAATGCCGGCCGTCGACCTGCCGCAAATAAAGGAGAAAAAGGAACTCACCGCCGTAACGCTGAATGCTTCGACTTCATATTTCATCTACAAGATGCAACCGATGGGTTACGAATACGACCTGATCGAAGATTTTGCCGCCTCACAGGGGTTGAACCTGAAGATAAAAGTAGCCGAAAACATCACCCGCCTGGAAGAAATGCTTCAGGCCGGAGAAGCGGATCTTGTCGCCTATCCGGTACAGATGGATCATGCGATGAAAAATAAATACCTGTTTTGCGGCGTGGAGCAACAAAATCATTTGGTCATCGTGCAGCGGGCGAATAAAGGGGATAGCATCGTAAGCGACGTCACGCAACTGATCGGAAAAGAAGTGTGGGTGAAAAAAAAATCCCGCTATCATGAGCGGCTCGAGAGCCTCAACAGGGAACTCGGCGGCGGTATTATCATCCGGAACATCGAACGGGATACCGTTACGACCGAAGACCTGATCGAAATGGTTTCACGCGGAGAGATACGTTACACAGTGAGCGAGAACAACCTGGCCCGGTTGAACCGTACTTATCACCGGAACATCCACATCGATCTGCCGATCAGCTTTCCTCAACGGGCTTCCTGGATCGTACGCAGAAACGCTCCCGAACTGGCGAGGGCGGTGAACGAATGGGCGGAAAACGTTTCGAAAGGCTCGACCCTGAGAGCGGCTGTGAAACGCTATTTTGAACAATCCAAACAGGACGATTTCACGTTCGAAGGGCCGGGCGTCAAAAAAGGAGACTTATCGCCCTACGACGATCTGTTTAAAAAGTACGCCGCCGAATTAGAATGGGACTGGCAACTGCTTGTTTCCATCGCCTGGCAGGAATCCCGTTTTCACAATCATCTGGAATCGTGGGCCGGCGCCAAAGGTCTGATGGGCATCATGCCCCGTACCGCCCGCAGCTTGGGCTTCTCGCCCGATAGCCTTGATAATCCCGAAACAGCTATACAGGCCGGCGTGAAATGCCTGATTTATTTCAGGAGATATTTTGCAGACATACAAGATCCCGAAGAACGGGTCAAATTCACACTGGCCGCATACAACGCGGGAAACGGGCACATCACCGATGCGCGGAAACTGGCGTCGAAATGGGGGGCCAACCCTGATATCTGGGAGGGAAATGTTGCCGAATACATCCGGCTTAAAAGCGAGCCTGAATATTACAACGATTCGGTTTGCAAACATGGATACCTGCGTGGTACGGAAACGTTCGGGTACGTGCGGGAAGTTCTTTCAAGATACAGGTTTTATAAATCAAGGCCTGATTAATATCGAGGCCGGTTCTTCCCTGTTTTTATCCGCGGCGGTAGTAAACATATCCCATCGGTTCGTCGGATGAATAATGGTACGGGCATAAGCGTTCAACGTGTCTGTTGACATACAAATATCATGCGAAGCATCATCATAAATATAATTCAGTTTGTCGACAGCCGGAACGTCCGGTTCTTTGTCAAAAAACAATGAATAACACAGGACGATTGCAAAAAAAGTAAATACCAATTGTTTCATCTCTACAATAATTAAAAAATGATACGCACTTTGACTATTCCCGAACAGAGTAACATTTCCTTTACAAGGACTGTTTCATCATTCGTCTTCTACATGTTTAATGATGCAACTCTACTATAAAACGTTGCATGATGCAAAAATATTGTATGAAATAATTTTTTTTTCTACTCAGGAAGCGCCCAGCGGCAAGGGGGCGGGAGCATCCGTCCCGACAAGTGGACAACATCTATGAAAACTTGCACCATTGCAACATTCCGCCGCATATGAAGGCACACGCGCCAAATTACAAAATGAAACAAAATCGCCCCGGTTTATTATTTTTTTTATTATTCATTTGGTAAAAATCCCCAAAATATATATCTTCGCAACGGTTTTTAAAAAACAAAAACAGAGATATGCAAAATGTCCGATACAACACATGGATTTCACCTAATACCGACGCAAAAGCTTTAAGTTTTTTTATACCTTCCGGCTTGTTTATTCGGATTAATTTGCATGCGCGCATAATAGCCCATACCATTCCTTCCTGTTTCAAGGGAAACAAAACCCAAAGCATTTCAGCCGGCAGTTGCTGCGCGACATACACTCCAGAGGATCTCCCGCCGGATGTGGCGAAAATATGACACATTCCAACATTATTTTTACCTCACAATAACATTAATAAACTAAAGATCAAATATATGGGAAATGTATTAGAAAATTTGATTCAATCCGCCGGTCGCCTGCACAACGAAGAATATGAAGCCCATGTTCGCGAACTGGAGAACCTGCGCCCCATCTAAACAAATTGAGAGTCGACGGTTAAGAAAACACTGTCAACTCTCCACTAAAACCCACTCGTACCGGATTATTACTATTCACTAATTAAAAATATCACACTTATGCAAATTAAAACACTTTTATGTATGCTCCTGCTGTCGCTTTGTTCGATCGCAGCAACGGCACAGACCGATGGTGATTTCACGTTCGCCATCAACGAAAACGCGGCAACACTAACTGCCTATACCGGCGCCGGTGGAGCTGTAACCATTCCCGATACGGCAACTATAGAGGGCACGAAGTACCCCGTAACCGCTATCGGAAGGTATGCTTTTTACCAGCTCCCCTTGATCTCCGTCGAGATCCCCAACTCGGTAACGACCATCGAATATAGCGCTTTTATGTTTTGCAACGACCTGATGTCCGTCATTCTCGGCAACTCGGTAGAAACCATCGGACAGGACGCTTTTGCTCATTGCTCCGCCCTGACGTCCGTCATCCTCCCCAACTCGCTGACAAGCATCGAAAGTTACGCTTTTCATGAATGCCATGAACTGACGTCCGTCACGATCGGCAACTCGCTAACAAGCATCGGAGAAAGCGCTTTTAGAGGTTGCAGCAGCCTGAAGCTCATCGAGATCCCCAACTCGGTAACGGCTATCGAAAAGTATGCTTTTGCACTTTGCTTCGGCCTGATCGACATCTATGTCTTCCGGCAAACTCCTTTGGATATACCGGAGAATGTCTTCCTCGCCTTACCGCTTGAGGAAATCACCCTGCACGTGCCGGAAGGTACGGAGGCGGCCTACCGTGCCGCCAATCCATGGAAAGACTTC
>JAIRSF010000249.1 GCA_031255595.1 Tannerella sp.
AAAAAAAACAGCAGCAGGAGCGGCAGATAATCTTTCAGATCCTCGTATAAATGATCGTTTGCCTTATTGATATGATAATCGATTTTCTGTAAAGAAACGCCCATTTCCGATGCGATCTCTTTTCTCGACATATTTTCAAAGCGGTTTTTCATGAAAATCTCCCGCGTTTGCGACGGAAGTTTTTTCAAAGACCGGGTGACCATCTCCAACAAATCTTTTGCAAAGATCTCCGCATAATTCTCATCCTCCAGGGTCATGATACGGGCTTTCACTTCCCATTCATATAACTCCAGATACTGCTTGTTATATTCGGACTCCACCTGCAAATGTTTCAGATAATTCAGGCATTTGTTCCGAACCGTCTGCAGGATGTAACCTAAAACATCCGTATCGGAAGATAACCGGTGCCTGTTTTCCCAATAATACAAAATCGCATCATGCGTCATATCTTCCGCTATCTCAACATGATTCACATAATGAAAGGCATAACGGTAAAGCCGCTTATAATAAGAATTATAAAACGATCCGAAGTCTTGTTGCGAACAAACTTTCGAAGAGGTTCCTATTTTTGTTTTCCTGCCCAATTTTTTATACGATCAAATAGCTATGCCTTATATATTCCCGCCCGAACCCCGGCTTATGCAGCCCGGATCCGGTCATACAAATTCATCCCCGAACCTTATGTAACAAAACATATCGCCCGGTAAAAATGCAATGAAGAAAAATGAATGTGTTTTTAAAAAACAGAAGTTTATACCTCTCTCTAATAAATATTCCGAATCAACCAACATAAAAAAGTTAATTAATCCAAAACACAATAAGTATTTTATTTTAAGGAAAACCATATATTATTCGAATTATCTACTGCAAATATAACTTCAACCGAATGACTTTTTCTCATTTTAGTTAAATAAATTTCACTTCCCCCCATTACCCTATCGAATCTTTAATAATCCGTACAACAGCCGGCAACCCTTCTTTCGGATCGGTAATACCCTGAATACAAAATAGGGTTTCCGATCGATCAATTGTTTCACACCATGCAGGCGGGTTGCGGCTTCCATCATGTAATGCTCTTCGCTGTTACATGATCCTGATGTATTAAAGTAGTTCCTCGTCGCCATAGATTTTGGTTTAAAAAAAAATGAGCTGTAATTATGATGTAAAATTAAATGAAAATCCTGCGATTTCCAAGCATTTGCAGATAAAAAAAAGACTAAAGAGGAAATACCGGGAAAGCGTTTGGGTTTCTGCCGGATCGAAGACGTCCGCAGCTCGTTTTAAAAGTTATTTTCTTCCGCAAAACGAATAATATCCGTCAACATACCGGCGTCCACAGGTTCCGATTTCGCCAGATCCGACAATCTTGCTTTGATCTCCGATGATGAAAAGATAACATCTTTCAATGCGGCTCCTATGCTTTTTATAAAATTCGTTTCCATTCCGTCGGAATACGCCATGGCGTCCTGTATGATCCCTCCCTTCACACAAAACTGCAAGGTCAGGTCACCCCATGCAAAACGGCGGCTATACTCCGCCGTAAAGGGAAGCTTCCGCCCTAAACGCCACTCCCAGGATGCATATTTTTCTTCATAGGATCTTATCTCTCCCCGATTCAGGCGTTCGGACGGGAAGGGTTGAGGCCTGCCGCCATAGACCTCTCCGAAAGCTTCGATCAACGCATCTTGCAATGACCCGACGTTCATCCCGGGAGCCAACTCCTTCAGGTTAACGACGCGCGAACGAACCGAATCGACCCCCTTCGACTGCAACTTGGCATGTGAAACATTCAGGTACCGGGAAAGGTTCGACATATCCACATCCAAAAGTAACGTACCATGATGATAACAATACTTGCGCGAATTAAAAAAAGCATTCCCGGAAAACTTTTTCCCATCGGCCAGTATATCGTTGCGTCCCGATTTTTCCGCCTGTATGCCGAACTTATCCACCGCACGTATGATTACGCCTAACTGACGACCGACGTCATAATCTTCTTCCCTGACCAGAAATGTAAAATTCAGATTTCCGAGATCATGAAAAACCGCTCCCCCACCCGACATACGACGCGCCAAAAATCCGTTGTCCCGTTCCAGCTCTTTCACATGCGCTTCTTTCCAGGGATTCTGGTTGATTCCGATCACAACCGTATGCCGATTCTGCCACAGGTAAAGGATACATTCGCCTTTTTCCGCGTTCCACAGAAGATATTCCTCCAGTGCGAGGTTTTCATAGGGGTTCGTCCCGCCCGATAATATGTAAGATAATTTCATCGGTGATAATAGCCAAAACGGGCGTGTTTATTCCCGTTTGTATCGTTTTCAGTTCTCAAGATACCTTAACCTCGGGTTACGCGCCGCGCCTACCTCATCCGGGCGACGGATCGGGGTAGTAAGAGGCATCTCATGCAATCGTTCCGGATTTGTCCGTATCTCATCGTATATTTTTTTGAATACCCCGATCGCTTCATCCATCGTTTCTTTAGACTCCGTTTCCGTCGGTTCCACCATCAATGCTTCCGGCACAATCAGGGGGAAGTACATGGTAGGCGGATGGATTCCATTCTCCAGCAATGCCTTGGCGATATCCAACGCGCTCACGCCGGTTTCTTCTTTCACCTTCCGAAGGGTGATCACAAACTCATGCATACAAAGGCCTTGGGTTGCGATATCATAATATGCCGACAGTTTTTTCCGCATATAGTTCGCATTCAATACAGCATGTGTGGCCGCACGACGAATACCTTCCGCACCCAGCGTACGGATATACGTCAACGCCCTCACGACTACCTGGAAATGACCGTAAAAAGCTTTCACGCTCCCGATCGTCTTCGAAGGATTGGAAAAACCATACCGGCCGTCTTTTTCCGCCACCTGGTAAACGGGCAAAAAATCGCGCAGGATCGTTTTGCAGCCGACAGGGCCGGAACCGGGGCCTCCTCCGCCATGGGGAGTGGAGAATGTTTTGTGAATATTCAGATGCACCACATCAAAGCCCATGTCGCCCGGACGAACGATACCCATGACCGGATTCAGATTCGCGCCGTCGTAATAGTTCAAACCTCCGGCATCATGGATAATCTTTGTGATTTCGAGGATATTCTTATCAAACAATCCCAATGTATTCGGGTTGGTCAGCATCAATCCGGCCGTATCTTCCCCGACCGCTTCGCGCAACTTTTCCACATCCACACATCCATCCGCACCCGAAGGCAGGTTGACGACGGTGAAACCGGCCATTACCGCCGAAGCCGGATTCGTGCCATGCGCCGCATCGGGAACAATCATCTTTGTGCGTTTCGTATCGCCGCGCGACTCATGATATGCTTTTATCAGTAAAACGCCAAGCAGTTCGCCATGTGCTCCCGCCGCAGGCTGAAACGAAACGGCATCCATGCCGGTAATCTCACACAATGCTTTTTCGGTTTCTGCAAACACCTCCATGCAACCCCGAACCGTATGTTCCGGCTGAAGCGGATGAATGTCACGAAATCCGGGAAGCGCCGCCATATCTTCATTGATACGCGGATTATATTTCATAGTACACGAACCCAGCGGATAAAAGCCGCTGTTCACGCCAAACGTCCGTTTCATCAGGCGTGTGTAATGACGGCTCAGCTCAATCTCCGACAATTGAGGGAGAGGTAGCGGAATACCCCTACGCATATTTTCGGGAAGCGTCACTTCGGGTACATCAAGCGCAGGCAGCAAATCACATCCATGTCCATCTTTACTTATCTCGAAAAGTAATTTCATAACAATGCACAATTAATCATGCACAACCAAAGGCCGTTTTTTGTGAAGCGGGAAAATGCACTTTTCCGGCAACAACCGGCGATTCGGCCATATGCATACTGTAAATATTAATTTTTTATATTCATATTCCGGATTATCCCAACTAAGAGGTCTATCTCCTCTTTCGTATTCATCTCCGTTACACACCATAAGATGCCACCGTCGACCGGATATCCTCCCAGTATTCCTTCTTTTTCCAGCACCGCCATGACGTCTTCCGCGTTACCCGGACATTCGGTCATAAACTCATGGAAAAACGCCCCTGTATAACGCAGTCCGAAACCGGGTATTTCACAGATTTTGGATGCGGCGTAATGTGCTTTGGACAAACATTGTGCAGCTACCCGGCGCATGCCGTCCGGCCCCATTGCGGCCATATAAACCGTAGCGGTCAGGGCGCACAATGCCTGATTGGAGCATACATTCGATGAAGCCTTTTCGCGCCGGATATGCTGTTCGCGCGCCTGTAAAGTCAGCACAAATGCACGACGCCCGTCCACATCGACCGTTTCACCGGCGATACGTCCCGGAAGCTTACGCATCATAGCCGTTGTGCAGGCCATAAAACCAAGGTAAGGGCCTCCAAAAGAAAGCGGCAGTCCCAACGGCTGGGCTTCTCCCACCACAACATCGGCTCCATACTCGGCAGGCGTCTTCATGATACCCAGCGATATCGGATTCACCCCCATCACATATTTGGCTCCGGCTTCATGCACTTTACGCCCGATCTCCCCGGCATCTTCCACCAATCCGTAATAATTAGGCTGTTGGATGTAAAAACCGGCCGTCGTATCATCCAGAAGATTTTCCAAGGCTTCCAAATCGGTAACGCCGCCTTTCGCCGGCACAACCACAAGTTCCGTACCTTTTCCATGGCAATACGTACGCATCGTACGCAATGTCATCGGATCGACCGTCGCCGAAACCAGCATCTTTGTCCGTTTACGTTCAACACACATCGTAACAGACTCTGCGGCTGCCGAAGCCGCATCATACATAGAGGCATTTGCCACATCCATGCCCGTAAGCTGACAGATCTCCGTCTGAAACTCAAAGATGGTTTGCAGGATACCCTGGGATATCTCCGCCTGATAAGGAGTATATGCCGTAACAAATTCCTCTTTCCCGGTAATACTTTTTACAATCGAAGGGATATAATGATGATATGCACCGGCTCCCCGAAATATGGTTTTGAAGCGGACATTCTTGTCCGCCAGTCCGCTCATATAACGGCCTACTTCCAGTTCGGACATACCCTCCGGCAGTTGTAGTTTTTTTACTTTTATCTCGTCGGGGATTTGCGAAAAGAGTTCATCTACAGTCCGAAGACCTATTTCCTGAAGCATCTGATCGCGTTCCGGGCGGTTGTTCGGAATATAGCTGCCCATCAGTGCGCCTCCTTCCCGCAAAATTCTTCATACTCGGCAGCCGTCATCAGATCGGACTTTCCGGAAATTTCTTTTACTTCGATAAACCAGCTTTCATACGGATTCTCATTGATGCTTTCCGGATGATCAAGTATTTCCCCATTGACCGCCGAAACCACACCGCTAACAGGAGATATAACATCCGATACGGCCTTTACGGATTCCACATCACCAAATGTTTCACCTGCAGTTACCGGATCCCCGACCTCGGGGAGATTGATAAAAACAAGGTCGCCCAGTTCATGTTGTGCAAAATCGGAAATACCGATACGCGCCGTCTGATCATTTTTTATTTCCACCCATTCGTGGGTCTTTGCGTAAAGCAAATTGTCAGGTATTTTATTCATGATTCTAATGTTTAAAAAATATATTCTTATTGATTATTCGCATGCCGCGTGTAAAAAGGGAGTTCAACGACCTCGGCCGCAATGCGCCGTCCGCGCACGTCAATCTCCACCTGCAAGCCGGTTTCCGCCGAACGGATCTCTACGAGGGCCATTGCAACAGGGTATTTCAGGAAAGGAGCATGTGTGCCGGATGTTGTTTGCCCGATAAGCCGACCGGCGGCATAAACATCCTGATGCTCACGCGCTATTCCGCGTCCGGTGATCCGGAGGCCGACCCGTTTTCTTTCCGGCCGTCCTTTTTCGGTCAGGGCTTTCTTGCCGATGAAGTCTTCTTTCTCCATTTTGACGCCGAAGTCCAATCCCGTTTCGAGCGGCGATATCCGATCGTCCATTTCGTGTCCGTAAAGCGGCATAGCCGCCTCCAGGCGCAAGGTATCACGCGCTCCAAGCCCACAAGGTATCAGTCCGTCGTCTTTTCCCGTTTCGAGCAGCAGGTTCCACATCTTAGAAGCCTCTGCGTTGGACAGATAGATTTCATAACCTTCCTCTCCCGTATATCCGGTTTGCGAAACTAAGCATTTCATACCGCCGATCATCACATCTTTCAGAAAACCGTAGTATTTGGCGGGAAGCGAACTTTCCGGCACCAGTTTAAGCATGATTTCTTTTGCGCGGGGCCCTTGTATCGCCAATTGAGCCACATCATCGGAAATATCTTCAACAGTGACATCTCCAAACGCATGCGCCTTGATCCACGCTACATCTTTCTGCCGGTTGGCCGCATTGACGACCACCCAATAAATATCTTCGTTGAGGCGATACACAATAAGGTCGTCCACACATCCGCCTTCCTCGTTACACATCACACTGTAACGTACCCGGCCATCCGCCAAAGACGTAAAATCATTGGTGAAGATATAATTCAGGTTCTTCAGGGCGTCTTTGCCTGAAAATACGACCTCACCCATGTGAGATACATCGAAAAGCCCGGCCGTTGTGCGTACAGCCATGTGTTCTGTGATAATACCCGCCGGATAGTGCACAGGCAACAAATACCCGGCAAATGGGACAATAGTTCCGCCATACGCCACATGGCAATCATACAATGGCGTCTTCTTTTCCATAAGTTTAAAATTAAATTATTCAGAATTCTATGAGCTTAGGGGCATTGGAGGAGGATTTGCTACCGCCTGCCGGCGCCGGCTGCTCCGTTTTTTCGGTTCCTTTAGCCGGTTTACGCCTTGCAGCTATCTCTTTAGAATTACGATTATAAGTAGGGGTGCTCTCTATGAATGCAATAAAGGCGTCGTCGTCCATTTCTTCCATGGTCAGGATCACAATGCTGGATTGCGACACTCTTTTCACCTTAATATTCTCATCCAGATTTGTTCCGTAAACCGTACCTACCCGTTCCTTATCCCGTTTACGTTTATTGAACTCTTCCCGGTTCTTTATCGCTTCGTTTTCATCCATCAACTCCTTTACGTCAGGAATGACGTCCAAGCCAAAACCGGTAGCGATAATCGTAAACTTAACTTCCTGTTCCAAAGTAGCGTCCTTGCCATACCCCCAGTTCATCTCTATATGATCATCAAAGCGATTCATAAAGTCATCGACATACTTATTCAATTCTTCCACTTTAAAATGAGCATCTTCCTTGCTGGAGATATAAAGAAGCACCCTTTTCGCATTATAAATATCGTTATTGCTCAACAAGGGTGAATTAAGCGCTTCCTTAATAGCATCATCCAGCCTGTTTTCGCCACTGCCGAATCCATAACTGACAAGTGCAACGCCACTATCTTTCATTGCCGTCGTCACATCATTGAAATCTCGATTGATCACCCCTCTCACAGTAATGATTTCGGCAATACTCTTAACGGCCATGGCCAATACCTCGTTCGGCTTTTCAAATGCCTCATCCAGGTCAAAATCAGGATAACAGACTTTCAGCCTTTCATTGTTAATGACAATCAATGCATCCACATTCCTGCTCATTTCTTCCACAGCGTCAAGCGCTTTGATAATCCTCGGCACTCTCTCGAACAAAAACGGAATCGTAACAATCCCTACCGTCAGAAGCCCTTTCTCTTTGGCCATTTTTGCCAAAAGAGGGCCGGCTCCGGTGCCGGTGCCGCCTCCCATACCGGTAGTAATAAAAACCATACTGGTTCCATCGTCTAATAATTTCTCCACTTCGGAACGGCTCTTTTCAAATTCCTCCTGCGCTTTCCGGGGGTCGCCTCCGGCGCCCAGCCCGGATCCCAAAACGACTTTCACAGGAATTTTAACGCCGTCGAAAGACTGCCTGTCCGTATTACAAACGGCAAAATTGACGCCATGAATACCATTCTTATACATGTAATCCACAGCATTCACTCCTCCTCCTCCAATTCCAATTACTTTTATAATTTTAACCGGATCCGTCGGAATATTATATTTCAGTCCTACATTCGTATCCATACCATTTGTTTTTTCAATTAATCTTCATTAAACAGATCTCTTATAAAGGAAAGTTTTCGATTTTTCTTTTTTCCGGTATCTACGGGGGGGGGGCTTCCGGTTGTCTTTTGCGTTTCATCACCGTTTGTATCCGTTTTGGAAACATTTTCTGTTTTCGTGTCTACAAAAGAAGGACGCGAAACACACGATTCCGTACCTTTCAGCAACAAGCTGACCGCCAACATACGGGAAGGATCTCCGAGCATATGATCCGATCCGCGAACCAATCCTTCACATATAGCCGAATGGCGAACTTTCACTTTACATTTGTCCTGTATCAATTCGGGCAGGTTTTTAAGTTCCGCAGCACACCCTGCAAGAACGATCCCCGAACTCAACGACTTCAACTCCGTCACTTCTTTGATACGGGCGTATACATTTTCCACAATCTCTTTCGCGCGCCCTTCGATTACGGCATTCAAGTCGTTCACCGCTATTTTCCGGTTGGCGCCTTCCATTTCTACGGAAATATCCTCGCCCTCTCCTTCTTTTTGCCAAACAGCGCTTCCATGTTCTTTTTTTATTTTTTCGGCTACCTCCTCCGTCAATTGTAACGAAGCGATATCACGAGTGATAAGATTACCTCCCATAGGAATAATCGACATATGCAGCAAATCTTTATTCTTATAAACGCAAACAGATGTTACGCCTGCGCCGAAATCAACCAAAGCGCATCCCAACTCTTTTTCTTCCTTACTCAGCATGGCATCCGCCAAAGCAAGGGGAGATACGATGATTCCCGCCACGTCTTTTTTTGCACGTTCCCGGATACTGTTGAGGATATCCCGGCGGACGGAAGCGCGGCCGACTACTAATTTATAGTGCGTTTCAAATCTTTTACAGGGCACGCCTACCGGTTTCGGTTCCCGGCGTCCGTCCAGATAATAGGCAGCCGGAGCGATATCAAGGACGTCCTGCAGATCGGGTACATATCTTTTACATCGTTCCCTCAGTTCTTTTATATCGTCTTTGGTCACAGCGGCTCCTTCCGCAATATCTTTCCCTTCAACATGGTCTACCGTCCGGAGGGATTGTCCGCCCACTCCGATGTATACCTTATCGATATAGCTACCTTTCAGGTGGTTCTCAAGTTTTTTTATAAGATCACCGACATGGCCCGCCGTATCGTCCAGGTTATGTATGTTACCCCTTCGCATGCATGAATTCGGATTTTCCGTTTCACATGCAACGATGGAAAACGTTCCGTCCGCATTTTTCTCTCCTACAATCCCCGTTATATGAGATGTTCCCAAATCAATAGCTACAATATAATCCGTCATGACTCTGTACTTTTATTTTTTGTGCATACAATCTGATTCCTATACTTTAAATTTATTACGCCGTACTTCTCCCATCCCATCTTCGGTATGACCTGTTCGTAGAATAGGCGCAAGCGTTTCAGCTTACTTTCATAATGATCCAGGCTTCCCAATAGAATCCGGTGACGTCCCACACGCGGTATGATCTCTATATCCTGTTCCGAACGGACATAAATCTGTTCGATCTGGTCATTCCAAAAATCATCTTTTTGCAAAAATAATGCAAATTCACATAAATCGGACGTCGCAAACGATTTTTCTATGTTACCGCTTGCAACCGGCACGTAAATCGCCTGACCCAATACCGAAGGCATCGTCCGGCCTGCTTTATCAACATAATAGCTCCCCTCGGAGCTAAACACCCGCAATATAGGCATTTTTTGTGAAATGACAATTTTTATTCCGCCCGAAATGGTTTGCACCACTTCCACCGTTTTCACAATTTCATTCTTCAACAGGGCTTTTTCGATCTCATCCGTATTTATTTCATGGCTATTTTTTTTTAACGGATAAAGGTGCGTCCTTTTCAGATAGGCAACCACCTCTTTCTCTTTCAGGAAATGTCTTTCAAGGCTATCTGCAATCACCACCTCCACACTTTCACACAAGCGATTGTCGGGCCTGCCGTCCGTAAAGAAAAAGATAGCGGCAAAAATATACGCTACCAGCAATGCAGCAAAGATGATATACAGGATCTTTTTCATTTTCTATCCGTATTTTTCGTTTAACATTTCCCTGACCGGTTCCACATAACGGTCGATATCGCCGGCTCCGAGAGTTACCAGCACATCCAATGTTTCTTTTTCCAACAGTTCCATAAGCGCTTCTTTCCGGCAAAGTTTTTTATCCCGGACTGTCGCCTTATCAAAAATCATTTCCGAAGTAACACCCGGTATCGGTTCTTCACGCGCCGGATAAATATCGAGCAGGATCAATTCGTCCAGCAATGACAGCGCCGAAGCAAAATCATCGGCGAAATCGCGCGTACGCGTATAGAGGTGCGGCTGAAAAACGCCTGTGACTTTACGCCCACCGTAAAGCTCTTTCACCGACAGGATACAACTCCGCAATTCCCGGGGATGATGGGCATAATCATCG
Organism: Tannerella sp.; assembly: GCA_031255595.1. GTDB lineage: Bacteria > Bacteroidota > Bacteroidia > Bacteroidales > Tannerellaceae > Tannerella. The sequence continues at coordinate 10,488 of JAIRSF010000249.1, forward strand.
ATATAGACGACACGCCCTTGTTTTATCTGAAAATCAAAACGGCGTTGCGTGCCGGCATAAGATTTCATTGCCGCACGCATCTCTCCCGGCGTCACGCCATTGAGTGATGCGATTGCCATCGCCGCTATTCCGTTTTCGATATTCGTCCGGACAGGCACCCCCAACCGTACATCTTCCAGCCGGAGCTCCGGCGATACAAAATCAAAAAGCGCTTCGCCGTTTCCTATCCGGATATTCTCCGCATGAAAATCGGCGGTCGTGTCGGAAGCGGAATAGGTATACAGTCCGACGCCGGGCTGCAGATCCGGCGTCAGGTCAATCCCTTTCTTCATAACCAGGACGCCTCCTGGACGTATCAGTGAAGTGAATTTTTCAAAACTCTCACGATAAGCCTGCGGTGTTCCGTAAATATCCAGATGATCCGGGTCAGCGGAGGTAACAACAGCCATATAAGGCGTCAGGAAATGAAAAGAACGGTCATATTCATCCGCTTCAATAACCGTCAGGTCACTGTGCTCCGAGAGCATCAGGTTGCTGTCGTATGTTTTAAGTATGCCGCCGAGAAACGCGTTACAATCTACTTTCGATTGCTTAAGGATATGCGCCGTCATGGATGAGGTGGTTGTCTTCCCATGTGTCCCGGCGAAGCACAAACCGCGTGATGAATTTGTGATCAGTCCAAGCGTTTGGGAGCGCTTCAACACTTCAAACCCGTTCTCCCGGAAATAAGTCAGTTCGCGATGGGAAGCAGGTACGGCCGGCGTATAAACGACTAATGTCGTATACTTATCCCGGAAAGATTCCGGGATGCGGCTTTCATTATCATCAAAACGGATGGCCGCTCCTTCCGCGATCAGTTTCGCTGTCAGGGGCGAAGGGGTACGGTCATAACCCGCCACACGCTTCCCCAGGGCAAGAAAATAACGTATCAGGGCGCTCATTCCGATGCCTCCCGCCCCAATAAAATATACGGATATTATGTCGTCTAATTTCATTTCGTTCTACTTGTTTTTAAGTGCCTTCTTTCTTCCTGCTGCAGTACCGCGGCGGGATGTTTTCCCTTTAGTGGTTTGCGCTTTGCGGACATGCGATACGCACCACTTCATCCACAATTCTTTCCGCACTGTTATGCTGTGCAAAAAGAGCGATATTTTCGCTCAGGCCGTGTAGCCGCTCCTTATTCGATATCCATTCCATTGCGGTAGAAACCAGTTGCTCCTCAGCTATATGGTCCGGCAAAAGAACGGCGGCATTATTATCCGACAGGACATGCGCATTTTTCGTCTGATGATCTTCCGCCACATTTACGGAAGGAACCAGTATGGCCGGCTTTTTCAAAAGACACAGCTCCGAGAGCGTTCCCGCTCCTGCACGCGAAACGACCAGATCCGCAGCGGCATACGCATAATCCATACGCGATATAAAAGCCGAGTACCAAAGCCCTTCATAGAATTTATCTTTCAATTCTTCATTTATGGCATCGTAATAATGCTTCCCTGTCTGCCAGATGAGCTGAATACCGGAATTTATCAAAAAATCCAATCCTTTATGCACTCCACGGTTGACCGTACGCGCACCCAGGCTTCCTCCTATCACCAACAAGACGGGTTTTTCGGGCTTTAAGCCGAAATAATCCATTGCTTCGGAATCTTTATCTTTCACCGTTTCAAGATCTTTCCTGACAGGGTTACCGGTAATAACAATGCGGTCGGCGGGAAAAAACCTATGCATACCCCTGTATGCCACACACACTTTGGAAGCGCGTTTGGCAAGCAACCTGTTCGTCACCCCGGCATGAGAGTTCTGCTCCTGAATCAATATCGGAATATGAAACAACGAAGCCATCCACAACGTAGGGCCGCTGGCATAACCGCCTACTCCGATCGCAACATCCGGTTTAAAGTCACGAATAATCTTCCCGGCCATACGGAGACTTTTGCTCAACTTCACAAGAACGGCTATATTTTTCAGTTTATGCGCACGGTCAAAACCTCTGACCGGCAAACCGATAATCTTATATCCCGCCGCAGGGATACGTTCCACCTCCATCCGGTCTTCCGCCCCGACAAACAAGATGTCCGCATCCGGGAAGCGACGCCGGATCTCATCGGCAATCGAAACAGCCGGGAAAATATGACCTCCCGTTCCACCTCCACTTATTATTACTTTAAAACTACTCATATCCACCTATATATCTATATCCGTTTTATCATTTATCCGTTTCATCTCCGTCGACCTCCCGGATACCGACAGTCGACTCATCTATTGTTATGCCTGTAGCGACAACAGCCGGAACTTCCGCATTCTCAGCCTCAACGCCTTCCTCATCCATTTCGTTTTCATCCCCCATACCGGCGCCAAAGCGGCTTACACTCAGAATAATTCCGAAATAAAAACACGTAAGCATGGTCGAAGTACCGCCACGGCTTATTAAGGGCAACGGCTGTCCGGTGACCGGTATCAGGTTGACGGCCACAGCCATATTGATAAACGCCTGTATCACAATCAACAGGCCACAGCCAAGCGTCAGATATTTAGGGAATAGCTTATCGCATCGTCGCGCAATAATGGCTACACGGAACATCAGGAACACATATAACATCAGTACGCCGAAGCCTCCGAGAACCAAACCCATCTCTTCAATAATAATTGCATAAATAAAATCGGAATACGCCTGCGGAAGAAAATCGCGCTGAACGCTGCGCCCCGGAAATTTTCCCAGCACCCCTCCCCGTGCTATCGCTATTTTAGCATGCACCACCTGATAATTATCGTCATTTATGATATATTTATTTTCACCTTTATCCCGAAAGTGATCCTCAATACGCTCCACCCAGGTTGTGATACGTTCGGGCAGGAATTTGGACGTAAATTCCGGCGCATGATGTATGAGGGTAACAACAAGCGCCAACAACAATATCAGAGAAACAACAAGTCCCACCATTCCTTTCCAGGGCGCCCGGCCGACTACCATCATCAGAAAACACACCACAAATAAAAGGAACGCCGTCGAAAAGTTTTCGGGAAAAATCAGGTAGCACGTAATCCCTACCCCACTCCATACGATCCAGAAGATCCTGTACGGTTTCATGTGCTCCTGTTTACTCAACATAAAGGCTACAAACAGAATACAGGCTAGTTTGCCGAACTCAGACGGCTGAAACGAGACGCCCATAATCGACAAAAAACGATGCGATTCATTGATGTTCTCTCCTATATAGGGAGTGATCAGAAGCATGATGATTGAAACGGGAAACAACAACAACAGATTGAATGCGGAATAATATTTACTCGGAATATTATGCAACAGGATTACGGAGGCAATACCCATCAGCAGGAAAGTCGCATGTCTTACAATCGGCATCCAAAAATGTGTGTTTTTATACACCAGCGTACTGGTTGCGCTATACACTTCGATCAACGACACTAAGCACAGGAGCATAAAAATGATCCATACCGTACGATCTCCTTTGAATAATTTGCCGGCTAAATCCATCTTCTCTCTACTTTTTACAAACTACGGACACAATTCTTAAACCGTTCGCCGCGGTCTTCATAATTTTCGAACAGATCGAAACTTGCGCAACAAGGCGAAAGTAACACCGTATCGCCTTTAACCGCCAGATTATACGCCTTATTCACGGCTTCTTCCATAGAGTCGGCATCTTTTATCAAAGCAACCTTTCCATCAAAAAAAGCATGCAGTTTACGGTTGTCAACCCCCATAAATATCAATGCACGCACCTTTTTCTTCACAAGCTGTTCTATTTCGGAATAATCATTTCCTTTATCCGTTCCTCCCAGGATCAGGACGATAGGAGTATTTACGCTCTGCAGAGCATACCAGCATGAGTTCACATTGGTTGCTTTCGAATCGTTAATATAATCAACGCCTCTTACACGCGTAACCATTTCCAGACGATGTTCAACCCCACAAAAATCACTCAGCGACATACGGATCCTTTCATCACGAATATCGGAAACCTTTGCAGTAATACCCGACGCCAACGAGTTGTACAAATTGTGCGTTCCCTTCAGGGATAATAAATCTCTGTCCATTGTATATATACCATTTAATGTTTCCATAATTATTTGCCCGTCCTCCACATAACCTTTCACACCCGGTTTACGGTTTTCCGAAAAGGGATATAAGGTAGCTTTCGGCTTGAATTTTTCGATTCCTTCCCTTATCACCGGGTCGTCGTTCCAGAAGATAAAGGCATCATCTGCGGTCTGATTCCGGACGATCCCGAATTTGGAAGCGGCATACTCCCGGAAATCATAATGATAACGATCCAGATGATCCGGCGTTATATTCAGCAGCACCGCCACATCGGCCCTAAAATCATACATATTGTCCAGTTGGAAACTGCTCAGTTCGATTATATAATATGTATGTGGATTTTCCGCGACCTGCAACGCCAGACTGTTTCCCACATTCCCGGCAAGACCGGCATCCAGACCCGCATTCTCAAAAATATGCCGGGTAAGCATCGTCGTCGTTGTTTTGCCGTTGCTTCCGGTTATACAGATCATCTTCGAATCGGTATAACGCCCGGCAAATTCGATTTCCGACAGAATGGGTATGTTTTCTTCTTTTATTTTCAGGATAACAGGCGCATGATCCGGAATACCCGGACTTTTTATGATCTCGTCGGCAGCCAGAATCCGGTCTTCCGTATGGCGTCCTTCTTCCCATGGAACGGCACGATCGTCCAGCATCTTTTTATATTTCGGATGAATAGACGAAGCGTCGGAAACGAAGACGTCGAAACCTTCTTTTTGTGCAAGTGCGGCAGCCCCGGCTCCGCTCTCTCCTGCTCCTAATATGACAATCCTCCGGCTCATCTCTTATCTGATTTTCAATGTGACAATCGTGAGAACCGCAAGAATAATCCCTATCAGCCAGAAACGAATCACAAGCTTCGATTCCGGCGCCACATCGTAGGGCCGCTGTATGAGCGCCTGTATACCGGCATTTCCCGGCCTTTGGAAATGGTGATGCAAGGGCGTCATCTTAAATACACGCCGTCCCTCGCCGTATTTGCTTTTGGTATATTTGAAATAACATACCTGTATCAGGACGGACAAACTCTCTACCAGAAAAATCCCGCAAAGAATAGGAATCAGCAACTCTTTCCGGATAATAACCGCATAAACGGCGATGATACCGCCCAGTGTAAGGCTTCCCGTATCACCCATGAACACCTGCGCCGGGTAAGAGTTGTACCATAGAAAACCTATGGTCGCACCGATAAATGCGGCGGCAAAAATAACCAATTCTTCCGCTCCGGGCAGGAACATGATGTTCAGGAAAGAGGCAAATTCAATATGCGACGACATATAGGCCAGAATACCTAACGCCACTCCCATGATCGCCGAACTGCCGGCTGCCAAACCGTCCAGCCCGTCCGTCAGGTTGGCTCCGTTGGAAACTGCCGTAACAATAAAGATAACGCTCAGGATGAAAAAAAACCAGGTCACTGTCCCTTTCCATTTCCCGGCCCAGGAAGCCAACCAGGCATAATCAAAATTATTGTTTTTGAAAAAGGGAATGGTCGTTTTGGTCGATTTCGTTTCCGAGGGATGAATATGCACCTCTTCGATCCGGTTTTCGCTATTCACCACTTCCAGGTTCTCCCGGATAACGGCTTCAGGACTTAGATATAAGGTCATTCCGACAATCAATCCCAAGCCTACCTGCGCTACGATCTTAAATTTTCCCCGCAACCCTTTTTTATTTTTCCTGAACACTTTTATATAATCATCCGCAAAGCCCAATACTCCCAGCCAGAGGGTCGTAATAAGCATCAACAGGATGTAAACATTATTGAGGCGGGCGAAAAGCAATACCGGCGCCAATATAGAAATGATGATAATGATTCCCCCCATGGTAGGCGTACCTTTTTTACTCATCTGTCCTTCAAGCCCAAGGTCGCGAACCGGCTCGCCTATCTGCATCAATTGCAGTTTATTGATGATGCGCCGACCTATCATGGTCGAAATAAGCAAGGCAAACATGATCGCCATTCCCGAGCGGAATGATATATATTTAAACACACCGGCTCCCGGAAAATCTATCTGATCCAAATAAGCAAAAAGGTCGTACAGCATAATTCAATTATTAATTTGTGTATTAAAGATCTCACGTACTATTTCCTTGTCATCAAAATGATGTTTTACGCCTTTTATCTCCTGATAATCTTCATGCCCTTTTCCGGCGATCAGGATGACGTCGCCTTTCCGGGCGAGGGCGACCGCCGTCTTTATCGCCTGCCTGCGGTCGGTGATGCAAAGCGTGCGATCCTTATCGCTCACACTCAGCCCCGCCGCCATATCGTTTATAATAGCGTCGGGTTCTTCAAAGCGCGGATTATCGGACGTCAGTATCAGTTGGTCGCTCTGCCGGACAGCTTCCTGCGCCATCAACGGGCGTTTGCCTTTATCCCGGTTACCGCCGGCGCCGACAACCGTTATCACACGTCCGCCGCCGTCCAACACTTCGTGGATGGTGTTCAGAACATTTGCCAACGCATCCGGCGTATGCGCATAATCAACAACAGCAGTGAAACCTTCCGGGGAACGGATGGTTTCAAACCTTCCCGACACCGGATGAAGCGTACTCAGAGCCGTCAGTATTTCTTCCGGTTCCCCGCCAAGGGCAACCGCAGCGCCGTAAACGGCCAACAAATTAGAGGCATTGAAACGACCGATAAAATGCGTATATACATCGTATCCGTTCATATCGATTTCCATCCCTTCGAAATGGGATTCTATGATTTTGCCTTTAAAATCGGCCATCGTACGCAGCGAATAGGTGAGCTTCCGGGCTGCCGTATTTTGCAACATGACCGCACCCGATTTGTCGTCGGCGTTCGTCAAAGCAAAGGCGGACGCGGGAAGATCATCAAAAAATCTCTTCTTTGTTTTCAGGTAATTATCTACAGTCTTATGATAATCCAGATGATCGCGCGTAAGATTCGTAAAGATCCCGCCGTCGAAATTCAGCCCGCTGATACGTTTCTGGTCTATGGCATGAGAACTCACTTCCATAAACACGTATGCACAACCGGCATCTGCCATCCTCGACATCAACTGATTGATTGTAAGCGAATCCGGGGTTGTATGTTCCGTCGGTATCACTTTGCCATCAATGCAGTTACATACGGTGGAAAGTAATCCGACCTTATACCCCAGCTTACGGAACAGGTTATACAACAGGGTGGCGATGGTGGTTTTCCCGTTTGTACCCGTTACGCCTACTACGGTCATCCGGGTGGAAGGTTCTCCATACCATGCCGAAGCGATACGTCCCAGCGCTTCCGCCGAGTCCGGCGACGTGAAAAATACCGGAGGCGTTCCCGCTAAAGAAGCGCCATCTACGGCGATATCAACAACATGTTCGCATACTACGGCCACAGCGCCCCGTTCGACCGCTTTCCCGATATAATGATGTCCGTCGGTAAGCGTCCCTTTTACGGCGACAAACAACGAACCGGGCATTACCTGCCTCGAATCGGCGTAAACACCGGTTATTTCGGGATCATTTTCTCCCGGTATCTCGCCAAGCTTTGCGATATTGAGTAATTCGGATAGTTTCATTCTATCATTATAATTATATATTAATCATCAAATTAAACTATATTCTATTCTTTCAATGTCAATGTTACCGTTTGCCCCGATACGACCTGGGCGCCGTTTTTTACGGACTGCGATACAACACGCCCTCTGCCGGAGAGGGAAACGCGCAATCCGCAGTTTTCAAGTGCATATACAGCGTCTTTTGCCCCCATCCCCACTACATTCGGCACCAGATTCCCGGTCAAAGGCAAATCTTTCAATGTCACCTTTCCGTCGTTTTCACGAGCAGTCACATATTTGGAGTTTATCTTCGTTGTAACGTCCGCTTTTATTTTAAGGCCATCCATCACATTTTTCAAGGCTTCGTAATCCCCGTTCTTCACATTCGGATAAGGTATCTTTAACGAATCATCGGGCATCTTTTTCATATCAATGACCATCGAATGTGCGTATATCTTCTCGGCAATTTCTTTGACAACCGTACCACACATCAAACCGCCGGACGGAAGCCCGACACGCGGACGTGTAATCACGACAAGACACGTATATAGCGGATTTTCACTTGGGAAATATCCGCAAAAAGAAACATTATGCCCGGCTGTCTTGTAAACGCCCCCGCTGGCAATCTGCGCCGTCCCCGTTTTCCCGGCAATCGTCAGCACATCGGAACGGGCCGGTTTTCCGGTTCCGTCACGATGAGCGGGAGTCGGGTCTTTATAGTTCACTACATTATATAACATGTCCCGGATAATATCCAGTGTGCGTTCCGAACATATTTTAGGAATCAGCACTTCCGGTTCAATATGTTTCACAACCTTGTTATTCTTCATAATATCTTTCACCAGCATCGGACGTACCATTTTTCCGTTATTTGCAATGGCGTTGAAAAAGGTGAGGGTCTGAATCGGAGGCATTCGCACCTCGTATCCGAAAGACATCCAGGGGAGCGATGTTTTCGACCAGTACCGGTCGGTAGGCCAACGCAGCTTCGGTTTTCCCGCTCCGGGAATCTCTACCTTCAGATTCGTATCCATCCCGATACGGCGAAGCCCATCCACAAATTTTTTGGGGTTGTGTTCGTATCCGTTTAATATGATTTTGGCTACGCCGATATTTGATGAATACCAGATCGCTTTCTCGGCGGTGATCATCCCATAGCCTCCATGGTTCGAATTATGGTCGGTCATGCGCCGGTTGGCATACATATAGATGCCGTTACCTACGTCGACCGGCGTTCCCGGTTCCGTCACACCGTCTTCTATGGCAACCATCATAGAGGCCACTTTGAATGTGGATCCCGGTTCTATTTCGTCGGCCATCGCATGATTGACGGTTTCGGCATAGCGGCCCGGCCCGACCCGTTCCATATTTGTAATCGCTTTTATTTCTCCGGTCTTCACTTCCATAACCATCGCCGTACCGACGTCCGCATCAAGCTCTTTAAGTTTGTCGGTAAGCGCTTTTTCTACCAAGTCCTGAATGTTGATGTTGATCGTGGAACGGATATCCATGCCGTCGGTCGGCTCTATCTCGATGTTATCCCTCCACTGTTCGCCATAACGCTGGGGGGAATTCAAGCCGGGCACACCACGAAGTAATGAATCGTATCGTAGCTCCAGCCCGATCCTTCCTTCCGTCAAACCGTTCGAATCGGCTTTATTTTCAATATCGCCGATCGTACGCGAGGCCAGCATGCCGAAAGGCTTCTGCCTCAGTATGATTTCATTCGCGTAGAATCCGCAACGGTTACGATGAAAGCGAAAGAAGGGAAAGGTCTTTATCTCTTTCAGGTCTGCATACGAAATCGTTCCCGCATATACGGGGTAGTAGCGTGTCTTTGATTTGAGTCCTTTCAGCAGATACGTCTTATAACCTCCCGGTGTGCGATCTTTTAATTTTCCCGACAGGTAATATGCCAGCGAATCTACATTATTATATTTGCCGTTCCGGAATGAATCCAGCGCAAAGCCCTCGGCCTTGAAGTCAATATACATATAGTATCTCGGTGTGCTTGTTGCCATAATCCGGTCGTCGTCCGAATAGATATTCCCACGTGTAGGGCTTACCAGCTGGGAGGGCTTCTTTAATCCCTCCGCCAGTTTGAGCCATCCTTCTCTTTCTCTAATACCGATGTTTATGGCAAAACCGAGTATTGCAATTGCCACCAGAGTCAGCAAAAAGGTAATAAGAAAATAGCGGATAAAGATCCCTTCATCCTTCTCATCATATTCCTTTACGGTTTTTCTCGACGACATTCGTATTCTTTTTTTTATGTTGCGGTTTATTACTTCCGAAGTTTATACGGGGGCGTTTTCGCTTTCTTCAAATCTAACCCCTGCTGTTTTACAAGCTCCTCTACCTGCGACGGACGGGTATACCCCGTTAACCGGGCGGAGATGGCCTGCGCTTCGAACTTCACCATACGCAATTCTTCCTGCAGGAAGCTAATCTCATTACGCTTGATCCCACAGGCATAACGGTTACTTATGTACAGGAACAGCAGGATCACAATGAGCATAATCATCTTCGTATGCTTAACGACAAAATCTTTGAGTACACTCGCTCCCAAATAATACATCAGCGAATTACGCTTTTTCTTATTCATACGGTTCATCGGTTCGTTTTTTTTATTTTGTTACTTCTCTTTATCAATTTTCCTTTTTTACGGGGTTATCTTTTGGGCCACACGCAACTTTGCACTCCTGGCACGCGGATTGTCTTCCGTTTCCTTCGCAGAGGGAATAATCACTTTGCCCACCGGACGCAGAGGTGACTGCACGTTTCCGTAAAAATCCTGAAGGAGATGACCTTCAAAATTTCCGGTCTTCATAAAATTCTTCACCAACCGGTCTTCCAGCGAATGATAGGTGATGACCACCAACCGACCATCCTCTTTCAGCAACCGAACCGACTGCAGGAGCAATTCACGCAAAGACTGCATTTCCAGGTTCACTTCTATGCGTAGTGATTGAAAAAACCGGGCCAGAAAACGCTTCTCTTTCTCTTTTTTTGAAAAAGGCTCCAATACCTCCAATAAGTCCGACGTCTTTCGGAAAGGTTGCCGTTCCCTCCTGCGGACAACCGCCGAAGCGATCTTATGTGAATTTCTCAATTCCCCGTACAGAAAAAATACATCCGCCAATTTTTCTTCCGGGTATGTGTTCAAAACATCGGCAGCCGTTTGTCCCCCACGATTGTTCATCCGCATATCCAGCGCTCCGTCAAAACGGAAAGAGAATCCACGCAAAGCATCATCCAGATGATGAGATGACACCCCTAAGTCGGCAATCAAACCATCAATCCGTTCTTCTCTATGGTAACGCATGAAGTTTGATAAATATCGGAAATTGCTACGCACAAAAACAAACCGCTCATCATCTACGATATTCATTTCGGCGTCGGCGTCCTGATCGAAACCATATAAACGCCCCTCTTTTCCCAGCCGTTCCAATATGCCGCGCGAATGTCCCCCTCCTCCGAAAGTGACATCTACATAAACCCCTGAAGGCTTGATTTTCAATCCTTCAAGACTCTCTCCGTACAAAGCGGGAATATGATATATCAGTTCCTTTTTATTCACAAAATCAACGCACCTATAAAAATCCAACAGATGCAATCATCTGATTAGACGGGTAAAGTTACACATTTTCCATGTTTCAGGAGAAAAATTAACAAAAAAAAGTTTTCAACACCTCCCTTTTCAACGACTTACAACTTCACGCGGTAAGGTTCTACAGATTGCCATAATCCCGGCAACCCACGATCCCAAGCCCCTATTTGTAAATTATTCAAGTTTCGCAAGTTTAACTCGCCCATTTTAATTTGTATACACCACATATATGAGCAAGCTCATCGGATTTGTAACGGGTTTTACTTTTCAAACAAGTAGACAATCAGCATATTAGTCAATTATTTTTCTTAATTAGTTACTACTGATCATATATTTAGGATTCACATTAAACAAATGAAACACCGCTTCTTGT
>JAIRSF010000170.1 GCA_031255595.1 Tannerella sp.
CAGGTCATAAAATTCGTTTGTGTCCCATATCCCATGGTAACGGATGTATTTATACCGGTCGGTACGAACGCCATGCATCGTTGGTGTTTGCGGAAATTCATGTTCCCAATAATATTCATAGAAAATTCGCTCGCGCCATGCGGGTTTTTCTCCTCTCAAAAGCGGGAGGAAAGAATAACCGACCATTTGTTCCGCCTTTTCCAATCCGAGGTAATCCATAATGGTTGGAGCAATATCTACGTTCTGAACCATTTGTTCGACCACTTCTCCCCCTTGGAATAATCCCGGGCAACGCGCCAGCATGGGAACGCGGACAGATTCTTCGTAGAATTGCCTTTTGTCGATCAGGCCATGTTCGCCCCAGGCAAAACCATTGTCACCCATATAAATCACAAGCGTATTTTCGTCCAGCCCCGCTTCTTTCAGGTAATGGAGGACAGAACCAATACTTTCGTCTACGGCTAAAAGTGTTTCACAATAATTACGTACTTGATTTTCCCAGGGACGCCCATGATAGGAATAATCTACGCCATGCCAGCTCTCTCTTTGGCTTTTCACCCAGTCGGGCATCATGTTTTCACCATAATAATGCTTGCCGGCAGCAGCTTTCCCTGTTTCCGGATCGATAGAAGGCAATGTTCTTTCACCGTATGTCGGAGTATGGAAAGAAGGAGGGATCACCAAATCCTTGCCTGCGTATCGTCCTTTATGACGTTTGGCTGCCGAAAAATTATCATGTACCCCTTTATGTGAAAGATAAACAAAGAAAGGTTTTTCTTCTTTCACCTGTCTTTTCATGAAATCAATAGCATGTTCCGTTAGCAAATCCGTAACATAAGTGCTGTCTTTATATTCAATCCATTGGCCGTTTGTGTTGATACGCGGATTATAATATTCTCCCTGGCCACGAAAACCCTCCCAATGATTGAATCCGGGTTGAGGATTTCCGGTATCATTTCCCATGTGCCATTTCCCGAAGAAAGCGGTTTCATAACCCGCGCTTTGCAGATATTCGGGAAAGAAGGTTAATCCTTCGGGCAGGGGAGCCGAATTATCTACTACCTGATGCACGTGCGAGTATTGCCCGGTCAGGATTGATGCGCGGCTGGGTGAAGAAAGCGAAGTGGTTACAAAGGCGTTTTTGATGTAAGCGCCCTCACGAGCCATCCGATCCATCGAAGGAGTTTCCAGCCAGGGTACAACATTTAAAAATCCCATATAATCATATCGATGATCATCGGAGAGTATAAAAACTACATTCAGCGGTTTTCCGTTTTTTCCGACAGGGAGTTTTGTATCATTACTTTCCGATGCGACACATCCGGTCAGGCCGGTAAATAATAATAAAGAGGGAAGACAATAATTTTCTACCATAATTCTATCTTTTAAATATTAAACAAGCTCTTATTCGACCCAAAATTCCTGCCGTTTCCGAAACAGAGGAAAACCGGTTATTCTATCGCCTTGATCGGGTCTTCTGCGTTTCCACCAAGGATGATCGTTCGTTTCATCTTGCCAATCCGTAAGAAGCTGCGCTAATTTTTTCCCTTCTTTATAGTAGGATTGAATATCCGCTACATTATCCAACTCATACGGATCTTTTTCCAAATCATAAATCTCTACCATTGCACGAGGGGATTCAAATATTTGCATCTGTTCTTTTTTCAATTCCCCTTTCCGCTGTTTATCTTTCAGTTCATACCAACTCAAACTTGAGCTTAAATCCATGGCCGTTCCATGAGGTATTTCATAATAGGCATTATAAATGAGCTTCAGCTTTTCCGTACGGACACATCGGATATACTCGTCCATGTTATGCCAGTTCCTTTCGGCAAAGATATAATCGCGTCCACGTTGGGTGTGATCGAATAAAAGAGGAGCAAAGCTTTTGCCGTAGACTTTAGGATCCATTTTCACTCCCGCCACCTCCAGGATAGTAGGAGCCAGGTCGACGGTACTGATCAATCCATTGTTATGAACAACATTTTCTTTTATTTTATTTTTCCACACAAAAATCACAGGCGTCTGTATCCCGGTATCATACAACGATCCTTTACACCTGGGGAACGGACTCCCATTATCACTCAGGAAAACAATCATTGTATGATCCATCTTCCCTTTTCTTTCCAGTATCGAAAGCATTTTCCCGATATTCCGATCCATACGGGTTATCTCATCGTAATAATCGGCCAAATCTCTCCGGGTGTCTTCCCCATCCACTAAAAAGGGAGGGACGAGAACATGGGCAGGGTCATTTTCTTGTATACAGGCATCGCGGTTATATGGACGATGAGGGTCTGCAAAGCCTACCCAGAGAAAGAAAGGCCTCTCTCCGCTATCATTTATAAACTGTTCGTAATTCAGAAAGGCGTCTTCCGACAGATCACCTCCATCGGGCAAATACCTTCCTTTTATCATTCGGTCGAACTGCCTGTCCCCATTCGGCCCCCAGTGTGTTTTCAACATTGAGCCGGTGAAATAACCGGCTTCTTTGAGATAAGAAGGTATCATACGTGTAGAGTCGTCGATAGGCGTATGCAAATCTTCCGTTCCGATCGTATGCGCAAACATCCCCGTCATCATAGCGGTGCGCGACGGACTGGATTGAGGAGATGCCAGAAACGCATTTTGAAAACGGATTCCCTGCCGGGCGATCTTATCAATGTTAGGTGTTTTAATAACCTTATTCCCATAGCACCCGAAATCCATTCCGGCGTCGTCGGCAATAAAGACTATGATATTGGGCTTCTCCTGAGAATATACAGGACTCACCAAAGCCCCCGTCCCCAACAAACAAAGGGACATCTTAAACGAACATTTTTTGTCTTTCATGATTTTTTTACTGTTATCCGACTAAAATTTAAAATTATCACATTTCCCTTTTTGAAATTCACCTTCGTATGCAAATGGTCTGTGTGGATATCTTTATTCACAATGGCTGTTAATTGCATGTACCGAATGCAAATATAATGCCGGTAAAACAATTTTATTCAATTTACGGCCGGAAAAATTACTGCAATATAATTTATGGCCGGTTATCCGGCTTGCGACCGGAGTTTTGCCGAATTTATTCAACAAAGATTATGTAAAATTGTCGGGTTTTGGCTATATTTGCAGCCCATGAATAGAAATACCGTTCCGGCAATAAACAGAAACATCGCCTCCGACCGGTATTTTATTTCTGGTTTTTCAGTATTTATAAATATGTTGCTCTATGTGTAAAAATATTATTATTCTGTTTTTATTAGGTATGTTGTCTTTTCCCACACACGCGATCGGTGCATCATCCGAAAAACATCCGAATATCATTTATATCTATGCGCATGATATGGGAAAGGGATTGTTGTCGGCATACGGCCAGAAACATTTCACAACGCCTCATATTGATGCACTTATTCATAACGGCGTCAGTTTCGACTATGCTTTCGGCGGTTCGACTTCCGCTTACGCACGAGCTTCGCTGTTCACCGGCTATCACGATCTAAACAAAAAAAAGTGGCGCATCACGAAAGGAGGCGCTTACATCCGGGAGGATACGATGCATCTTCGCGAAAGTGAAAGTTTTGTGAACAGCAGCAGCATCCTGCTGCCGGAAAATGACTTGTATCTGCCCCAGGTATTCGGAAAAGCCGGATATGTAACGGCACAGATCGGCCTGCTGGGATTCGGTAAGACCTCGTCGCGGGAACAAATGGCCCGGTACGGATGGGATTATTATTACGGCTATCTCGACCACACGCGGGGAGAAGGATATTACCCTACGTTTCTTTTCGAAAACGGACAGGCCGTCATGATCGAAGGCAATACGCGCATTGATTGCGGCCGGGGTTATCCTTATGAAACGGAATCGGAGGCTGTGTATAAAGAAAGATGGAACATGGAAGGAAAAAAGGTATATGCCCCCGACCTGTTTATTAACAAAGCGCGGGAATTTATGCGGGAATTTAAAGATAAACCCTTTTTCCTCATGTACTCGACACAGTTACCCGCTCCGATATCCGTTCCGACTGCAATAGACCCGGAAACGGCTCAAAACGAGCAACTGACGCCTATCGAAAAAGAATATGCCTCGATGGTGAAAATCCTCGACAACCAGGTCGGCATGATTATGTCGGAACTGCGGGATCTCGGATTGGAAGAAAATACGATGATCGTTTTTGCTTCCGATAACGGACATCATATCTACTACTTACAGAAAGACCGTATTGTCAGCCCTTTCCGTAATATGAAAACCGACGAATGGTTCGACGGTTCATACAGCAAGTATTACAGTGATGTGGCCGGAGATGTTTTCGACGGCAACAGGGGATTGGCAGGCCTTAAAGAGAGTAATTTGAACGGAGGGATTAATATTCCGCTGATTTTTTACTGGAAAGGGAAACTTAAAAACCACATCAGCCGGGAAGTTGTGTCGAATTACGACTTTCTTCCGACTGTGGTGGATTTATTAAACGTTGAAACGGAAACGGAAAAAGACGGTATTTCACTCCTGCCCGTATTAATGAAAGGGCGCAAATTGCCTAAAAACCGCATGGTTGTCGTAAGTTCGAGCGAAGGGCCGGCCCTCATCGTAAACGAGGGCTGGAAACTGCGGTACTATAACAAACAGACAAAATACGAACTGTACGATATCCGGAAAGATCCCGAGGAGAAATACGACGTGATCCTTCGTTTTCCCCAAAAAGCGGAGGAACTGAAAAAGATTTTGCTGGAAAAGTGCGGCGGCAATATTGAAAACGGAATCATTCACTGAAAACCGCTCCCCTTCCCGGCAGCAGACCTGTTCAGCGCACTTTATTTTTTAGGGATACACTTTTCCTTACCCTCTCTTGTCGCTATATAATGGGGTGAAAGCAATTCTATGCCGGCTGCGTCGGCCAACTCGTGAATATGCTGAAGCATATCCGATTTAATTTGAGCCGTTCTGTCCGCATCTTTGATATAGGCATTGATCTGGTAGACGGGATAAAAATCTTCAAACGACAATTCATGTACGAACGGAGGAGGATCCGATTCAACGCCGTCGGTCATGGAAGCCGCTTCGATCAATAAATGATGAATCGCTTCCCA
>JAIRSF010000280.1 GCA_031255595.1 Tannerella sp.
TCTTACCATTATTTGAAAGCGCTGACGGGAATTTAGCTAAGCCAAACGACAATGCACCTTCCGCAACCATAATATTGTGCCCCGAACGGTAAAGAACGGCGTAACCGCCGGCCCGTAAAACCGTATCAGGCAAAGCGGTTTCTCTGCCGTCGTATAGAAACACCCACCCGGATAAAGACAGGTCACGACCGGAAACATTATAAATTTCTACATATTCCGTTTCAGGCAACGCCATCAGACCGACCGGATCGGCCATTACTTCATTAATAATGATATCACCGGGCTGAGATTCATCCGATGGAGGAACAACAGGATCCGTCCCCGCGCTCGGATCATCATCAGTACCGGAATCTGTTCCCGAGCCAGGATCAGGACCTGTGCCTGAGTCCGGATCGGGATCTGTTTCCTGGCCGGGATCGGATGATGGCGCCGGGGAATTTACTTCACCCGGTGTACCGCCCCTTTCATCCATACACAAATGCCAGACACCTCCGGCGTCGCGTTCATAAGATTTTCCTTTCTTTGCTTTCGGATAAGCAATTTCATCGATCAGGACACCTTTGGAATTTTTCAATCCGATTGTTTTACCCTCATTTGCCAATGCCGACGGGAATTTAGCTAAACCAAGCGATAATGCACCTTCCGCTACTACGATACCACTACCCAAACGGTAAAGAACAGCATAGCCACCGACATGTAAAACCGTATCAGGCAAGGTAGCTGCCTCTTTGCCGCCGTATAGAAACACCCAGCCGGATAAAGACAGATCACGACCGGAAGCATTATGAATTTCCACATATTCCGTTTGGGGCAATGCCGTCAGACCGACCGGATCGGCCATCACTTCATTAATGATGATATCACCGGATTGAGAGTTATCCGCATTTTGCGCCGATAGATATACCGACATAAAAAGAAATGGAAGAAACAACAATACCGGCTTCATAGCATCAATTTTTTCAGGATTATTATTATATTTGCACCCGAATTTGTAATATTCAAGGTTATAACACCAATCGTTACAAATATACGAAAAAATTTATATATCCAAACTTTAAGACAAAAAATGAAAGTAGCAATTGTTGGAGTAAGCGGCGCAGTAGGACAAGAGTTTCTACGTGTGCTTGACGAGAGAAATTTTCCGATAGACGACCTGATACTTTTCGGTTCGTCTCGTAGTGCGGGACGCGAATATACTTTTCGTGGTAAACAGTACGTGGTCAAAGAGCTGAAACATAATGATGATTTTAAAAATATAGATATTGCTTTTGTTTCGGCCGGAGGAGGGACGTCCATTGATTTTGCAGAAACAATCACAAAATACGGAACAGTAATGATTGATAACTCAAGCGCTTTCCGTATGGATAACGACATTCCCTTAGTTGTACCTGAAGTGAATCCGGAAGACGCATTAAACCGCCCGAAGGGAATCATCGCAAACCCGAATTGCACTACCATACAAATGGTCGTAGCGCTCAAAGTTATTGAAAACATCTCGCATATTAAAAGAGTACATGTTGCTACCTATCAGGCTTCAAGCGGCGCCGGCGCAAGCGCTATGGCCGAATTGAAGAAACAATTTGAACAACTGATCAACGGTGAAGAACCGACGATAGAAAAATTTGCTTACCAACTGGCATATAACTTAATTCCGCAGGTTGACGTATTTACGGACAACGGTTATACAAAAGAAGAATTAAAAATGTATAACGAAACCCGTAAAATCATGCACTCGGACATTGAGGTCAGCGCCACATGCGTACGTGTTCCTGTTATGCGTGCACACAGTGAGGTAACATGGGTTGAAACGGAGCGTCCGGTTTCTGTGGAAGAAGCTCGCGAAGCGTTCTCCAAGGCGGAAGGAATTGTTTTGCAGGATAATCCGGGAGAGAAAGATTATCCGATGCCGCTTTTTGTGGCCGACAAAGATCCGGTATATGTAGGACGCATCCGCAAAGATTTGTCTAATCCTAACGGACTGACTTTCTGGACGGTAAGCGACCAGATCAAAAAGGGAGCCGCACTGAATGCCGTACAAATTGCCGAATACCTTGTGAAAACAGGTAACCTGAACTCCATTACCACCCGCTGAAAAAGCGGATGGGTTAAAAAAGCCTGATAAAAAACAAGCGTCCGAAAACCGGAGGTTTTTAAGCGCAACACTTGGGAAATGGATAAAAGAGATTCGAATTTGTTGTTGTATAAAATGATTGTCCTAAAAAAACAATTATTTTTTTCATACCGATGCAACATTTAAATACTTTTTTGCATCTCTTTAATATGTAGATCATATTTGCGACGTCCTTTACAGGGATCTCATTTTGTATTTAACATTTAAATAATTATAGGATATGAAAAAAATATTACCGTTTGTCATCTGTTGCCTGATCCTATTTTCAACAACAACGCTACAAGCCAGAACACGCGAACCATACAAGCCCAAACATGAAATAACCGTCAGATGGGGATATAGCGATGTAATCTCCGACCTCTTCTACTTCTCAGACTGGTACCGGTTCGACGAAAGCCCGTTAGATCGTTACGACAAAGGAAAATATTACTTGGATGACGAATTTTATACGCAGGCGATCTCAATTTCATACACCCATGAAATAAGAAAATGGGTGGCCCTGAGCCTCAACGTTTCTTACTCAGGCGTTATGCAAAACGAACGATCGGTGGAAAATGATCTTATTGTGAACAAACGCAGGAAACATCGTTTTGCCGTATTTCCGACCGTCAGATTTACGTATTTTAATCGTCCGCTCATCCGACTCTATTCGGCCGCAGGGTTCGGCTTCGGATTACAAAAAGAAAAATGGGACAGTAATACGGACTATTACATCAATGAAACCCACGTAAGCGGCCAATTGACTTTTTTCGGCGTTTCCGTAGGGAAAAATGTGTTTGCCTCATGGGAAATAGGATAC
>JAIRSF010000068.1 GCA_031255595.1 Tannerella sp.
GAAACGAAAAGGATGAATATTCTGTTACATAGAAGAATAACCATAACGATGTTGTTTATATCGCTGACCCTTCTGGGGTATGTGTCGTATAAACAACTGCCGGTGGAGCTGTTGCCCAACGCGGAACTTCCTGTCTTGTTCGTCTCGGTCAACTCGCAGCAGGAGATGGATCCCGCCTACGTGGAGTCGGAAGTGATTATTCCTGTGGAAGGTGCAATAAGCGCTATCGGAGGAGTGGATAAGATACAGTCGGAGATCAGCAGCCGCCAGTCGTCTATCCGGATTAACTTCAAGAGTCATGTAAATTACAAGACGACTTCGCTGAAACTGGAAGAGAAGATGAAAGAAGTTTCGGCCACGCTCCCGAATGATTTCACCGTGCGTGTCCAGAAAGTGGATATGGCGATGATGAGCAATAATTTCATGACGCTTCAGGTTCGCGGCTCGGGAGGCGTGGACCGTGTACGGAATATTGCCGACGAAAAGATCCGGGCGGAACTGGAAAATATCGACGGCGTGGCGGGCGTGAATATTTACGGCGGACGCGAGAAAGCGATTGAAGTCAGGTTGAATAAGGATGCCTGCAAAGCGCTGAACCTGAATACGTCGAGGATTTCCGGCCTGTTGAGCGGCAACATGCAGGAAAAAGTGTTTGTCGGAAATGTGAAAGAGTCCGACAGTCAGTATTTCGTTCATGTCAATTCGTCTTATACAAAAGTGTCGGATCTCGAAAATATCGTTGTCTCCCCCGGCCCCGTGTTGCTGAAAGATATTGCGACGATCTTTTTCGACCTGAAAGAAGAAACGTCGTTCAGCCGCGTGAACGGAAAAGAAGCGATCTCTGTTTCGCTTGTGAATGATGCGCAGGCGAATCTGATTGATCTGTCGCATCGCACGATTGCGGTTATTGAGGATCTGAACGCGCGTCTGGAGAGTGCGGACGTTGAGATTGTCGTTGATTCCAATACGGCGGAGGTGATGGAGAATAATATCAATCAGATTGTAGAGCTTGCGCTGGTGGGCGGATTGCTGGCTATTATCGTGCTTTGGTTTTTCCTTAAAAATATCCGGCTGGTCTTTTTTATCGCCTTATCCATACCGATTTCCATTTATACGGCGTTTAATTTCTTTTACGCGGCGGGCATCTCCATAAACAGTCTGACGCTTGTCGGGATGGCGCTTGCCGTCGGGATGTTGCTGGATAACAGCGTCGTTGTGCTTGAAAATGTGTATCGACTGTCGGGCGCCGGACTCTCGCCCGAACGTTCCGTCACGCAGGGTACGACCGAAGTATGGCGTTCGATCGTGGCGGCTACGCTGACGACGATCACCGTTTTTGTGCCTTTCGTATTTACCGATAATTTCATGATCAAACTGATCGGAAATCATATCGGGATCTCTATTGTTTCCACACTGCTGGTTTCGATGGCGGTTGCGTTGCTGTTCATTCCGATGACGGCCTATATCATCTTGCGGAGGAAAAACAACCGGAGCGTTTTCTATGAAAAGGTATCCCCCGCACAACGTCCCGTACAGATTTATCTCGTTCTGCTTAAAACCTGTATGCGTAATCCGGGCGTAACGGTGTTCGGCTCCATTATCCTGCTTTTTTTGACGTTGATCTTCTCGCTTGCGACGACCGTACAGCAGAACCGCGACGTCGATTCCGACCGTTTTAATGTGTATGTGACCATGCGTACGGGGAGTACGCTGGAGAATACAGACCGGGTGGTGAAGGTGCTGGAAGAACGCTTGTCCGAAATCGCGGAGAAAAAGGATGTCATCAGCCGTATAAATGCGGAAGAGGCTGTGTTGACGCTTGTTCTGCAGGAAGATTATCGGAAAATAGGCAAACGTAACCTGTCTGAAATCAAGTCTGATGTGCAGTCCAAAATGCCGAATATGGAAGGCGCGGAGATCTCTGTGTCGGACGCTATGGGCGGACAGAACCGGGGAGGAGATGTCGGCGGGATGGTTGCTTTTATGGGCATGCTGGGTATCGGCGATAATCAGGAACGGGTGATTATCAAAGGCGCCGATTATGATATGATGCAGCTTGTGGCCGAGGATATCCGTTATTATCTGGATGAGCAGGAGTTTATCCGTAATTCGTGGGTGTCTTATACGCGCCGCCAACCGGAGGTGCGCCTCAATTTCGACCAGACGCTGCTTACTTCCTACGAGATCACACGAGCTAATATAACGGCGGGACTGGCAGACCTGAATACCGAATATCCGTCGGGTACGACATTCAAGGTGGGAGAGGAATCGTATGATATCATTATCCGCGATAAAACACCCGAAGAGGAGGAGGAAGAACAGAAAAAACAAAAGACGATCGACGACCTGGATGCCGTACAGATCATGAATGCCAACGGCGGACTGCATAACCTGAAAGATATTGCAACCGTAAACAAGGCTTTCGGCCGTTCGCGTATCACGCGTGTGAACCAGGATAAACAGCTCGAGGTGCGGTATAATTTCATTCGCAGTGTGGAGCAATCCAATTCTTTATTGGAAAGTTACCGCGGCGATATCGATCAGTTGATTGCCAATTATAATCTGCCGGCAGGGATTGCCATAGAGGTGATTCATGAGGAAGATTTGTTTGCCGAGTTTAAATTTCTGCTTCTTGCGGCGTTTATACTGATCTTTATGATTCTGGCCTGCGTCTTTGAATCGGTATCGAC
>JAIRSF010000089.1 GCA_031255595.1 Tannerella sp.
AGCTCCGTACAGATGACAATAAGCAGGTATTGGGGGCCGATCAACTTGTTTTTCATGTCTTTAAACAGTTTGCATTATGTGTGTGGGTATTCTTGTGTTTTCATGCACCTTACATTATATAATACGTCGCAAATCACATACGGACTAAAAAGTCGCACGAAGTTACTTAATATACTTTTTCCTCCCGGCAGCCAAAACTCCCCAAACGGGAATTTCTTTAAAAAAATTCCTGTTTGGGGAGTTTTAGGGCTTTCATTGCCCGAATGTATACTAACGAAAGCGAGCCTGAGAGGATTTTTGATATACCTGCCTAATCCTGCGCATCATGGTTCGGAGCGCTTTTCCGCCATGCATGCGGCGTTTGTCCGGCGCTTTTCAAAAACAGGTCATAGAAATGATTGTTTTTGGCAAAGCCGACATGAGCGGAAATCTCCTTTACCGGCATATCCGGATATTCGAGCAGCAGGCGCCTGGCTTCCTCGATCCGCAGTTCGTTAATCCATGTGCGAAAAGATTTGTTCAGGCGCTGATTGAGGTAAACGGACAGATATTTGTTGTTTGTCCCGATATGAAACGATACGTCGCGAACCGTAATACCGGGTTGCAGGTACTGCTTTTTCTCCATCCAGTCTTTCAGGCCGGTTTCTATGGCGGCGGCCGCAAGGGAAGGCAGCGGGTTTTTGTTTTCCGGTTCTCCCGTTATGTTCTCCTCCGACAGGGCTTCCTCCAACCTTTTGTACACAAAGCCATAACCGATAAAGCGGATCGCGAAAAAGGCGTAAAACACGTAATAAATGACCGAACAGATAAACCCGATACGGATACCGGGCGCCAGGCTCGTGGCCAGCGCCAGCAGGCCGATGCTCAGGGCGGCATAGAAGGAAACGTTGACCCATCTCAGGTGTTCCGCTTCCCGGCCGGAAAAGAAATTGTCTAACTTCCGCAGTGCGTTGCGCCAGGTGACGGCAAAAAGCCGTATATACCTTATCAGCAGGCATATATAAAACACCGTAAACAGGCCGGCGGATATCTTGACGAACGAAGCAGGCAGCGTGAAACAGATCACTGCGAAGACAGCCGACAGGCTCAGGACAGGAATAAGTTCGCGTATCACCCTGCGACGCGTCACATAAGCTGCATTGATAAACAAAATCATGGTGAAGGTGAACAGAAAAGCCTGGCAGACGGCTATAATGAGCGTTGTGATCCGGAATACCAGGACGTTGTCGGTAGCGGAACGTGAGGCATAGTTTGCCAGTTCCAACACATTGACAAGCCCGAAAAAGCAGTAGGTGAAAATCATCATCCGCAACGCTTTCCGGTATACGGGCGATTCCGTATAGCGGTACAGTACATGAAACAGTATTCCGAAAACAAACAGCATCGCAGCAAGCGCAAGCGTGATTCCAAGATATAGAAAGGTTTCGTCAATCATGGCTGCAAAATTAGACAAATCCTCCCATTATACAAACATTTTCATGATTTCATACTTCCCAAGGTGTATCCATGTGATTTATTTACCGCCCCTTTTTCGTTTTTACATCGTTTTTTTTCGTAATAATCTTTAAGCAAAAAGGTCATTAAGAATTTTATCTCATTTTTGCAGGAAATATATAAAAATACCGATTATGCTGAAAACAGTCAGATTAACGCTTGCTATTCTTTGTTTTTTGTTGATTACATTTTTATTCCTTGATTTTACAGGGACGGCACATGTATGGCTGGGGTGGCTCGCGAAAACACAATTCCTGCCGGCGCTGCTGGCACTGAATGTTGGGGTCATTGCCGGACTGATTCTGCTCACGTTGCTGTTCGGGCGAATTTATTGTTCTGTGATCTGTCCGCTTGGGGTATTTCAGGACACAGCTTCATGGCTGGCTCAGAGAATAAGAAAGAAAAGAAAATTCACCTTCTCTCCCGCCGTTTCATGGCTGCGTTATGGGGTGCTCGTATTGTGTATCGCCGCTTTTGTGTTCGGAATAAGTTCACTTGTCGCTCTATTTGATCCTTACGGAACATACGGGCGCATGGCCGGCAATCTGTTCCTGCCCGTATACCGGGGTATTAATAACGTATTGGCTTCTTTGGCCGAACGCATGGACGGTTATGCTTTCTACCCAACCGAAGTATGGATCAAAAGCAGTATCACCTTATCGGTGGCTATCGCCTCTTTTCTTATTGTGGGCGTGCTGGCGTGGCGAAACGGACGGACGTATTGCAATACCGTTTGCCCGGTGGGAACTGTACTGGGGTTTTTGTCGCGCTTTTCGCTGTTCAGGCTGACGCTCGATACGGAGAAGTGTACGAAATGCGGACTTTGCACACGCGGCTGCAAAGCGTCCTGCATTGATTCGAAGAAGATGTCTGTCGATTACAGTCGCTGTGTATCCTGTTTTAACTGCATGGAGAAATGCAAATTCGGAGCGATAGGGTATCTGCCCCGGTATTCCGGCAGAAAGTTGGCGCCCCTCGCGGAAAAGGAGGATAAAAAGGGAATTTCGCGGATCAAATTTCTCTCGGTTGCCGGATTTTGGGCTTTCGCCGGCGTAACGGCAAAAGCGCAGCAACTGCTGCAAGCCGACGGGGGACTGGCCGATATAGCGGACAAAAAGGCGCCCGACAGGAAAGTGCCGCTGGTGCCTCCGGGAGCGCAAAGCCTGAGAAACTTCAACAGCCGTTGCACAGCCTGCCAGTTGTGCGTGTCGGCCTGTCCGAATCAGATCCTGCGCCCTTCGGGCAAGCTCTCCTCGCTGATGCAACCCGAAATGTCGTATGAGCAGGGATATTGCCGCCCGGAATGTACCGAATGTTCACAGGTTTGTCCCGCCGGCGCTATAAAAGCGGTTACTCCGGCCGACAAATCCTCTTTATCCATCGGGCGGGCCGTATGGATTAAAGATAACTGTATCGTACACAGGGACGATCTGCAATGTACGGCCTGCCAACGGCACTGCCCGACCTCGGCGATCACTCTTATAGCGATTAACCCCGACGACAAGAAATCGTTAAAGTACCCGGCCGTAGACAACGAATTGTGTATCGGTTGCGGTTCGTGCGAGTACTACTGTCCGGCACGTCCGTTCAGCGCCATTTATGTAGAAGGTAATTTAACGCATCACTCCGTTTAATAATTGATGATTATGGAAAAGAAAGATACAAAAGGTTTTAACCGCAGGAGTTTTCTCAAGACGGTCGGGGCAGGTACGGTTGCCTCTGCTACGGCCTTAGTCGGTTGCAGGCCCGGTGACAGGGTTTCGGCGCAAGGCGGAACGGCCGGCGAGGTGCCGACAGACCGGATGACGTACCGTACCAATCCTCATACGGGCGACGTCGTATCCCTTCTGGGATACGGGTGCATGCGCTGGCCGCTCCGGCAAAAAGCCGACGGAAGCGGCGAGGAGGTGGATCAGGAGGCAGTCAACGAGCTGGTTGATTATGCCATCGCACATGGCGTCAACTATTTCGATACGGCGCCCGTTTATGTACGGGGTTGGTCGGAAACGGCGACCGGTATCGCGCTGAAACGCCATCCGAGGGAAAGCTTTTTCGTTGCCACCAAATCGTCCCGAAGTAATACGCTGGAAAGCGGCATAGCGATGTACCGCAAATCGATGCAGGAGCTGCAGGTCGATTACTTGGATTACTACCTGCTCCACTCGATAGGCAGCAGCAAGGAAGAAGTTCATACGCGTTTTCTCGACAACGGATTACTCGATTTCTTCCTCAAAGAGCGCGAAGCGGGCCGTATCCGCAATCTCGGCTGGTCGTTTCATGGCCTTGTGGACGTATTCGATTATGCCTTAGCATTGGACGTCCAATGGGACTTTTGCCAGATACAGCTCAATTATCAGGACTGGAAGTATGCTACGGGCAGGAATATAAATGCGGAATACCTCTACGGCGAACTGGTGAAGCGCAACGTTCCGGCAATCATAATGGAGCCGTTGCTGGGCGGACGCCTTGCCCGCGTCCCCATACAGGCGCTCAACATGATGAAAGAAATCCGGCTGGAAGACAGCGCCGCCAAATGGGCGTTTCGCTATGCCGGAACTCCGGATCATGTACTGACCGTACTCAGCGGCATGGTATATATGGAACATTTGCAGGAAAACATTCG
The DNA here is from genome assembly GCA_031255595.1 of Tannerella sp. Lineage (GTDB taxonomy): Bacteria > Bacteroidota > Bacteroidia > Bacteroidales > Tannerellaceae > Tannerella. The sequence goes on from JAIRSF010000089.1 coordinate 4,118, forward strand.
AACTTATTCACCCCTGGAGCCTCTGAATGAGCAGGAGTACGAAACGCTGGAACGGGTAACGGAAATCTTAGTCAATTCGGATTATATCCAATGCACCGAATGTCAGTATTGCATGCCCTGTCCGTATGGGCTTGACATACCGGGCGTGTTTGCCCATTATAACCGCTGCGTGAGTGCCGGGAAGATGCTGAAAAACTCGAATGACGAGAATTACAAAAACGCCCGCAGGGATTTTCTGGTCGGCTACGACCGGAGCATCCCCAGGCTGCGTCAGGCAGACCATTGCATAGAATGTAACGAATGTTTGCCCAAGTGTCCACAGCAGGTCAAAATACCGGAAGAAATGCGCCGCGTGGATCAATACGCGGAACGGTTGAAGCAACGGTTGGAGTTTTAGTCCACTCCGAAAACCCCACCCTGCCAGCTTCGACCGTATACTTTGTGGGCGAGGTTTGTTTTGGGAAAAGCGCTTTTCGGACAGGACGTGTAAAATATTATTATTATGCGAAGTATCATTATTATTATTGCAACTGTTTTTCTGATGTCTTGCAAGGAAACGAAAGATGAACGGATTCGTAAAGCTGTTGAAAGCCAATTAAGCTTCTATCCGGAATCAACTTTGCAGGATTTGTATAAGAATTTTTTTCAGGATTATTTCGGCCCGGGACACATGCTGGGCGATACGTTGTCGGCCGGCGCTTATTTGAACCGCGAACTTGCCTCGTTCGAACAGGCCTCCGGCGCTTATTACGAGCCTACCGGCTATAACGCGAACTTCTACCGGGTAAATTTATCGGTTATCAAGGAAGGACTTATTACACGTGACGCCTTTTTCGATGCGTTCGTACGCAGTGTGAGCGACATACAAACCATCACGCTCGAAGAATGGAAGAAGGAATGGAGGGAAATAGATTCGGTCATCCATTCGATGGATTTATCGCTTGCCGGTTATGAACGGGAACGGGAGAACATATTTTCACTGCTGGAACAGGAAAAATATGTACTCCATCACAGTGAGCCGTTCACAAAAGCCTACGACCCGCATTACCGGATCATCGCGCGGGAAATATTCCTGAAAGAAATACTTCCGTATCTTCCTCAAACGGGTTTTACTTTTCAAACAAGTAGACAATCAGCATATTAGTCAATTATTTTTCTTAATTAGTTACTACTGATCATATATTTAGGATTCACATTAAACAAATGAAACACCGCTTCTAGTA
>JAIRSF010000152.1 GCA_031255595.1 Tannerella sp.
TTGACTCCGGGGATAACGACCGTATTGATTTTTACGGTCATACCGCATTTTTTAAGCCTTTTGATTGCTTCCGTTTGCCGTCGAAGTAATAACCGGGCAGCCTCTGTCCCGAAATACACTTTTTTATTGAAATGTACCCATTCGTATATTTTCGCTCCTATTTCAGGATCAACGGCATTAACGGTAATGGTAACATGGGATACGTTCAACTTTGCCAACCGGGGAATATATTCGTAAATAGTGAGCCCGTTGGACGACACGCACAGTAGCTTATCGGGGTATTCGGCATGTACCAGTTCGAGCGTTTTCATGGTTTCTTCCGGATTGGCAAACGGCTCTCCCGGCCCTGCGATACCGACGACGGCCAGGTTCTTGATTTTCTTTTCCATTTCATCTAAATGATGTAGTGCCTCTTCCGGTTTCAACACAGCTGTGGTTATCCCGGGACGACTTTCGTTTGTACAATCGAATTGGCGGTTGCAAAAATTGCACTGCACATTGCATTTCGGAGCAACCGCCAGATGAATACGCCCGAACAAATGCCTTGATTCGGCGTTAAAACAAGGATGTTTGCCGTCCCACGCAACGATCGTACCCAAGCGCTGTTCCCGGCTTTCAACAACCGTTGTTTTCAGGTTAATCTTTCTCATATTCACTTAGATGTTAGCCTGAATTCCGCGCACTTCTCCCGATTCGATGGCAAGCAACTGATCCGCCCACTTGGCCGACCACGCTCTCAGGTTGTCAATCTCAAGAGGAGCAGGTATTCGTGATTCGGTATGTTCGTGAATTTTACGGGCAAGGCTTCTGTAAATATCCGCCTGTTTGGAACCGGGCTGCGCCTCAATCGTCGTTCTACCCGATAACTCGGATTGTGTAACCGTAATGGAACGAGGTACATATTCTACAACCTGTGTACTCGTTTGCTGAGCAAAATCCTCTATAATGGCCTGTTGATACGGGCTATTGATTGAGTTGGCTATTATGCCGCCAAACAAGGCTCCTCCCGAGTTGGAGTATTTTTTGATCCCTTTCATCAGGTTGTTGGCGGCATAGACTGCCATGAAATCAGAAGAAGAAACGGTAAAGACATGCTCAGCTATTCCTTCGCGTATGGGTACCGCAAATCCGCCGCAGACCACATCGCCCAGTACGTCAAAAATAACATAATCCAGTTCCAACTCTTCAAATATGTTTTGCTGTTTCAACAACTCCACAGCTGTGATGATCCCCCGTCCGGCACATCCCACTCCGGGCGCCGGCCCTCCCGCTTCGACGCAATAGACGCCTTCGAATCCTTGAAATATCGCTTCATGGGCATCTACCTTCGGCTTTTCCCGCAAAAGATCCAACACCGTAGGAATGTATTTTCCGTCCCTCAAGGTGTTCGTTGAGTCGCTTTTCGGATCACACCCGAATTGTAAAACCTTATAACCGGCTTCAACCAGCGCCGCGCTGATGTTGGACGTTGTGGTAGATTTTCCGATACCGCCTTTGCCGTAAATTGCAATTTGCTTGATTTTCTTAGACATATTTTTTCTGTTTATATTCATTAATTTTATAACTGACTCCCGATTAACTACTTTATAGAAGCCAATACCTGTTCCAAATCTTCTGTAATGTTTTATGTATTCATAAATCCGTTTGGACATGAGGATGGCTATTCACCGTATGGATACGGCAAGTTAACCGATTAAATTTCGGAATGTAAAATGATGAGGCGTGCTGTCAGCAGCACATTCGGAAAGGAACGGACAACATACGGCGAACGTATCCTGTTTTTAAGAAGCGCAGGAGTTCTTGATTTGTTATGTGTAAGAATGAAGTCATTTCCTGTTTCAATTAATACAGTGCAAAGATAAGGGGTTGCTGTATTTTGTAAAATACCATATACGTGGTATTTTTACCCGGCGGCGCCCGGTAAGCATGGATACTTACCGGGGCGGATAAATCATAACGGGTATTCATCAAAAGCGTAAAGTACGGTCGAGAGGTAACGTTCGCCCGTATCCGGTAAAATGACAAGGATATGCTTGCCTTTGTTTTCAGGCTGTTGTGCCAATTGCGTTGCCGCATACAACGCCGCTCCGGAAGAAATGCCGACTAAAAGCCCTTCCGTTTGCGCCAGTCTGCGGCTTGTCCGTATCGCGTCATCGTTGGCTACGGGGATGATTTGATCCACAACGCCGGCATCATACGTCACAGGGACAAAACCGGCGCCAATGCCCTGTATCTTATGTGGGCCGGGATTCCCGCCGGACAGAACGGGAGAATCGGCAGGTTCCACCGCAACAATCCGCACAGCCGGGTTGAGTTCTTTGAGGCGTTTGCCGACGCCGCTGACCGTTCCGCCCGTACCTACTCCGGAAACGAAGATATCAACATTCCCGTCCGTATCCCGCCAAATCTCTTCTGCCGTTGTGCGAGTATGCACAGCCGGGTTGGCCGGGTTTTCAAATTGTTGCAGGATCACCGCTCCGGGCGTTTCCGCCTGCAATTTAACAGCCGCCGCAATGGCTCCTTTCATGCCTTCCGGCCCGGGCGTCAAAACAAGTTCTGCGCCCAGCGCTTTCAATAGGTTTCGTCTTTCGAGGCTCATTGTTTCAGGCATGGTCAGGATCAAGCGATAACCTTTGGTAGCCGATACGAAAGCCAGGCCGATACCGGTATTTCCGCTTGTGGGTTCAATGATTACCGCACCGGGCGCTAAAATTCCCCTGCGTTCCGCATCTTCTACCATCGAAAGGGCAATCCGGTCTTTGACGCTTCCCAACGGGTTGAAATATTCCAGTTTCCCGATCAGGCGTGCCTCCAAAGCATACTGTTTGCCGAATGTTTCTAACTCCAACAAAGGAGTGTTTCCGATAAGTTCCGTCAGTTTTTTTGCAATCTTTGCCATATTCTTATTTTTTTTGATATTACCGGACAAAAGTACGGCATTATACGGTTACATGAAATAGCATATTTGTGGTATATTTATCTTCCTGCAAAATAATTACCTTTGCAAGACAACTCTTTATCAAAAAAACAATACAATGAAAGTTTGTCTTTTAGCAGATAATCAATTTATTACAAGTGAAGGTGTTTCGTCTATCCTCAAAGATACCGGAGTGGAAACAATTCTTCGGGTGGAAACGGCCGGCGAATTGCAGGAGAAACTGGGTAAGTATCCGGAGGCTCTTGTTGTGTTGGATTATACTTTGTTCGACTTTGTTTCCATGCAACAAATGCTGAATTTAAAGATTGCCGCCAAAGCGTCGTGCTGGTTACTTTTTTCCGATGAATTAAGCGAACATTTTTTACGATATGTTTTAATCTGTGAACCGACAATCAGTGTGGTGATGAAACAGGATTCACAAAAAGAGATCAGGAATGCGCTGCATAATGTCGTAAACAATATACCCTATATTTGCGATTCGGCCCGACAGATACTGAATGACAGGCCTGTTACGGATGTTGTCCCTGCAAACCTGACGGCGTCGGAGAAAATGATTCTGCACGAAATCGCGATGGGAAAGACAACAAAGGAAATCGCATATGAGAAAAACCTAAGTTTCCATACGGTAAACTCTCACCGCAAAAACATATTCAGAAAATTAGAAGTAAACAACCTCCACGACGCCATAAGATATGCCATCCGGGCCGGAATTTTTGATGTGGCGGAATATTATATCTGACCGGGGCGCTCTTTTTTTAGTGAACAGTATCTCAAGTTTTACCTTGCTTATAAAACATTTTTTTACGAAACAGGCACGCTTTTTTACATCCCTTTTTTGATTACAAATTATTATTTAATCCCTGAATCGCTGAAAAATACCGACATTGTACTGTTATAATCGAAAGAGATCTCTATCTTTGTGCGAAATAAGAATTATAATGAAAAAAATCTTCATTTATATTTCTCTGAGGTGCTATTTGCATCTGCTGATAAAGCAGATCCGGAGTGAGATCTATCTATACTGAAAATTAGTAATAA
>JAIRSF010000204.1 GCA_031255595.1 Tannerella sp.
TTGATTTACTGTATCTTTATCCGTTCTACGATAGCGAACAGGAATTGGAAGAACTGCGTTTGGATGACGACTATCTGCATGATGATTTAAACAAGGATTTACTGATTGAGTACTGTGCCGAATTTCAAAGTAAGGCACTTGGCCATCGGGTAAAGCTACTCTTTAAAACTTACGATTTATGATACAAATCGAACAGATAAGAAATTATTTCCCGATATTCGACAAAACGAATAGCGGGAAGATTTTAAGGTTTGAGAAATTTATCGATTCACTAACGGAGTAATAATAGAATCAAGGATAGGGGAGGGCTGCCAGTTTGCGTTTGAGCCGGGCTCTGAATTCGTGATTTTTGAGGCCCCAGTCGGGGGCAATGAGTAGTTCTTTCGGCGACTGGGATACGAAACGGTCGATGTGGATATCGTTGCGCAGATGTTCGATAAATGCGATGACTAAGTCGATGTATTCGTCGACGGTATATAACCGGAAGTGTTCCGGGTGGCGCTCGTATTCCTGTCCCATAGCTGTGCCGCGTATTAATTGGAGTTGATGTAGCTTGACGGAGGTCAGGGGCAGGGAGGAGAGCCGGACGGCATGTTGCAGGATTTGCCGGCGCGTTTCACCGGGTAAGCCCAGAATGATATGCGCTCCTGTGGGGAGGCCTCTTTGGGCGGTGCGTCTGACGGCGTCTTCCGCGGCTTCGTATGTGTGCCCGCGGTTGATACGCTTTAATGTTTCGTTGGATGTGCTTTCGATTCCATATTCGATCATGACGAAAACGCTTTCGGAGAGTTCCTTTAGATAGTCTAACAGCTTGTCGGATATGCAGTCGGGGCGAGTGCCGATGATGATGCCCGCCACATTCTTATGGTTTAATGCTTCCTCGTATTTCAGGCGCAGGTTCTCTATTTTGTCGTATGTGTTTGTATAGGCCTGAAAATAAGCGATGTATTTCATCTCTGGGTATTTATGGGAAAAGAACCGGATGCCTTCCTGTAGTTGCTCTGTGATGCTTTTGCGGTCTTCACAATAGCCGGGATTGAATGTCCGGTTGTTACAATACGTGCATCCGCCGTATCCTTTGTTGCCGTCGCGGTTGGGACATGTGAAACCTGCGTTCAGGGATATTTTTTGTACTTTAAGTCCGGGAAACCTCTTTCGCAGGTAATCCGTAAATTCGGGATGCAGGGTGTTGGTTCTTTTATTGATCAGCATGCGCTATGTGTGAATTATAATCGAAATCCTGCCAAAAATACATATTTTTGTAATGACGGCAATCGTTAATCGGAAAAAATGATGATATTTGCAAATTGTAAGGGCGCTTTTACAAGGGGGCGCTTCGCGAAAATTAACAATGCAAAAAAATAGATAGATGAAGACGGTTTCTTTTTTACGAGTAGCGATTTGGGGGATGATCCTTCTGTATGCAGGCCCTGTTCCGGCCCAGCAGGGAAATAAACGAATCGGTTTGTCCGATATTGTAAACGGAACATTCCGGCAGGAAGCATCTGTGGGTGAGATGCGTTCGTTGCCGGATGGGGAACATTATACGGCGATGAATAGAGAACGTACGATGATTGTTAAATATTCATACCGTACGGGTCAGCCGGTCGAAACACTTTTTGATACGGGGAATGTCCGGGAGTGTGCGTTCAATGATTTTCAGGATTATGTGATAAGTTCTACGGGACATCATATCCTGATCCTGCGTGAGATAGAATCGATTTACCGCCATTCGTTTCGTGCGGAAGTGTATGATTATGATGTGCGCCGCCGGATGGTGAAACAGCTTAATGCGTCGGGTAAAAAGATTATGATACCTACTTTTTCGCCGGATGGACGCATGTGTGCTTATGTGGAAGATAACAATATTTGGATCAAAAAGTTTGATTATGACACCGAAACGCAGGTGACGAAAGACGGGGAGGCGAATAAGATCATCAATGGAGCGACGGACTGGGTGTATGAAGAAGAGTTTTCCGTAACGAATCTGATGGCATGGTCGCCCGATAACGAATACCTGGCGTATGTGCGTTTTGATGAAACGGATGTGCCGGAATATTCGATGGCCATGTACGGCGATTCGTATTATCCTCACGAACAGCGGTTCAAATATCCGAAAGCCGGGGAGAACAATTCGAAAGTGAGCCTTCATTCGTATTGTGTGGAAACGAAAGATATTAAAACGTTGCAGGCGCCCCTGAACGAAGATTTTTATGTTCCCTGTATCCGTTTTACGGCGGAACCGTCACAATTAGCTGTGATGACGCTTAACCGTCACCAGAATGTATTCAACCTGTATCATGCGAATCCCAAAAGCGGAGTCTTTAAGCTGATTATGAAAGATGAAAATAAAGCCTATATTGACAGCGACTGGATAAGAGCGATCCGATTCTCAAAGAGCGGATACCTGTACGTGAGTGAGCAGGACGGCTATGCACATATTTACCGCTATTCGCCGACCGGCGTCATGCAACGCCAGGTGACCGGCGGAAACTGGGATGTGACACGCCTGATCGGTGAAGACGAAACGACCGGAACCGTCTATTATGAATCCGCAGAAGAAAGTCCGCTGCGCCGCTCGGTCTATGCCGTCGATGCAAAGGGCAAAAAGACCCGGCTGACCGCTCAGCAAGGAACAAACAGCGCTTCGTTCAGTTCATCGTACGCTTACTATGTGAACCGTTTTTCCAACGCAAATACGCCCCTGCGTATCAGTATCCATGAAACAAAAACGGGAAAAGAAATACGCCTCCTTCAGGAAAATACCGCTCTCCGGGAAAAATTGTCGGGATATGCTTTTTCTCCGAAAGAATTTACAATGATCACTACGGCTACGGGCGAGGAACTGCATGCATGGATTGTGAAACCGGCAAATTTCAGTGAGTCGAAAAAATATCCGGTAGTCATGTTTCAGTATAGCGGCCCTAACTCCCAGTCTGTGTTAGACCGGTTCGGGATGGATTGGGAGCAATACCTGGCGACCAACGGTTTTATCTGTGTCTGTGTGGACGGACGCGGAACGGGTGCGCGTGGAGAAGCGTTTCGCAAATGTACTTATCTGCGTATGGGCGACCTTGAATCGCGTGACCAGGTGGCGGCCGCCGTTGCCTTGGGGAAGTTGCCTTATGTGGACAAAGATCGCATAGCGATCTGGGGCTGGAGTTTCGGAGGGTATAACACGTTGATGGCGATGAGTGTAGGGAACGGTGTGTTCAAAGCCGGTATCGCCGTTGCCCCCCCTACCGACTGGCGCTATTATGATACCGTTTATACGGAACGTTATATGCGTACGCCGAGAGAAAACAAAAAAGGGTATGATGAAACTTCTCCGATCAATCTGGCTAAAAATCTTCAGGGCAAATTGTTGCTTGTTCATGGTACGGCCGATGATAATGTCCATTTCAAACAGAGTATGGATTATGCGGAAGCATTGGTACAGGCAGGCAAACAATTCGAGATGCAGTTTTATCGTGACCGCGACCATGGCATCTACGGCGGCAATACACGCATGCACCTGTACACACGTATGTCGGATTTCCTTTTAGAGAACCTCTGATTTGTCAAAATAAAAAA
>JAIRSF010000176.1 GCA_031255595.1 Tannerella sp.
TCCGGCGGCGTTTTTCCATGTTTCCGTAGCCCGGCACATCCTGTGGGAAGTTTTCCATAAATACGATATCCGCCCCTTCTTTTGCCAGCTTCAGCAGATGTGCCGGCAGATCTTCGGGCATCAGGTGTACGGCCGGCACGATCAGCGCTTTGTAAGATGCGCCGCCCGGGGTGACGAGGCGACCGTCGCGGCACTGTGTGGAACGGACAAAGTCGTCGGAAATATAATCCACATCATATCCGCATCGCATAATTTCGTCGACCGTACGGATAAACATCGGCGCCCGTTCTTTCATTTTATGAATATCAAAGGCCAGGAGGCGCCCGGGTTGTTCGTTCCACATATCGTATACCGGGAGATACAACAGAAAATCATTATCCGGCCTGCCTTTCTGCAGGAACGACTGGCAACGGGCAATATATTCGAAAAAGGCCGGTGCATCGCGCCAGATCGTATTAGTCGGCGACATGTTTACCGAGGCATAAAACAACCACCCCGGCCATTCGGTTTCGCGGGGAGAGTAGGGTGTGCCATGGAAGAAGATACGGTTCACCCCGGAAATGAACAGCAGGTCGACGTCCGGTTTGCATTGCGACAGAGAGGTGCGGAAATGCTCCGTCAGCCAGGTGAATGTTTCGGACGAGGTATAAGGTTTACCGGCTATATGCGCTCCGGACGAAGCATATTTCAACATCGACAGGTCGGAATCGTTATGGCGTGTGAGCGAATCTTGGCGCAGGTTTTCGATCTGAAACTCCGACAGCCCGAACCCCTCACACTCGGGAACGTCGACCGAGGCATATAAATCGATCAGGTTACCCGGCGAGCCATGCGCCTGGTTTCGGGTGATGCTGCCATGACGGTGCGCCCAGGCCGTCCATTTGCGGGTAAAATTTTCTTTCAGCAGCTCGGACAGTGTTTCGCGGTAATCGGACAGGATACGGGCCGTAGCTTCGGGCCTTTTCCCGTCCGTCCGGCTCGTATCTAAGAATGCCGGGAAATGATCTTCCAGCCTGTAACCCCGGCGGCGTTCAAACTCTTCCGGTAATCCGGGCGTCCAGTCCGCACCGTAAACTTCGTAGGAATCGTTGAAAAATACCTGTGGACGGGATGTTTCGTTTGCACTGAAAGCCCTGTCGAACCCGGCTAAGTACTTCCCGACCGCTTTTGCCGAGAAATGATCCATCACATAACCTTCGCCGCCGGGAGCGGCACGTTTCACCGCCTGGAAGGTTTTACCTTCGAAAAGCGCGATCAGGCGCCATCTTCCCTCCGGCGCCGTCCATTGCAGGTAGCCGTCTTTGACCCTGCCGGTCAGGTTCAGCGTCTGTCCCGTACCGGAGTACGCCATCAGCCGCGAAAGTTTTGCAACCGGGCGTTGTTTTTCCTCCTCCGGCTCTATCCGCATGGAAAGTTTTTCGCCCTCCGACAATCCGTATTCCCTGAAAAGCGCCCTTGTTGCGGCATCGTCGATGGACACGTCCGGGCCGCCGAAAGGCCATCCGGTGCCTGTGTTCATATCGATTTCAATGTTCAGGCGTTTCCCTTCGTCCAGCGTATGTTGCAACACCTGCATCCATGCGGGAGAAAGATACTTCAGTTCGTTGGCCTCGTTTCCCCGCACCCCGTATATGGGCGTTATTTCGACGCTGCCTATGCCGGCTTCCGCATATTTCTCCAGGTTATGGGTAAGATTTGTCGTGTCTACGGCGTTTCCCGGCCACCACCACCGGGTGCCCGGACGCGCTTCGGGCCGGACGGCAGGCCATTCCTGTGCATGAACACAAGCGACTGCGAATAAGAATGTAAGGAAAGATGATACTGATTTTTTCATGTTATCACAATTTAATTATCCGTTTGTATATTATGCCTTGCCGTTCCCTTTTGGTAAACGGAAGGAGCCATTCCGAACTGCGTTTTGAAACATTTGCTGAAATAAAACGGGTCGTTGATACCGATTTTGTAAGACACCTCGGACACAGTCAGGTTTTCCGTTTGCAATAATTCGGCTGCCTTTTTCATCCGGATGATGCGTACATATTCGTTCGGCGAATAGCCGGTGACGCCCTTCACCTTTTTATAGAATATCGTCCGGCCCACTTTCATTTCCCGGGCGAAATCGTCGATCGAAAAGCGGTCGTTCGACATATTCTTTTCGAGAACATGGTTTAGTTTTTCGGCAAACTCCCTGTCCTTGTCGTTCGTACAGATGGAGGTGTGCATAACGCCGGGTTCGGAGGCGTATTTTTTCCGCAGGATCTCGCGCTGTTCCATCAGTTTGAAGATCCGGGCAAGCAGCAGTTTAATGCTGAAAGGTTTGGATATATAAGCATCGGCGCCGTTTTCAAATCCTTCGATCATGTTTTCCTGCGTGCTCAAAGCCGTCAGCAGTATGACGGGGATATGACTTGTATTGAAATCGGATTTCAGCCGGCGGGTTACGTCGAACCCGTTCAGGTTGGGCATCAGCACGTCGCACAGGATGAGGTCGTATTCATCGTTCTCCGTTTTGCGCAGTCCGGCTTTTCCGTCTTCGGCGGTATCGGTTTCAAAATATATGCTGAGTTCCTCCTTCAGATAGAGAAGCACATCGCTGTCGTCTTCGATGATGAGTATCTTATACGGGTTGAGCGGTTTGGTAAATTCGTCTTCCGGCAGGTGCGTTTCGTCGGCATCTTTGTAGACGGCGTTCGCAACTTTGCGCATCAGCAGGTTGTTGGGTATCAGGAAATCGTTGTCGCGGTATTTTGAACGGTCGAGGGGCAGGGTGATGGTGAAAACGGAACCGCCTCCTTCGTTTTCATGGAAAAAGATATTTCCCTGGTGAACATTTACCAGCTCGTGTGTGAGATGCAGTCCGATGCCGATGCTGTCGGAAGAAAAGCTGCTTTGCATAAAACGTTTAAACAGTTCTTCCTGTTTCTCCTTCGGGATACCGACGCCGTTGTCCGACACCTGCATCCGCAGGTGTTTTCCGACCGGGTCGATGGTTACGGCCAGGGTGATCTTTCCGCCGGAAGGCGTGTATTTGAATGCGTTGGACAGCAGATTGTAGATCATCTTATCCGTTTTTTCCTTGTCGACATACATCTTGTAATGCTCCGAGGGTGATATAAAACGGAAATCCATGTTTTTGGACTGTGCAATATCTTTGAAACTGTAAAAAATTTCTTTCAGGAAGGCGATCACATCCGTTTCCTCGAGTGAGAGAGCGAGTTTGTCGTTTTGCATTTTCCGAAACTCAAGCAACTGGTTTATGAGGCGCAGCAGTCTTTTTACGCTTTTATCCATGATTCGCAGCGGAGAATGTAATTCTTTGGGAAGCAGGTCGGCTTTCTGTTCCATTTTCTCCAGTCCTCCTTTGATAAGTGTGAGAGGAGTGCGAAATTCGTGCGATATGTTGGTGAAGAAAACGAGTTTATAGTTCGTCAGTTGTTCTTCCAGTTTGATTTTATTGTTCAGGCGTGCGAAATTTCGCGCGATGCGGAACGTCAGGTAAAGGATTGCGACGATGAGGATCGCGTAGAGCAGATAGGCGTAGGTTGTTTTCCAGAACGGCGGGTGTATGACGATTTGCATAGAGGCTTCGCGGGCGTCCCATACACCGGCGCTGTTGCCGGCTTTTACCCGGAGGGTGTATCTGCCGGGAGGGATATTTTTGTAGGAAGCGCGGTTTTCCGTAGCGGCGGCGCTCCAGGTTCTGTCGTAATTATCGAGGAAATACGAATACTTCGTCATATTGGATTCGGAGAAATTGAATGTAGAAAAGTCGATGGCGAACGTATTTTGTTTGTGGTTTAACGTCAGTTTGTCGGAGTACGACAGCGATTGCGGCATGGGCGCTTCTTTGTCGCTTGCATTCGTTTCGATTCCGTTTATGGTCAGCTTTGTGAAGACGACGGGCGAAGAAGAAGACACTTTTTTGAGTGTAGACGGATCGATCACGATCAGTCCATGGTTGGAGCCGAAGATCAGTTCGCCGCGGTCGTTCATACAGGCGCTGTTTTCGCAATAGGCATTACCTAATCCGTAGATTGAGAACGAATAATTTTCAAAGGCATTGTTTCCGGTTATCAGGCGTGAGATACCGTACTCGGTTGTGATCCAGATATTATTGAAGCGGTCTTCTACCAGAGATTGTACGGTGTTGTTGACAAGGCCGTTGTCGGTCGTCATGCTTTGGAAGACGAGAGATTCGTAATCATTCTCCGGTTTGCAGACACTAAGCCCCGAACCCGCAGTTCCGACCCACATGTTACCTTTCGTATCGCATAACAGGGCGCGGATTTCATTACTTTTCAAATGCCCGCTCAGGCAATTATAATGAAAATAGTCGGTCGGGTTGTTTATCAGTGAATCGGGGTGGAAAACAAACAGCCCGTCGTCGCATCCGCACCATAACATACCGTTTTTGTCTTCGCCGATCAGGCGCATTTGCCTTGTCGAATAATTACTGTTGAAGAAATGGCGGAAGGTATAACCGTCGCCCGTTTCGTTTTCCGTCGCGAGGTCGAGTCCTCCGCCGAAGGTTGCTATCCACATGCGTCCTTTGGCGTCTTTGTAAATATGGAATATATTGTTATTGGACAAAGAATGAGGATCGCCCGGATTGTTGCGATACCATTTGTCGCCGATGCAAAGCCCGCTTCCCCGGCTGCCCAGCCATGTTTTTCCGCGGGCGTCCCGTATAATTTCGTAGATGCTGGACGGGTAGGATTGTTTCTGTATAACTTTCGTCATTTGCCCGTTGTATTCGTAGACTTGTCCTTTGCGTGTAGCCACAAGAATATTCCCGTTCCCGGCCTTGCGGATCATTCGGATCGTGTTGGAACGATCCATCAGTTGTTTATCCTCCGGATAGATGCGCCGCACATCTTCGTTCATTACCGTAAGGACGGATATACCGGCATGGTCTGTTCCCACCCAGATGGCTCCGGAACGGTCTTCGAACACATTATGCAGGAAATCGGCCCCGATAGGGCTGCTGCCGTCGACGGACGAGGTATAATGGTACATTTTTTCGGACGCGATATGATAGGCGAACAGTCCGTTGCCGTAGGTGGATATCCAGATGATGTTTCGCGAATCGTGGACGATGCTGTAACGTTCGTAGTCTACATATCCGACCTTGTCTTCCGGGATGAGCGTGAACAGCCGGGAAATGTTTTTTTCTTTGTTGATATACCACAGTTTGCCGCTGTGGTTGTAGATCCAGTCGTTGCCCCGGTTGTCTGTGATGACGGTTCCTCCCCGCAGGTCTTCTTTCAACAGGTCGTTGCCGCGGGTCACTTTCCCGTCGCGGATGTCGTAGGTAAAAACGCCTTCCGTAGTCAGGATGATAAGCCTCTCGTTGTGGTAGATGCAGCCCGTAGGGGTGCTCTGTTCCGTTGCGACGGGCAGGGAGAGGATGTTTTCCCGCTTTTTCGACAGGATATCGTATGTCATGACTTCGTTTTGCCGGGTGATGAAGAATATTTTTCTTTTTCTGTCGCCGGCGGCAAAACGGTAGTCTTTCCGGTTGTCTATGATGTGGGTATCGTTTTCGGCAACAACGGCAAGACCGCTCTGCGTGCCTATCCAGACCGTGTTTTTGGGACTTTCGCAGATAAAAGATACACGATTGTCGGGAAGGTTATTCCGTTCTTTCGTATGGATGACGGACGAGAAAGCGCCGTTTTCGTATTGTATGTGGCGGGCGCCGTTGCCGTTGTTGTGGAATAGCCATCCGTCGCCGCCGTCGGTTATGAAAAGGTTGGTGTATCGGAGGTGAAGTTCGCCGTTACCGGTATAATCGACAAAACGATCGCGTTTCATGTCGTAGCAACTGTATAATTCCGCTGTTGTGCCGATCCAGATGAAGCCGTTTTTGTCTTCCTTGATAATGTTTGTGCGCTGGTCTACGAGCGAAACGGCCCGGCTGGGATCCGGACGCAGTGTCATAAACGAATTGCCGTCGTAACGGCACAGTCCGTCGATGGTGCACATCCAGATGAATCCTTTGCTGTCCTGGTAGAACGAACGCACCGTATTATTGGCCAACCCGTTGTCTGTACGTATCTGTGCCGAGCGTATTTCTATATCGGCGCGGCATACGTACGGCAATAACAGGAAGCATAATAGTAAGATGTATCTTTCCGTTTGCATGGCGTATTTTTAGGAACCCTGCGGCGGCAGGAGGGGTTAATCCATATGAAATACTTCCTGAAGCGGTATGCTTATAGGAGAATTGTCGGGGTTCACTTCCATGATATCGGCCATGTAGTCCCACCATTTCTGCACAATCGGACGGGTTCCCATCTCCTGCGACGATTCTTCTCCTTTTGTCTTCTGGAAAGCAAACAGAATATTCGTTTCCTTATCCCAATAGATCGAATAATCGTATACTCCGTTTTCCGACAAAAGTTCGCGCAGTTCCGGCCAGATCGCGGCGTGGCGTTTCTCATACTCATCTTCGCATCCCGGTTTCAGGTACATTTTAAAAGCTTCTCGTTTCATAAGTGTAAATTTATTTGTGTGTTTAACATAGATATGGTGCTAAAGTAGTGAGATTTGCCTTTAACGCCAAATAAATAGTGATTTTTTTTATCATACGGCGCAAATGCGGCCTCTCTTGCAGGGCAAACGCAAGTCTGCCGGCGAACGATAAGGGCTGAAACGATAAAAGGAGGATGTGTCAAAAACGACATTTTGCCTTTGAGATTCAAGTTCGGTTTTTACCTCTCGGACAAGCTGTCGTTTTTTTTTTGACACATCCTCCTCTAAATACAAACTATGAAAACACCCTTATATTACAGCCAAACACTAATATCCCGGATTCTGCAGCGCCGACTTTTGTTCGCCGGTTAATTCGGAGCCGTCTTCGTTCAACAGGCCGTCGATGAAGGTTTGCGGGATCGGTCGGAGGTTATGATGGTCTTTTATATTAGCGGAAGCTTCGGGGTTGAACAGCTTCGTGCGTTTCACCAACAGTTTTGTTCTGCTTAACTCCTCCCAGCGGTTCCACTCGCCGTTCAGCTCGCGTGTGCGCTCGTTGAAAATGAAGTTCAACATGCGGTCGTAGTCGCTGGAAACGCCTAAGGCGGAGAGTATAGCTTCGTCTTCTGTCGGCAGGGCGGTGTGGCTCGCAATTTGCAATGAAGAAGGTGCGGTTGTACGCTCGATACCGGTCGAGAGATAGTATGAGTTTCTGCACAGGTATACGTTACCGGAAGCATCTTTCAGGTTCCCGTTATTAAAGCCGGGATGCGAGTAGTTCATCCAGTCTTTGCCGGGATGTGTGGTGTTCCGGGTGTAGTTGGTATTGTTCGTATAAATTGCGTTGTTCATGAACCCGATGGAGCCGTCCACGTACAGTTCGCGATCTTCGCCGTCTTTCCATTCGGCGCGTCCGCGCAGGCGGTTGACGGTTGCTATGGCGCCCGAGAAGTCGTTTTTGCGCACTTGTGCCTCCGCTTTTATCAGATAAGTTTCGCCTGTGCGTGCCATAATAACATCGCGGTAGGCATTGCCGCCGTCGGCCGTACGTGTGCCGTCCTGTGTTTTATTCAGACCGCAGAACACGTTTGAGCGGGACGGATTGCCGTTACTGCTGTAATTGGTCAGCACATACTCACCGCCCAGATAAAGCGGGAAAGCGCAGGGCACCCATTTATTTGTTTCGGGGTGGATGAAACTGCTGCCTCCTTCCACCGGGCGACCGAACTTGCCGTACGGCTCGCCGTCGAAGCGGTTATCGTTCTTTTTGTTGAGGATAAAGACGATCCCTATTTCACCCAATGCTGTGGCGTTGTCGCCGAACGAACTGTTCAGGGCGGCGTTTGCTATGTGGTTTACGCCGTACACAGTGCGGAACGATTTCCACAGGCGGGCGTCGTTCACATTGTCGTAAGTAGAGTAATTATACTCGGTAGGGCGGCAGCGCTGAAAATCCGAACCTCCGTTGAAAGGGCCGCGGTTTGCCCAGTTTCCGCTGAAAGTATTGAACTGGGGACTAAAATACGAGTGTGTACGATTACCGAAACGTCCTTGAGTAGAAGAGTTGGCATTGTTCTGGCACGACATCAGCACTTCGGTCGACGATTCGATCTCGCAGTCTATGCCGGTCCATTTCGCGTACACATCCCTGAAATTACTTTCCAGCGGACAGGCCGTCATCACCTCGTCGCAAAGCGAGATACACTTGTCCAGATCGCTGCTTTTGTAGCTGTCGTTCCAACCGTCGTTGCGTTCGGAAGCCCTGTATAGCAATGATTTTGCCCAGAAGTGGGCGGCGGTGTACTTCGTCCATGTACCTGTGCCGCGCCATCTGTCGGTAGGCAGCAGATTGTAGGCCTGTTCGAAGTCGGAGAGGATGAGCGCCATCGTTTCTTCGTCCGAAGCACGTTGAAAATTGCGTACGACGCCTTCGAGAGGCATGTCGATAAGAGGTACGCCTCCATACTGTGCGAAAAGCCGGTAGTAGTTATAACCTCTCAGGAAATAGGCTTCGCCTAAGCACTTGTTGCGCAAATCGGCGTTGATGATTTTATCGGCGTTGGCTATTACCAGATTGGCATTGGCTATGCCGAAAAACACCTGATCCCAAAGCCCGTTGATGGTGGGACAGTTTCCGTTGGGCGCACCGGTGGCGGTTGTCCAGTTGCTCGGCCCGAAAGCGTTGCTGTAAATGTACCATGGTTCGCTTGTGTTATCGTTGCCGATAGAAAATTCGTCCGTCCCGACCAGCGTTGCGGCGTAGGCCCATTCGAAACCGTAGTGCCAGCGGATGTTACCGTATAAGCCGGTAGCCAGGGCAAGTATACCTTCTTCGGTTTCAAAGTGCTGGGTGGTGAAAGCGGTAGTTTGCTCTTCGTGCAGAAAATCGTTCCCACAGGAGCTGAAGCATAATATCGAGGCGATCACAAAGCTGCTGATGCTGATTTTTATATTTTTCATAGGGTTTCTTATTTTTATAGTTATAATAATGTTTTAGAAACTGATTTCGAGTCCCAGAGTCATACCGCGGTTATAGAACGAAACGGCTTCACCCATGTCGAGGTCAAGAAAATCAATCGACGAGTAGATATTACCCAAATTACGCAATTGCCCGTAGACTTTCAGATTGTTTATGCCCAACTTGCTGCACACTTTGCCGGGCAGGTAGTAACCCAGCGATATGTTGCGCACCTTGACGTAAGACGCTTTTTTGAAGCCGATCAGGCTGGAATACGTATCAAGGCTTGTACCGGGCGTACCGGTGTAGATCGGTTTCTGATAATCGGCGTTCGTATTGTCGGGACGCCAGTAATCGATCTTTCGCTGGTTGCTGACGGCTCCCTGCGCTTCGCCGCCGGTAGAAATCATGTAGCCCATACGGCCGTTCAGCTCGACGTTCAGCTCGATATCGCCGTACCGGAGGGTATTGCTCCAGCCCAAAGTCCACTTGGGCGAACGGTTACCCAGGATCACGCGGTCTTCCTCGGTCATCGTATAATCGCCGTCCTGGTCGACAGGTTTCACCATACCCGGCGTGAACTTTTCGCCGTTTTCATTGAATTTGGCCATCTCGCCGGCATCCGAATCCTGCCATAATCCGTCCGATTCGTATCCGTAGTATACACTGATGGGTTGACCGATAAACAAACTATTGAACACCATATCGTTTTTACCGTAGGCAAGCTCTACGATTTCTTCCTTCTGCCATGCCGTATTGAAGCCGGAGAACCAGGTGAAATTGCGCGTGTCGACGGGAATGAATTGCAACGAGATATCTATACCCTTATTCTTCGTCTTCCCCACGTTGGCCAGAGTTGTAGAATAGCCGGTGATGGTAGGTATGTTCATGTCCATGATCAAATCGTTGGTGCGGGATGTGTAAACGTCTACACTACCGTTTATGCGCCCTTTCAGTACGCTGAAGTCTACGGCGAAGTTCCACTGGGTGGTTTTTTCCCAACCTAACTTGGGATTGGCCATCCTGACGTTGTCACTCCAGTAATACGGCTCGTTGGGCACGTAGAACAATACGTCGGACTGCCCGCCGAAAGGAGCATAATTGGAGCGGATGTTACCCAAAGTGGAGTAGGGGTCGATGGCGGCATTTCCCGTCATCCCCACGCCGACGCGCAGCTTGAGTTGCTGCAACCAGTCCACATCGTTCAGAAACGATTCCTGCTCCATGCGCCAGCCTAAGGCGGCGCTGGGGAAGAATGCCCATTTGTTGCCCTCCGCCAGCATCGAGGCGCCGTCGTAGCGTCCGGAAACCGTAAGCAGGTATTTTTCCATAAGCGAGTAGTTGAGCCTGTATCCGTAGGAAACGAGCGAACTTTCCGTCAACCCGGTCGAGATACTTACTTTTGCGGAAGCGTCCGTAACGCTTACCGCGCCCATGTTGTTCCATTTATAGCTGGATTTCGGTACGTTTTCTTCGCTCATCCTTGCGGATTCGGTGTTGTTTTGACTTGCCGAGTGCAGCAGGGTGACGTCGAACGCATGAATATCCAACAGCGTTTTGTTGTACGAAATGATATTGTCGAGCACCCACGAGAACCTGCGGTTGTAGTCCCAGCGGGCGTAGCTTGTCCCGCCGCCGCGTACGGCCGAGCTTTGATCGAGGTATATACCCTGGCGGAAATAGCGCATGTCGGAACCGAAGCTCACTTTGTAGTTCAAACCCTCCAGAGGACTGCATATCTCGCCGATGTTGACGTTTGTATAAACGTTTCCGAGAAGACGCAACGCCTGGCGGTCGTCGTTCGATTTCTTCCATTCGTCGATGACGGTGTAAACGCCGTTTATCCCACCGGGGGTGTTCACAATCAGGCCGTTTTCATCGTAAGGCATCGTCCAGTTGGGAATGGCTTTTGCGGCGTTGTATATTTCGGTGGGGCCGGAGTTGGTGCTCTGTCCCGTACGGGAGTAACCGTATTTTTGGTTGCTCCATGCCGTATTGACCGAGCCGCCCATGACCAGCCACCGGGTAGGTGTGATATCGACGGAGGCTGTGAGGTTGTATCGTTCATACGATTGCCCTTTTTGTGTGCCTTCGTTGTTGAGATAGCCTATCGAAAGGAACGATTTCAGCGTTTCCGTACCTCCGCTGGCGCTGAAGGTATGCTCCTGCGATAAGCCGGTTTGCGAAACGAGATCCGTCCAGTTCGTGTCGGTCACTTTCGACGGATCCCATGCGCCGCCCGCCCAGCCTTTCAGTACATTATTTAATGCCGTCGGGTCGGATGAATTGAAAACGGTCATGTCCTGCTCCCTGCTTGGCTGGTTGCCGGGCGAAAAACTGTCGGGCGTAGCGTTGTGATACGCCCATCTGCGCCAGGTGATATACTCCTCGGCGTTCATAGAAGGTTGCAGGTCGCGGATGTTCTCGAAGGTGACCGTTCCTGCATAGTTGAGATTGAATGCACCCGTTTTCCCCCTTTTGGTTGTGACAAGTATAACGCCGTTTGCCCCACGCGAACCGTATATGGCCGTAGAAGAAGCGTCCTTCAAAACGTTGATGCTTTCAATATCCCTCGGATTCAAAGTTTCGATACCGCCTGCGCTCAGCACAACGCCGTCTACCACGTACAACGGACTGTTGCTCGCCGTAATAGACCGTACGCCGCGCACCCTGACCGTCCCCAGCTCACCCGGACGTTGATTGGAGGTAATGTCCACACCGGCGGCTTTCCCCTGCAAAGCTTCCAGCGCATTCGATGCCGGTTTCATGGTGAGATCTTTGGAAGAGACTACGGCAACCGCCCCCGTCACGTCGCTCTTTTTCTGCACGCCGTATCCGATGACGACTACTTCCTCCAGCGCCCGGGTGTCTTCTTCCAATTGAATTTGTACATGTGTTCTGCCGGATACCGGTATTTCCTGCGTTACGTACCCTATGTAGCTGACTCTGATTCTTGCATTGTCCGCTACGCCGGATAACTCGAACTTACCATCCATATCCGTAATCACACCGTTTGTAGTTCCGACAACTGCGATATTGGCGCCCGCTACCGGCCCACCCGTTTCGTCAAGAACAATCCCTGTTAACGTTAAGCCCTGCGCAAAAGCAACCATAGCTGCCAATGAAAACAAAGCGGTGAACATCAGTCGCGGCAATAACGCTCGACTCGAACATTTTTTTCTTTTCATACTGTTTTCCATAAATATTAATTTAAAAATGTGCTTTAGGTTTTGAACATAAAATCAAGGTGCAAAAAAACGTAAATAGAACCGGATATAAAATAAAAAATCGTACAAAAGAATGGAAATTTATCCATGCTCCGTACGAATCTCAAAAAATCCGCATTTTATGGATGATTTTTTGGGTTTTTGTACAATTTTCCATTGGTGCGAATAGCCCGGATTTATACTTTTGGGCGTCTAAAAATATATAGTAGGTGCCATGAAGAAAAACAGTTTGCTTTTAGTATCGTTTTGTTATATCACACTCGTTCCCAACTCCATTTTGTGCTCCGGTTCGGGCGCATTTCCGGTAAATGCCCAATCGCGTCCCGCTCCTAACATTCCCAACAGGGAAGAAACCCTGAAGACGTTGATTCTTGCCAATGATTATTTCATGAAGAAATATGCGGATTACACGCTGCCTTCCTACCGCGGGAGATTCCGTCCGAGTAATATATGGACGCGCGCGGTCTATTATGAAGGCCTGATGGCTTTATATTCGATCTATCCACATTCCGATTATTATGATTATGCCTATAATTGGGGCGAATTTCATAAGTGGGGGTTTCGTGGCGGGAACACCAACCGTAATGCCGATAACCAGTGTTGCGCCCAGGTGTATATCGACCTGTACCGCCTCTGCCCGGAGCCGGAGATATTGAAAAACGTCCGGGCTAATACCGCTATGGTCGTGAACACCCCACAGAACGGCGACTGGACTTGGATCGACGCCATCCAGATGGCAATGCCCATCTATGCAAAAATGGGAAACGTGACCGGAGAGAGGAAATATTTTGATAAAATGTGGGAAATGTATCATCACACCCGCAACATAGAAGGAGGAAACGGTTTGTTTAACCCGGCGGACGGCCTCTGGTGGCGCGACAAGGATTTTGTTCCCCCCTATAAGGAACCCAATGGAGAAGACTGCTACTGGTCGCGCGGTAACGGGTGGGTTTACGGAGCGCTTGTGCGGATCTTGGATGAAATACCGGCGGACGAAGCGCATCGCGCAGACTATGTGGCCGATTTTGTCGCCATGAGCAAAGCCCTGATCAAATGCCAGCGCGAAGACGGTTACTGGAACGTGAGCCTTCACGACCCGTCGAATTTCGGCGGAAAAGAAACGACGGGCACATCGCTCTTTGTCTACGGCATGGCGTGGGGCATAAACAACGGCGTCCTCGAGAGCAAGACCTACCTGCCGGCGTTGCTGAAAGCCTGGAACGTGATGTGCAAAGAATCCCTGCACCCCAACGGCTTCCTCGGCTATGTGCAGGGAACCGGAAAAGAACCGAAAGACAGTCAGCCGGTAACGTACGATAAAGAGCCTGATTTCGAAGACTACGCCCTCGGATGCTTTTTGCTTGCCGGCACAGAAGTGTATAAGTTGAAATAAAGTCCGGCGGATAGCGGTCTTTGGATGCTTTCATAAAACAACTAAACAAACTTACCAAATGAAGCGGATATTAACCCTCTGTGCGTTTTTCATTTTCGCAGGCGCCGATATGACGGCTAATAACAACCCTGTCCTCGACCTTTCGGGCCGCTGGTTGTTTCAGGTCGACCGCGACGACGTCGGCGAACGCCGGGAATGGTATAACCGCCCGTTGAATGATTCCATAAACCTGCCCGGCTCCATGCCCGAAAAGTTGAAAGGGGATGACGTGACCGCTCGCACCCAATGGACGGGAAGCCTTTACGACAGTTCGTACTATTTCAATCCCGCAATGGAAAAATACCGTACGGACGGCAACGTCAAACTGCCGTTTTTCCTCACCCCCGACAAACATTACGTCGGAGTGGCATGGTATCAAAAGGAAGTAACCCTTCCTGCGGAATGGAAAGGTCAGCGTGTGTCGCTCTTCCTCGAGAGGCCGCATATAGAAACGACGCTTTGGGTAGACGGCAAAAAAGTGGGTATGCAAAACAGCCTTTGTGTGCCGCATGTGTATGATATAACGCCGTATCTTTCCGGTTCGCGGGGGGGAACGCACCGTATATCTGTGCGTGTCGACAACCGGATAAAAGAAATAAATGTAGGCCCCGATTCACACAGCATCACAGACCAGACGCAGGGAAACTGGAACGGCATCACAGGGCGTATGGAGCTTGTAAAAACCTCTCCGACGTATCTGGACGATGTGCAGGTTTATCCGAACCTTGCGGAAAAATCCGCAAAAGTACGGCTCCGCATAAGGAGCGGCAACTATAAACGTGCCGAGGGGAAGATCACCCTGTCGGCGGAAAGTTTTAATACCCCGGCATCGCATCGGGTATCGCCCCTGGAAGCGTCGTTCCGCTTAGTCGGAGGCGTATGCGACACAGCCTATGTACTGCATCTGGGCGAAGGAATGCTTACGTGGGATGAATTTGATCCGGCGCTTTACTGCCTGAACGTTTCGTTTGAAGTCGGGAAAGACCGGGGCGAGCGCACTGTTCGGTTTGGCATGCGCGAATTTAAAATCGAGGGCAAATGGTTTTACGTCAACGGCGTTAAGACGATGTTGCGCGGAACGGTGGAAAACTGCCTTTTCCCGCATACGGGTTATGCTCCAATGGATGTAGAGTCGTGGGAGAGGGTGTTCGGGATCTGCCGCAGCTACGGACTGAACCACATGCGTTTTCACTCGTTTTGTCCGCCCGAAGCGGCTTTCATCGCCGCCGACAAGATCGGTTTCTATCTTCAACCCGAAGGGCCGAGCTGGCCCAATCATGGGCCGAGGCTCGGACAGGGAGAGCCGATCGACAAATATTTGATGGAAGAAACGCAACGCCTGACAAAGGCTTACGGCAATTATGCATCGTTCTGCATGCTTGCCTGCGGAAACGAACCTGCGGGACGCTGGGTGCCATGGGTAACGGATTTTGTCGCGTATTGGGAGCAAACAGACCCGCGACGTGTTTACACCGGCGCTTCTGTGGGTAACAGTTGGCAGTGGCAGCCGCGTAACCAATATCATGTAAAAGCCGGCGCCCGCGGTCTTGACTGGTCGCAGGGCGCTCCCGAAACAATGACGGACTATCGTTCGCGTATCGACACAGTGAGGCAGCCTTATGTGTCGCATGAAACGGGACAGTGGTGCGTTTTCCCCAATTTCGACGAGATATGCAAATATACGGGAGTAAATAAGGCGAAGAATTTTGAGATTTTCCGCGATCTCCTTAACGATAATAACATGGGGGCTCTTTCCCGCCGTTTCGTTATGGCGTCGGGCAAATTGCAGGCGCTGTGTTATAAGCATGAGATAGAAAAGACGTTGCGCACGCCCGGTTATGCAGGATTTCAGCTTCTTTCGCTGAATGATTATTCGGGTCAGGGATCTGCCCTTGTCGGGCTGACCGACGCCTTTTTCGAGCCGAAAGATTATATAAGCGCAGCGGATATGCGGCGTTTTTGCAGCCCGACAGTGCCGCTGGCCCGCATACCGAAATTCACGTATACGAACAGCGAATCGTTTCGTGCCGATATAGAGGCGTATAATTTCCGGAAGGAGCCGCTGAAGAATGTGCATGTTACCTACGTCGTACGCGATGCTTACGGAGCGGTCGCCGGAAAAGGCGTTGTGACGGCGTACCCCGCCGCAGGAGCGCCTGCAACAGACATACCCGTCGGTAATTGTATAGAACTCGGAAAGGTCGTTTTCGACCTGAAGGATCTGAAAGCGCCGGCACGTTACAACTTTGAGGTTCGTATAGAAAGCGAATCCCTCACGACGGCGGCGGGACGGGAGTTTGCCGAAGCCGTTAACGATTGGGACTTCTGGGTTTATCCGCAAACGGCGAAAGTGAACGCCGGCGACGTCTTTGTGACGGATTCCCTCGACGAAAAAGCCTTAGAAATGCTTGAGAAAGGAGGGAAGGTGCTTATTACGGCGGCAGGGAAGATAAGTTTCGGTAAAGATATCGTACAACATTTTACGCCCGTTTTCTGGAACACATCCTGGTTCAAGATGCGTCCCCCGCATACGACCGGTATTCTGGTGAACGAACATCATCCCGTTTTCGACGATTTCCCGACGGAGTATCACAGCAATCTTCAGTGGTGGGAGTTGGTGAATAAGCAGCAGGTTATGCAGTTTACGGAGTTTCCCGCAGATTTTCAGCCGCTTGTTCAGAGTATCGATACCTGGTTCATAAGCCGGAAGGCCGGGATGATGTTCGAGGCTCGTGTGCTGAACGGTAAGCTTATGATGACAAGTATGGACATCGTAAGCGATCCGGAAAAACGCATCGTGGCGCGTTGGATGTATAAGTCGATACTCGATTATATGCAATCCGACCGTTTCCGTCCCGCTTCAAGGCTGAGTCCGGAAGTTATCGGTTCGCTGTTTACGAAAGAAGCCCCGAAAGTGAATCTGTTTACGAAAAGTTCGCCCGACGAGTTGCGCCCCGTTATAAGCGCGGCACGCCCGGATAATAATTGAAAAATGTATATGATATGATGTACGGCAAAAAAGACGGTTTATGGGTTTGCATTATTTTATGCCTCCTGTGCGGTTGTGCGGAAAAACAGCCGCTCGTTCCCGGATTCGGATGGTTGGACGAAGCGGAGCGTCCCAATTTGTCATGGATCGATCAGGTGGGAGCGAAAAGGTTTCCCTGCGGCGGGGAGTTTTCGGCAAACGACTATGGCGCCGTTGGCGACGGCATTACTTTTTGCGGCGACGCAATCCGGCGGGCTATCGATGCGTGCAGCGAATCGGGAGGCGGAAAAGTGACCTTTAAACCCGGTGTTTACCTGACGGGCGCACTGTTCCTGCAGAACGGGGTAAACCTGTGCATCGGCAAAGGCGTCACCTTGCTCGCTGTGCCCGACAGCGCCGCTTATCCCGAAATACAAACGCGCATCGCCGGCATTGAGATGATATGGCCCGCGGCTGTTGTAAACGTGATCGACAAACAAAACGTTTCCATAACCGGCGAAGGTGTGATTGACTGCCGCGGCGAAATATGGTGGGATAAATATCATACGATGCGCAAAGACTATGAACAGCGCGGTCTGCGGTGGATCGTCGATTACGACTGCAAACGTGTGCGCGGTCTGCTCGTATCCAACAGCTCGGATATAACCTTAAAAGGCTTCACAATGATGCGAAGCGGATTCTGGGCGATTCAGCTTTTATACTCCTCTCATTGCACAGTCGACGGCGTGACCGTTAATAATAATGTAGACGGCAAACATGGCCCAAGCACAGACGGCATCGATATAGATTCGTCCGATCATATATTGATAGAGCACTGTACGGTAGACTGTAACGACGATAACATCTGCCTGAAAGCGGGTCGCGACGCCGACGGTTTGCGCGTGAACCGTCCGACGGAATATGTCGTCATACGCAACTGTACATCCTTACATGGCGCCGGCCTGTTGACCTGCGGCAGCGAAACATCGGGCGGTATCCGCAACGTCGTAGGTTATAACCTGAAAGCCTGCGGAACATCTAACCTGTTGCGTGTAAAGTCGGCGCTCAACCGCGGTGGAATCGTAGAAAACATATATGTGACGGACGTAGAAGCCGACGGCGTAGAAACCGTATTATCCGTCAGTATGAACTGGAATCCGAGTTACAGCTACTCAACCTTGCCCGAAGAATATGAGGAAAAAGCCATACCGTCGCACTGGCATACCATACTCACCAAAGTAGAACCTAAGGAGAAAGGCTATCCCCATTTCCGCAAAATATACTTATCGAATGTTCATTCCGTCAACACCGGAACACTCATCAACGCATCGGGCTGGGATGAATCGTTGAAAATAGAAGACATCGGAGTATATAATGTTACGGCAGATGCAAAATCGGGAGGTTACATAATGTATTCAAATAATTTCCGCATGGAAAACGTCTGCCTGAAAACCGAAAACAAACTCATCCTCGAAAATAATACCGGACTGAAATTAGTGAATAGTGAATAGTTAATAATTAATTAATTAATAGTGAATAATCAATTACGAATTAAAAATCCGTAATAAACATCATGTACCGGATTATTAACTATTCTGTCATGTCCTGAAAAAACATGTACCGGATTATTCACTATTCACTATTAACTATTCACTACATTCAAATGTATCCTTCTTCGAAATTATATAGAAAGATGATTACTGCGTCGAAAGCGTTTTTTTTCGAATCTTTGATTTCCATTGTCGTTCTCATTTCGGCTTTGGCTACCCCACGCAGGTTAATGATGGATTGTAATTTCACACGCAGCCGGATTTCGCTGTCGACAAGTACCGGCTGATTGAATTTCAATTTTTCGATTCCGTAATTGATCAGTGATTTTACGTTGTTTACCCGGGCGATCTGTTCCCATAAATGAGGTAAAACGGATAAAGTCAGATAGCCATGCGCTATCGTGCTTTTGAACGGGCTGTCGGTTTTCGCTTTTTCCGCATCGACATGAATCCACTGATGATCCGATGTGGCGTCTGCGAATAAATTTATATGCTCCTGTGTTATTTTCAAATAATCGGATACTCCAAGTTCCCGACCTGCATACGCTTCAAATTCTTTGAAATTGTTTATTGTTATCATTTTGTTTTAGTTTAAATACCCTATCCCAATACGGGAAAAATCCTTTTAACGAGCTGCAAAGTTAATATAAAATCTTCACTTTTTGATATGACATTTCTTTTATAGCCTTCATACCGTTCCTTACCGGTTGGTAATGATAAAAAAAAATTGCCCGAACATACGGTGTAAAATAAAGTTTTGTTATCTTTGGCCCCCGATAAAAGGAGGTGCAATTTTATGAAAAGTGTATTAATTCTGCTGGATAGCCTGAATGACTGGAAACCGTATTATGAAACAAATAGTATACTCACCGTATCGGATTATCTGAAAAATAAACCGGGCGGCAGAGAATCCAAACTCGTCATCAATCTCAGTGACGATTATAGTTATAACTCCGAAGGATACTACTGCTCTTTGCTGGCGCAGGCACGTGGACACAAAGTCATACCGGGCGTCGATGTGATCAACAAGCTGGAAAGCGGTACCGGTATCCGGATGGGCAGTGTGCTGCACAAGCTCTGTTACCAGTGGATCGGAAAGAATAATATTCCGGAAGATAGCCTCTGGCATATGAACATCTATTTCGGCGCCTGCCGGGAAAAGGGACTGGAACGCATCGCGCGTTTCATCTTCGACCATTATCCGTCGCCCCTGCTGCAGGTTACGTTCAATACACGCCGGCGCAACCAGATCGAATCCATACATTCCATATCGCTGAAGAATCTTTCGTCCGACGAACAGGATTTCTTCGCCGGGGCGCTCGATAATTTTAATAAAAAGATATGGCGCACGCCCCGTTTACCGCGTCATTGCCGGTATAGCTTAGCCATACTGCACGACCCGCAGGAAAAATTCCCGCCCAGTAATAAGAAGGCAATTAACAAATTCCTCGATATTGCCAAAAAAATGGATATCCATGCCGAACTGATCACAGAGGAGGATTCGGCCAAACTGATGGAGTTTGACGCCCTGTTCATCCGCTCGACCACGTCGCTGAATCATATCACCTTTCATCTGTCGCAAAAAGCGAAACAAAACGATATGGTGGTCATCGACGACCCTACCTCCATCATCCGGTGTACCAACAAGGTCTATCTGAGCGAACTGCTCCAGCGGGAACGCATCCCCTCGCCGGCTTCGATGCTGATCTTCCGTTCCGGCGAGCAGACGTTCGACGAAACGGCCGGCAGCTTAGGTGCGCCGTTTATTATCAAAATACCGGACGGCTCTTTCTCTCATGGCATGTACCGGGTCGGCAACGAAGCGGAGTTTATGGAAGCGACCGGCACGCTGTTTGAAAAATCGGCCATCCTGCTGGCGCAGGAATATATCCCGACCGAATTTGACTGGCGGATCGGCATCCTCAACGGCGAAGCTCTCTACGCCTGCAAATACTATATGGCAAAAAATCATTGGCAGATCTACAACCACAGCAGCGTCAAGGGTTGCGACCGGACGGGGCTTGTCGACACGCTGCCCCTGTACCGCGTCCCCCAGAATGTGATCCGTACGGCCCTGAAGGCTACGTCGCTGATCGGAAAAGGTCTTTACGGCGTAGACCTGAAAGTGATCGGCAACCGGGCGGTCGTCATTGAGATCAACGACAATCCGAGCATCGACCATGGCATCGAAGACGCCATACTCGGCGACGAACTCTATTACCGGATCCTGAACTATTTCGTACGTTCCCTCGAACTGAAATCACGATGAGTATCTCCGGTATCCACCTACGGGAGGCTTCCGCTGAGCGTGACCTGGAGGAGGTCATGCAGATCGAATGGAACAGTTTCAACGACTGGGATGCGTTTCCCTATCGGGAGATGACGGCGCTGATGACCCGCGCCGCCGGCCTGTTCCTGATCGCCGAATACGACGGCGCCATAGCCGGTTACCTGTCTTTTACCATCTGCCGTCGCCACAATACCGGGCGCGTCTACTCCCTCGCTGTGGCTCCCGCGTATCGTGGGCTGGGCGTAGCGGACGCCCTGATGGAACGGGCGATTGCCTGTGCACAGGAAAAAGGACTGCGTGCCGTATTCCTCGAAGTGAGAACGGATAACTTCACCGCTATCCGCCTGTACGAGAAGAAAGGCTTCACCCGGCGCTTCACCAAACAAAGCTATTACAGCGACGGCAATCCGGCTTACTACATGGCACGAACGATTAGTGAATAGTTAATAGTGAATAGTGAATAGTGAATAATGGGGTGGGGGGCATCATCATTTTTAACTTTTTTCTGGTAGTGAAGCGTTTTTAGCGGACGTCGTATTTTACAAGAAAGTAAAAGCAGCAACCAAACAGAATGGCAATCATCAGGATCATCGTCACCAAGTAGCCGGCAACGAACTGCAGGCGATGGGTGAATGGGGCGATCTGTTCCTGATATTGTGGGATCTGATCGAGGGCGACCGGTTTCTTGCTGGTTGAGAAATTTTCGTAGGGATTATACCAGTGAGGACTGTCCGCGTCTTTGGCGTCGATGTCTTTGAACCATTGCAGGAACTGTTCCTGAAAAACATGCAGGTCGTCCCAGTTCTTCCGGAAACGAAGATAACCGCCTCCGAGAAAGGCTTCGTTGATGTAATCGAACTGGGCGATGGGGGAGAGGAGTGTGAACTGGCGGGTGTTTTCAAACTGACGAAACATTTGCTGATAGTAGGCGTCGCGGTGTCTTTTTTCCGCGTTCATCAGGTTGGTCTGGTTGTTGGCGCGCAGTTCGTGTTTAGGGTAAAACGGATTATCCGACGACGACCAACTGCCACTGGGCGCGTTTTTGTTGATATCCGCCCTTTCCTGCCTGATGGCTAATTCCACCCGGTCTGCGGTCGGAATGGGAAACAGTTTGTTGGCCCAGAAGACGGACGTGTTCGGAATCACAACGGCCGAAAACAGCCAGAAACACAGCGATATGAGCAGGCTGATGTTGGAATAGCGCGTGACGGCGCTCGCGAATAATCCGAACGAGGCAAAGAGGGTGATCAGCAACAGGCTGGTGACCATAAAGCCGGCTATTTCGACGAGGAAAGCCGCGTTCAGTGAGACTTTCCCCGAAACAGTCAAAATGATCAGACTGAGCAACATACCGATAAAGGCCATACCGGCTATTACGGTTACGATACTGCCGAGTTTGCTTAGCAGAAACGTGCGGCGGGGTACGGCGTTAGAGAAAACCAGCGCCAGCGTGCGATCTTCTTTCTCTCCCGAAATCGCATCGAAAGCAAACAGCAGGGTGACGAAACTGAGAAACATGGAAA
>JAIRSF010000254.1 GCA_031255595.1 Tannerella sp.
GAGAGAGATGAGCAGGCGTATATAATTTTATCTGATACACGCTCACGCGTGCAATATATAACTTGCAAAAGCAAGTTATTTTCATCCGATTTCCCGATCGCTGTTCCCATAAAAAAAAACAGCGAAACGGGATTTTTTTATACCCGAAAACAAAAGCAACGAACGGTCGCCGGTGCCGATTTACGCCGCCGGTCGGATCGTGTTATAACGTCCTTACGGAAAGCGCTTCGTCATCTTTACGGAGTTCCGTCCGGCGTCCGGACATATACAGCCGGCATCCGGATATATACAAGCGGCTTTCGGATATATACAAGCGACTTTCGGACATGTACTGCCGGCATCCGGACATGTACTGCCGGCGTTCGGGACGGGCAGAACAGCATCCGGGACGGCCCGAATGGTATTCGGAATGGCACTGAAAAGTTTTTGAAGAAACAGATTAGCTGCAATAAAAACGAGATTTTATGAACAGATAATTGCTAAGCGAGTGGGAGATTCCGGTATTATTTCCCAAGCGCATAGGCTTTAAACCGAGAAAGATACCTTGTAAAAAACAAATTAAAACCATATATTATGACAAATACATTCATGAGGGGCATGAAAAGTGCCAAACTAAAAAAACTTGTACGAATCACCACGCTATCCGTTTTTCTCCTGTTCACAGGAATAGGGATAGCAGGCGCGCACGTCAACTCTTCGGAAACATCCGAACTGCAGCAACAGAAAATCCGCATCACCGGTACGGTCGTTGACCAAACGGGTGAACCGGTACCCGGTGCGAACATAGTAGAAAAAGGCGTTACCGGCAACGGAACCATCTCCGATGCAGACGGAAAATTCGGTCTGGACGTATCTCCGGCGGCGACACTGATCATTTCCTATATCGGGCACATAACACAAGAAATCGTCGTGGGAAATCAAACGCAGTTGCAAATCGTCCTGCAGGAAGACCTGCTTAACCTGGAAGAAGTCGTCGTTGTGGGTTACGGCACACAGAAAAAGGTGAATATGACGGGAGCCGTTTCGTCGATAGACATGAGCAAACTGGCGGAGAGCCGTCCGATCACCAGCCTGTCGGCGGGACTGGCAGGTCTGGCTGCCGGCGTCTTTGTCAACCAGAGTGGTGGACGTCCGGGCTACGACGGCGCGACCATCCGCGTACGCGGACAGGGCACGCTGAACAACTCCGACCCGCTGATCGTGATCGACGGCGCGGTAGGCGACATGAATAACGTGAATCCGCAGGACGTGGAAAGTATCTCCATCCTGAAAGATGCCGCCTCGTCGTCCATCTACGGGTCGCGTGCCGCCAACGGCGTCATCCTGATCACCACCCGTAGGGGGCGGGAAGGATCGGCAAAAGTTATGTACAACGGCTACTTAGCTTCGCAAAATGTCGCCAACAGGCTGAACGTCGTTTCCAATTACGCCGAATATATGGAATTATACAACGAAGGGATGAGAAACAGCGGGTTAGCGCCAACGTTCAGCCAGGCAAAAATCGACGAGTGGCGCCAGGCAGGCGACAGCGACCCGGTGAGATATCCCAACACCGACTGGCAGGACATAGCATTCGGGCAAGGGTGGCTACAGAACCACACGCTCTCGATCAGTGGCGGAACGGATAAAATCCATTATTTCGTTTCGGGTAATTTGCTTCAAAACCAGGGGATTCTGGAAAATTCCGGTTACGACCGCATCAGCGCCCGCAGTAAACTGGAGGCAAACGTGAAGCCCTGGCTCACGATCGGCGTCAATGCCTATGGGTACAGGGGAAAAGCCGACCTCGGACAGGACGACGAAAACAGAGGATGGGCCTATCTGATTGCTACCACTCCCGGTATGCACTTCAGGGCGCCCGACGGAAGATACGGCGGAGTGAACAACTCGGAAGACGATGTGCAGTCGGCAAACAACAACCTCCTGCGGGCGATGAACAGCGTGAAAGGCGACAAGACCACCAACAAGCTCGTTTCCCGCTTTTTCGGACAGTTAAAACCGTTAAAAGGGCTAAGCATCGAAGGATCTTTCACGTATGACTTCCAAAACACCTATCGTTACCAGCAGCCGGTCTTTATCGACTTGTGGAATTTCTACGACAACGTCATCCAAACATCGGGAACAGGGCGTACCTCGGTGACCAACGCAGACGAGAAATGGACGCGCTATCAGATGGACGGCATCGTACGTTACGAAACAAACCTCAACCGGTTGAACATTCAGGCCATGCTGGGCGCCAGCCAGGAAGCCTATCGCTACAATTGGTTTACAGCAAGCAAGCTCGACCTGACGTCGGCGGAACTTACCGAACTGAACGCAGCTACGGCAGACGCCAGTGCTACCGGTAATTATACCAATTGGGCGATGCACTCCTATTTCGGGCGCCTGGCGCTCAATTGGGATGAAAAATACCTCCTGGAAGCCAATCTTCGAATAGACCAATCCTCGCGTTTCGCTCCGGGCAGCACACGCCGCGGCATTTTTCCCTCCTTTTCGGCCGGATGGCGTATCAGCGAAGAAGACTTCCTGAAAGGTTCGTCGTGGATAAACAACCTGAAACTGCGCCTGTCGCATGGCGGCTTGGGAAACAATACCTTGGGCAGCAACCGCGACAATGACGGCAACTATTCCTGGCAGCGGTTCTATGCGGCCCAAAACTATGTATTGAACAATGCCGTACAGATCGGTTTTGCGCAGACAGCCCTCTCAAATGCTTTACTTACATGGGAAACGACCTATGTGAGCAACCTCGGCTTCGACTTCGGACTGCTCAAATCGCGGCTAAACGGTAGCATCGACGTATTTGTAAAAAATACCGAAGGCATCCTCATCGACCTGCCTGCGCCGCTGGTGCATGGCAACGCCTCTATCCCCAAGAAAAACACCGCCAAAGTACGAAATACCGGTACGGAACTGAACCTGACATGGAACGATAAAATCGGTGAAGTGAATTATTTCGTCGGAGGCAATTTCAGCTACATCAAAAACAAGGTAACCAAATTCAAGGGTAGCGAATCCTCCATCAGTGGCACGAACATGATTTTGGAAGGCGAACCGATCAACATACAATACCTGTTGCAGGTCGACCGGCTGATACAAACAGACGAAGACCTGGCGATCGTACAAGCCATGGTAGACGCAAACCCCAACGCCTTCACCTCCTACCGTCGACCCGAAAAGGGCGATTTCCTTTACAAAGACGTAAGCGGAATCGGCGAAGACGGACTGCCCGACGGCATCCCGGACGGAAGGATTACCGATGCCGACCGCGTCAAAGTCGGCAACGGCACGAATCCGACCACTACCTACGGCTTCAATTTCGGTTTCAACTGGAAAAGCTTCGACTTTTCCTGCCTGTTGCAAGGCATCGGCGGGCTGAAGGTCTATTGGGATGGTGTAGACGGCGCTGCCTTCTGGCCGCAGGTACGCCGGGGCAACATGCTCAACAAAACCATCACCGACGGGCGCTGGTACGAAGGCCGTACCGACGCCACCTACCCGCGCCTGCTGGAATACAGCGACAGCCGGAACAGGGTAGCCAGCGATTTTTGGCTGCAGGACAAGTCCTACATGAGAGTGAAAAACATCCAACTGGGATACACCCTGCCGCGGCATCTCTCCCAAAAGATACTGATGGAAACTTTCCGTATCTATGCCGGCATCGACAACGCGCTGACATTCACCAACTATCAAGGACTGGATCCGGAAGTAAGCGGAACAAAATATCCCACCATCCGGACAACTACCTTTGGCATTAACTTAACTTTTTAACCTTTGTTCGACATGAAAAAGATTCTTATATACATATTCATAATAACAGCGGGTTCCTCGCTGAACGGATGTTACAGTTTAGACACATACCCGGGCGACAACCTGGGTGAAGGGCTTTTCTGGAAAACGGAAGACCATGTAAAACAGGCGCTGATGGGCGTTTACCAGTTGATGCGCAACAACAATGCCTACGGCATGCAGTTCGCGTTCGACCATTACGCAGATATTGCTTATGTTTACGACTTGGGGCAGGCGATCGCTTACGGCACCTATACAGACCGTACCGGCGAAGTACAGGGTAAGTGGCAAACCATGTACGAAGGCATACAGCGCGCCAACAGCTTTATCGGACAGATACCGAAGCTGGCTTTCCTGAGTGACGACGCTAAGGCGGAATACATTGCAGAAGCCCGTTTTCTGCGGGCGCTCTACTATTTCACCCTGCTGGATCTTTTCGGTGGAGTACCTTATTATGACGAAACCGTCAATGTCAATGCCGAATACGCCGACATGAAGAAACCGAGAAGCAGCGCGGACGAAATACGTTCCCATATCATCAGCGACCTTGATGAAGCGGTAGCAAGGCTCGCAGCTACCCGCCCCGAAGCGGAATACGGGCGTGCCACAAAGGGAGCGGCTTATGCCCTGAGAGGAAAAGTATATTTATATGCCAAAGACTGGCAAAAATCCATCGCCGACTTCGAAGAAGTGGTCTACAACAAGTCCAACAACTACGGATATGAGTTGGACGACGACTATGCGCGAATATTCAAGCTCTACAACGGCGCCAAAAGTAACGAGATGATTTTCTCCGTCCAGAACAAGAGCGGCGTCGGAACAGCATACGGCATGCCGCTGAATTTCTACATGGGCACACGTAATTCCTACGGCAGTTGCTGGAACAACACCATGCCTGCCACCCAGTTGGCAGACATGTATGAATGCCCCGACGGAAAACCTTTCAACTGGAACGATGTTTTCGTGGGAGAAGATTACAATGCGGCAACTCCCGAGAAACGCAAAGAACTGCTGAGCATCGAGATGACCGCCGGTGTGGTAACGGGCCTCAGGAACGCCGATACGGCGAAGATACTGAGTGCCTATACAAATCGTGATCCGCGCCTGATGGCAACACTCATCGTACCTTACTCCTGGTACAAAGGATGGAGCGCCAATGCACCGAAAGACATGCTCTTTGCCTTAGACAACAATGTACAGGGCAACGAAAACGCCTCTCCGGTCGGTACGATGCGCAACAACAAAAACTGGGTGACCTACTTCTGGCGGAAATTTGTGACGGAATATGACCTGGGCGGCGCCATCAGCGACCGGTCGCACACACCCTTCGAGTTCCCGCTTATTCGCTACGCCGACGTGCTGCTGATGTTGGCCGAAGCCTACAACGAAGACGGGCAACTGAACAAAGCTGTGACCGAACTGAACAAGGTCAGGGCGAGGGTCGGTCTGCCCGGACTCAATTCGGGTAACGCATGGCTCAGCGTGGGCAGCAAAGAAGACATGGCGGCCCGCATCCGGAAGGAACGTGCGGTAGAACTTGCCGGAGAAGGGCATCGTTTCAGCGATATGCGCCGATGGGGATGGGCAATAGCCGGCGCCGCAATGACCGACGTTGACGCCGTAAATATTTACGGCGAGTTCCTCTACACCCACAAGTTTAACGAACGCGACATGCTTTGGCCGATACCCGGCGTAGAAATCGAACGTAACCCCGAATTGATCCAGAATCCGGGATGGTAACCGTTTGTCCGCGAATGGCGCGGATTTCCTATAACCGTATACGGAAGTTCGTGTCATTCGCAGACATCTCATAAATATACAATACGCAAACAACATGAAAACCGTTATTCAATGTATCATCTGCTGTTTCCTTCTTCTCTCGTGCCGGGAGGGAGGGCGGACAGCCCACATTTTCGGGAAGCCTCTGCGCCCTCACCCGCGGCTTTTATTTGTAGCGGAAGACGCGGCGCGGCTTGAGGTCTTAAAGGGCGCCCACCCCCTACTCGACCGCCTGCGCGCAGACTTGCCCGTACAAGCTGAAAAGTTGTTGAATCTCCCATTACAGACACCGCGCAGCGAGGAAATGCTGAACATAAGCCGCGAGCAGGTTTACCGCATGATCACGCTGTCGCTTGCCTTTCGGCTGACCGAAGATACCCGCTTTGCCGTCAAAGCGGAAGAAGAACTGAACCATGTCTGCGACTTTCCCGACTGGCATCCGGAGCACTACTTGGACGTGGCCGAGATGACCGCAGCCGTAGCCATCGGTTACGACTGGCTATACAGTATTCTCACGCCCGAAACGAAACGGAAAATCGTGTCGTCCATCAAGACCAAAGCATTAGACTTGGTCGTAGAAGAATACCGTACGGGTGACGAAAACTCGTGGGCTAAGCGCGAAACCAACTGGAACGTGGTATGTAATACGGGAATGGTGCTGGGCGCTCTGGCCGTTGCCGATCACTATCCCGACCTGTGCCGGCACATTGTAGAAAATGCCGTAAAGTATGTCCCCAACTGTGTTGACCACTATGCCCCCGACGGCGTGTGTTATGAAGGGCCTGCCTACTGGGGATACACCAACATCTACCTCTCCCTGCTGCTGAAATCGCTGAACGACAACTTCGGGAACGACTTCGGCCTCTCCATATTACCGGGTGTAGAACAGGCTGTGCTCTACTATATCCACGCGCTAAGTCCTTCCGGCAAAGTTTTCAACTTCGCCAATTCGGGCGATACATCCCCCGACACGAATCCGATCTATTTCTATTTCAGCCGGAAATTCAACCAGTCGGAAGCGGCGGCATATTATCGCGGCATCCTGTCGGAAAAGCTGGAGAAATGCGAATCGCCGAGAGGGTTCTATTTCCTGTCCATCCCGTGGTTTGATCCCGCTCCCTTCACCGGCAACACCGTTCCCAAACTGAATGTCTACACCGGCATCAACGACATCGTGGTTTTCAACGGCGACAGAAGCCTCCCGGGACACATCTACCTGATTGCCAAAACGGGTGACCCTGACAGAGCGCATCAACAACTGGACGTCGGCACATTCATCGTCGAAACGGACAGCATAAGATGGAGCGACGATCTGGGCGCCGACTATTACAGTCTGCCGGGATTCTGGGAATACAAGCCCGGCGGACGTCGCTGGAATTATTTCCGCAACACGAATTTCAGCCACAACACCCTGGCTATTGATGGAAAATTGCAGTATTCGGAGGGAAGGGGCGAAATCGAATCGTATAACTTGTCGGAACGTCCCGAAGTAGTGATGAACCTGAGTGGCGTATACAAAGGACAAGCCGAGTCGGTTCGCCGGAAATTTCTCCTGTCCGACGACACGCAGATGATAATCACCGATAGCGTAGCATTACGCTCGGCGTCGCAGCGGATCAGTTGGTCGATGATTACCGCCGCGCAGGTCGAGTGCAGGGGAAATACCGCTGTCTTGTCGAAAGACGGAAAAAACTTTTATCTGGAAATCATCTCACCCGCCGGCGCATCGTTTGCTGCGGAAAAGGCGAAAGTAGCCACAGCGGAAGAGAAACCGCTCGAAGGATACACGCTCATCTCGACAACCGTCAGCGGTAAACGGGAACAGGTCATCCGCGTCAGGATGTCCAAATGGAAATAACTCCTTCCGGCAAACCTATTTTTGCTAATATATCATTATGAATAAGTAAATTAGCGATGTAATTGCAAAACACGAAATATGCTACACGACAAAGGTATAAAAAGGATAGAAGAAAAAACAATTATACTTTGATGGAGAAGGCAATTCTTTATTCGAAATTTTTATTTGGACAAATACCGGTCTGTTTGTCCTTGCCTCCGTTTTGGAAGTTTGCGGAGAAAGAGGTATCTTTACAGTCTCAAAAACAAACGTTCCGACATGACAATTCAGGAAATTAAACGGCTTCGTGAAACGGAGAACAGGGTAGAGTTTAAGGAGGCAAAGCGGGATTTCAACTTTGCCGGAGGTAAACATGCCGACCCCGGAGAAAGGCGAAAATGCGTACTTGGATACGTGGTTGCCCTGGCCAACGAAGGAGGCGGGTATCTTGTTTTTGGCGTCAGGGAAAA
Source organism: Tannerella sp. (assembly GCA_031255595.1). Lineage (GTDB taxonomy): Bacteria > Bacteroidota > Bacteroidia > Bacteroidales > Tannerellaceae > Tannerella. The sequence goes on from JAIRSF010000254.1 coordinate 7,876, forward strand.
GAAAGAATTGCCCCACGAAATTGTTGGGACAGCCTTCGCAGAAGGAGAAACCGGTAAGCTGGAAGATGAGATTTATAAACGCCTGTCCATCCGCGTTGAAATTGAAGAACTGTTTGAAGACGACAGACGGGTAATGGTTTTTCATATTCCCTCCCGCACCATCGGCTCAACCCTGCGATTCGAGGGTGTTCCGCTGATGCGAATAGGCGACAGCCTGCGCGTGATGTCGGACGCCGAAATTTTTCGTATCCTTTCCGAACGCGAGCCGGATTTTTCCGCCACAATATGCGAGGGACTGACTTTTGAAGATTTAGATACGGACGCCATGACTGTAATGAAGGAACGCTATGCAGTAAAGCAGGAAAACGACACATTCAGGACTTTGCCTGATTTGCAAATCCTTTCCGACCTGGAACTGACTGTCAATGGGAAATTCAACTATGCTGCCCTGATTTTGCTCGGCTCCCATCAAGCATTGCGAAAATATCTGCCAAACGCCGCTGTAACTGTCGAATACAGGCTGAATCATTCAATGATAAATTATACGGCACGACAGGAATTTCAAGAGCCGCTATTCACTGCTGTTGATAAGATTTGGGCTTACATCAACCAGCCCGCAAGCAATCCTTTGCTGCATTTCAGGGATAAATTCAATATCTATGATGTATTGAGTTTCAAAGAAGAAGTTATACGTGAAGCCGTATTAAATGCCTGTATTCATCGCAGTTACAGTTTTTCGGATGACGTTTTTATCAAGCAGTATCCCGATGAAATTATCATTACCAATGCAGGCGGTTTTCCGCCCGGTGTTTCCAAAGACAATATTCTGACAGTCAACAGTCGCCCTCGCAGCAGACGACTAACGGAAGTATTACAGAAAACGGGTCTTATCGAACGGTCAGGTCAGGGAGTGGACAGAATGTTTTATCTTTGTCTGATGGACAGTAAACCGTTGCCTGATTTTTCCCATACAGACAGTACGCAGGTCGATTTGCGGTTGAAAGCAGAAATACTTGATGGCGCTTTCTATCTGTTTTTAAAAGAAATACAAAGCAGCAGGCAGGACAAACTGAATGTCTTTGACTTGCTGACGCTGGACAAAGTGCGGCAGGGTATTTCAACCGGTTTGCACGAGACTTCCGTTGAGAAACTGCAACGCGAAGGATTGATAAAATCGCAAAGTTCGGCTGATAAAAAGGTTGTGCTTGGAGACCGGTATTACGAAATAGCCCGACAACCGGCATATATTAAAGAATACAGAGTAAGAGACCTGCAGACAGTTGCAAGCTGCTTTGAAAAGGTGGAGGCGGTTTCAATGAAAAACTTTGTTGACGCATTTGACAGTCAACTCACTCGTGAGCAAATAAGATATTTAATTTCAAAAATGGAAGAAGATACCCTTATTTCAAAAAGTGGGAATGGCCGCTGGACAATTTACCATGTAAGCAATCAAATTGATGCCGGTCAAAACATTTTTGACCAGTTTTCAAAGATACTGTTACAAGCCTGATTTCAATTCCCCATAGGACGCCCAAAATTCCCCATAGAAACCCTGCTTTTCGCCTCAATAGCCAGTTAAATAATTGATTATAAGCATAGTTTTAATTCCCCATAGAAACGAAAAAAGAGCCATTTCTACAGGCTTTTTTTGTTTACATCCGGGTCATTCCTATACATGAAAATCTGTGATTATGGTAAATAAATAATCGCCGGATGTAGAATAATCGCTTTTTATTTTCCGAATATAAACATAAAAGCTAACTTTGCCGATTATCATATGGAAAGTAGAGGAGGCCGTTGCTTTATGAAAAAGAAGATCGATTTGTTTCTAATTTTGGCTTTGCCGCTGTTTTTAATCACTCTTTCATGTACGCGTATGGAAAAAGAAATGTATTTATTTGTAGGAACTTATGCAAAAGAATCGGACGATGGCATTTTCCTGTATCGTTTTAATACGGAGGATGGTTCGGCAACGTTCGCAAATAAGGTTTCAGGCATCGGAAACCCGTCCTATCTGGCGCTCGACAAGGACGAAACACTGTTATATTCGGTTAGCGAAGCGTCTACCGGAGCCAAAGTGTTTGCTTATTCCTTTGATAAACAAACAGCCGGTCTTCGTTTGATGGATACGTGTGAAACGGGAGATGGAGGCGGCGGGCCTTGTTTTATCTGGGTGGACAGTGAACGAAAATTGGCGGTAACAGCCAATTACCATGGCGGAAGCATCAGTATTTTTCCATTGTCATCGACCGGAACATTCGGTGTTCCGACAGTCTATTCTTACGAAGACGGAACACCCGGTTCTTCCCGCCGGAAGGCGCCTCATTTGCATTGCATATACACTTCGCCGGACGAAAAATACTTATATGCCAATGATTTGGGAACGGATAGAATCTACAAATACGATATTTGTTCCGGGGAATTCGGAGTAAAGAAGCTTCAGGCAGGTCAACCGGCTTATTTCCCCTTACCTGCCGGAGAAGGCCCTCGTCATACGATATTTCATCCGAACGGAAAATTTGCCTATCTGATCAGCGAACTGTCCGGTCGTGTGGCCGTATTGAAATACGATAACGGAAATTTGACCCCTATCCAATACATCGAAGCGGATTCCCTGCATGCAGCCGGAAGTGCGGACATCCGCACGACCCCCGACGGACGGTTCCTGTACGCTTCGAATCGACTGAAAGGCGATGGCCTGGCTATCTTTTCCATCGATCCGGAAAGCGGAATGTTAACTAAAGTCGGCTATCAGCCAACCGGGAAACATCCCCGTAATTTCATCATCACCCCCAACGGCAAATTTCTGCTATGCGCTTGCCGCGACACAAATATCATCCGGATTTTTGCCATCGATCGGCAAAGTGGCTTGTTGACCGATCTGCAAAAAGATATCCATGTATCTCAACCCGTTTGCCTGAAATTTGCAAGTCTATAAAATCCGCGGCATATCCCTTTGGAACGGATTTTTTGCAAAAAACAAACAGGGTCGGCATGCAAACCGGACACTTTTTATCCTCTTTTTATTTTCAGAATATGAACATAAGGGCTAACTTTGCCGGCTATCATATAGATCGGTAAATAATGGTTATGAAAGATATGTTGGAAAAGATGAAAGCAAGGCGGACGATTCGCCAATATGCGGAACGGGATGTGCCGGAAGCGTTATTGAATGAGTCGCTGGAGGTGGCTGCACGTGCGTCTAATACAGGAAATATGCAGTTGTATAGCGTAATTGTGACACGTGACAAAGCACAGAAGGAGAAGCTGGCGCCGGCGCATTTTAATCAGCCGATGGTGACAAAGGCGCCGGTAGTCCTGACGTTCTGCGCCGATGCAAACCGTTTTGTCCGGTGGGCTTCGTTGCGCAAGGCGGATGCGGGGTTTGATAATTTTCAGACGTTTATGGCGGCAGTGATCGATTCGATGTTGTTTGCCCAAACGTTTTGCGTAGCTGCCGAAGAAAAAGGGTTGGGCATCTGTTATCTGGGAACGGCCACTTACAACGCGGCGCCGATTATTGAAGCGTTATCCCTGCCGCGCCTTGTAGTCCCGGTGACGGTCGTCACAGTAGGCTATCCGGCAGAACCGTTGCCGGAACAGCCCGAAAGATTGCCATTGGCTGCCGTAGTTCATCAGGAACGATATGCGGATTATACGGAATCGGCGATCGACGCATTATATAAAGACAAAGAGTCATTGGAGGCAAACCTGAAATTCATAAAAGAAAACAATAAGGAAACGCTGGCGCAGGTTTTTACCGATATCCGCTATACCCGTAAAAACAACGATTTTTTTTCGGATGAATATCTGAAAGTGTTGAAAGAGCAAGGGTTTTTGAAGTAGTTCTTTTTTTATGAAACTCCGCGTCTTGCGGCCGCTTTTTTCCGTTGCCGCGTCAAGGGAAAGAACAAACCAATAGCCTTGAAATATTCTCCCGCCAGTCTTCCCCGTTTAGTGCAAGGTAAGTCCGGAAACCGAGGTCTTGGGCTGTTTTTATGTTGTGCGGCCCGTCGTCGATAAATAACGATTCTTCCGGGCGGATGCCGCTGTCACAGATCATTTTTTCGAAAATCAGGGGATCCGGTTTGGTGCATTTCATCCGGTAGGAAAAGTATAGCTTATCGAAGTAATCCGTTATGGGCCGGCCGGAGGGAGAAAAGTTGTTTGTGAAAGCCCATGAATCCATGAGTATCGGATTGTTGTTGCTCAACATGAGGAGTGTATATTTTTTCCGCAGTTCCGTCAGGAAATCGAGTTTATATGCCGGAGGGTCGGAAACGATGCTTCGCCAAGCCTGCTCGACGTCGTGTTCGGAAATGTTTTTTCCCGCCTGTTCGCTTAATAAGCTGCAGAAACTTTGCGTATCGATGTCGCCGTTTTCAATATCCAGAAAAAGGCCTTTGTGATGGTAGGAATCAATGAGCCGGTCGGCGTCGGCGACGCCTATTTCTTTGAATTTCCGGATCGCTCTTTCGCGGTGCACGTCGACTAAGACGCCGCCCATATCAAATATAATGTTTTTTATTGTCTTATGCCGTTTTGTCATGCAAGCTGTTTGTTTAAAGGATTATATGCGCGGCAGGCGTACAAAAGAAAGAGGGCGTATCTCCTAACCGATTCCGTCCTCTCCCTGTTCGTTCTACCCTGTTCCGCAGTTTTAATCTAATGAGTGAATCACCAGTCCCGAACGAAGTTTAGGCTCGAACCAGGTTGTTTTCGGGGGCATGATGTTGCCCGTATCGGCAATATCGATCAGTTGTTTCATTGAAACGGGATAGAGCGCCAGGGCAACTCTCATCTCACCGCTGTCTACCCGGTGTTTCAATTCTTCCAGGCCGCGTATTCCTCCGACAAAGTCGATGCGTTTGTCTGTCCGCAGGTCTTTAATCCCTAATATTTGGTCTAATATCAGATGGGAGGAGATCGTCACGTCCAATACGCCGATCGGGTCGTTGTCGTCGTACGTTTCCGGTTTGGCTGTGAGCGCGTACCAGGTTCCGCTCAGATAGATGGAAAATTCGTGTAGTTTTGCCGGTTTGAAGATCTTTTCACCTTTTTTATCAACCACGAAGTTTTCCGCCAGTTTTTGCAGAAAGGCCTCGTCGGTAAGCCCGTTAAGATCCTTTACGACCCGGTTGTAATCGATGATCGTCAGTTGGTTCGCCGGAAAACATACAGCCATGAAATAGTTGTATTCCTCATCTCCGCGGTGGTTGGCGTTTTGTGCGGCTTTCTCGGCCCCGACCAAAGCGGCGGCGGCCGAACGGTGGTGACCGTCGGCAATATACATAGCCGGCATCGCTTCGAACAGTTCTGTGATACGCCGGATGTCGCCCTCGTCGCTGATGATCCGGAAGGTGTGGCGAAACCCGTCTAACTTGGCCGTAAAATCATACTCCGGCGTTTTATCCGTATATTTTGCCACTATTTCGTCTATTTCCCGGTTATCGGGATAAGCAAAGAATACGGGTTCTATGTTGGCATTGTTTATGCGCACGTGTTTCATCCGGTCTTCTTCCTTATCTTTACGGGTAAGCTCGTGTTTCTTGATCTTTCCCGTCATATAATCGTTCACACAGGCGCATACGACAAGCCCGTATTGCGTTTTTCCGTTCATCGTCTGGGCATATACATAATAATGTTCCCGGTCGTCCTGTATGAGCCATCCCTTTTCCCGGAATTTCCGGAAGTTTTCCACCGCTTTCTCGTAGACGGCCGGATCGTGTTCGTCCGTTCCTTCCGGGAAGTCTATTTCCGGTTTTATGATATGGTAAAGCGACTTTTCATTATCTCCCGCTTCGGCACGCGCTTCCTTGGAATTTAACACGTCGTAAGGACGCGACTGTATCTGTTCGACCAGATCTTTGGGCGGGCGTATACCTTTGAATGGTTTTATTTTCATCGTCGGTAATTATTTATTGACCTGAAACGTCCGATCCCCTTCTTTCAGGAATCTCACGATTTGATGAGCTGCCGCAATGCCGGCGTTGATATTTGCTTCCGCTGTTTGTGCGCCCATTTTTTTAGGAGCGCTGAAATAGCGTCCCGCAAATTTCCCGGATAACTCGGCATGGTTGCCCGGCATGATATCCGTTATGTATTTGAAGTCGGGACGTTCTTCCATCAGTTTTACAATTTCCGCTTCGTTGATCACCTCTTTACGGGCTGTGTTGACCAGCATAGCCCCCCGGGGCATTTTAGAAAGCAGACGGTAGTCGATGGAATTTTTCGTTTCCGTCGTAGCCGGTATGTGGAGGGATACGAAGCGGCACGTTTCATAAAGTTCGTCTGCCGAGTTCAGCGCTTTCACGCCGTCGTTTTCGATGACGCCGGCCGGGCAGTAAGCGTCGTAAGCATAGACCTCCATGCCGAATCCTTTCGCAATGCGGGCCACCCGGCGCCCGACATTGCCGTAGGCGTGAATCCCCAGCTTTTTGCCCATTAACTCGGCGCCGGAAGTGCCGTTAAACAGGTTGCGCACGCCGTAGACCATCATTCCCATGGCAAGCTCGGCTACCGCATTGGCATTTTGTCCCGGCGTATTCATCACACACACATTGTGGGCCGTTGCCGCCGCAAGGTCTACATTGTCGTATCCCGCACCCGCACGCACTACTATTTTCAGTTGCCCGGCCGCATCAAACACTTCTTTGTCGATGATATCGCTGCGGATAATGATCGCATCGGCGTCTGCTACGGCTTCCAACAATTGTTTTTTTTCCGTATATTTCTCCAGAAGCGCCAATTCCATTCCGGCGCCTTCAATCGCTTCGCGTATACCGTTCACCGCTATCGGGGCAAACGGCTTGTCGGTTGCAATTAATATTTTCATGTGGCTGAAATCGTTAAGATTCGTGTTGTTTTTCAAAATCCTGCATAGTCCGTACCAGCGCTTCCACACTTTCTATCGGCAATGCGTTGTATGTTGAAGCGCGGAAGCCGCCTACGGAACGATGCCCTTTTATGCCGATCATACCGGCCGCCGTAGCAAATGATGCAAATTCGCTTTCCAGCTCTTTGTACTCGTCGTTCATCACAAAACAGATGTTCATCAGCGAACGGTCTTCCTTTTCGGCCGTACCTTTGAATAGCTTGTTACGGTCTATTTCATCGTATAACACAGCTGCTTTTTCCTCGTTTTTTTGCTGCATGGCAGAGATACCACCCTGTTCTTTATACCATTTCAGTGTCTGCAAAGCGGCAAAAACGGGGACAACCGGAGGCGTGTTAAACATCGACTCCTTTTCCACATGCGTCATATAATTGAGCATGGTAGGGATTGGACGGCCCGCCTTGTTCAGCGCGTCTTTGCGAACGATGACGATGGTTACGCCCGCAGGCGCCAGGTTCTTTTGCGCGCCGGCATAGATCGCGTCGTATTTGGAAACGTCTACCGGGCGTGAAAAAATATCGGACGACATATCCGCCACAAGCGGAACATTCACTTCCGGTATATGATGGATCTGGGTTCCGTAAATGGTGTTGTTGGTCGTAATATGGAAGTAGTCCGAATCGTCGGAAACCGCGTAGTTTTTGGGGATAAAATTATAATTCTTATCCTTCGACGAGGCAACTACATCCACTTCGCCGAACAGTTTAGCCTCCTTGATCGCCTTAGACGCCCATGTGCCGGTGTCCATATAAGAGGCTTTCTTTTTCAACAGGTTATATGGAATCATACAAAACTGCAAGCTCGCTCCGCCGCCAAGAAAAATAACCTCGTGGGTCGAGGGCACATCCAATAATTCTTTAACAAGAGCGCGCGCTTCGTCGCAAACGGCGACAAACTCTTTCCCCCTGTGTGAAACCTCCATCAACGACAATCCCGTCCCGGCGAAATCAAGTATCGCGTCAGCCGTATTTTTAATTGTATACTGACTTAAAATGGAAGGGCCTGCATAAAAATTGTGCTTCTTCATCTTCATAAAATTTAATATGTTCATTAATATACTTTACCAAAGTAGGTCGGCAAAGGTAGTAAATAATTTATTTGTTGCATGGAAAAACAAAAAGAAAATTGAGGATGTACCAATCGTGAATAGTGATCACTTCTAAAAACTTTATTTCTTTTTTTGTGTGATTTGTAAGACTTCTTCTAACGTGTGTTTTTCGAATATCAAATCTATAAAATATTGAAGATGAGCATCCATTGCAATAATATTGGTCATTACAACCTCCTCTATAATTTTCTTTGTCGGCTTTATATTGGATACCGACAAGGAGGTTTTAAATCTCAACTCTCTTGTATCCGGTTTTATTATAAAATTTCCGGAAAATATTTTCACATTCAATATGTTGATAAACTGCAACATATCGTTCATTTTATCTTCGGGAACGTTGACGCCCAATACAGATGCAAACAGGATCCTTTTTTCATTCTCAAACAATTCCATAATGCATTGAAATTGCCCACTTTTTCCATTTATCCCAAAGACGAACGTATCTTTTCCTGTAATTTCGGAATAAGTCCAATCCTGTTCCTTGAAAAATTCTTTCAGTATTTCATTCAGCATAATCATTAAATTTTACAGGTTCCTTGATATCAGCAACGAAAAGCGCTGTATTTCTATTTTCTATAATCAAACTGTTATATGAATCCATGTGCGTTTTTTGAAAATTCCCAACCGTTTCATAATCTGAAGAATGTTGATAAATGTTTTTTATTTTCCTAACATTTAATATCTTATTCCATTGAAAACAATGACCTGATAAGTTCAATTTATATCCAATTTGATATTCATTTATTTGTCTGGATACAGACAACAAATCTACAATCCGAGATTCTATTTTTTCATATTGCAAACAATCATCGATGTCAAATAAATCATTCTTATCAGGATAGTACGCATCAGGAACAAAACTTGATTCTTTTAAATCTCCATCCAACAAATAACGGCCATTATTCTCTATATCGACAATAAAAATATTCTTTTCACACCTTCTTTCAAATAAGTCAAGATGGGACACACGTCCTTTGATAAAAGAATACAAAACATCCGGTTTCACCCTATAAATTATCCAGCGATTTGTCTTGGAATCTCTATCAACCCAATCACAAACATACAAATAATTATTGATGGGATTCTCAAACAAAGTCAACAAAGGCCCTTCAAAATAAGAGAGATCTCCTATTCTTATTAAGCCTCTTAAAATTGCATTATCTCTTTTTTTATATCTCGACAAACTTTCCATCTGGATCAATTATGCAAGTTAAACATTTGACTTTATCGCTCAACTCAACACCTTCATATTCATAAAACGTAAAATGACCGGATTTGTTTGGAGTGTTTGCAACCCCATCCTGTTTAGTTAATTGTAATTTTGCAACAGAATCTCCTTTATCCTTAACAAAATGAGCTTTTAAATGGGTTCTCTGTTTTCGATAAAAAGACTTATACTTCTCAATAGACTTATTCAAATCGTCAAATAAAGACAATCCATACCCCAAGTATAATTTATCCGTTTCATCCAAAAGTCTCTGAGGAGGATCCGAAACGAGGTTGAGCGGTAAAAAATCATTCTTTTCTAAAGGGTTATGCACCCATCGAAAAGCAACAATTTCTACCTCTTTATAACCGTCCAAAAGAAACTCCGGGTACAAAGATAGGAACTTGATGTATTTCAATTTTTTACGTGTCACTAATGATGTCTATTATTTTTAATCTCCTCGAAATGCTGCAATAAAGAGAATTCAATACAACAACAAAATAAATTATATCAACAGAATCTCCATATTGCCTACAAAAATACGAAATATTTGCGAATCAATATAATTTAGCCGATAAAAATCCGGGGCTGAGAAAACAGTGCCATACTCGGGAGGGCGTTTCAAAAGAGATACCTTCCCGTCGGTCGTGAATCATTCATACCGGCTTCCCCATAGTTGCTTCATGCGTTCGATCAGTTTGTCTTCGGCGGGATTGTGCCGGCCTTCCCAAAAACGGTGTTTCAGCAATTCGTCGGGAAGATAATCCTGTTTGACGAAACTACCTTCGTAGCTGTGGGCGTATTTATAGTTTTTTCCGTAGTCTAACTCTTTCATCAGTTTGGTAGGTGCGTTACGCAGGTGAAGGGGTACCGGAAGGTTGCCGGTTTCGCCGACCGTTGCAACCGCTTTGTCGATTGCCATATAAGCCGAGTTGCTTTTGGGGCTACAGGCGAGGTATACCGTTGTTTCCGCCAGGACAATGCGCCCCTCCGGCCAGCCTATTTTTCTGAGTGCGTCGAAGCAGGCATTTGCAAGCAGCAAGGCATTCGGATTGGCAAGGCCGATATCTTCGGCGGCCGATATGAGCAGGCGGCGTGCAATAAATTCGGGGTCTTCGCCTCCTTCCACCATGCGTGCCAGCCAGTAGATCGCTGCGTCGGGATCGCTTCCCCGGATAGATTTGATAAAAGCGGAAATAATATCATAGTGCATTTCGCCACCCTTATCGTAAGCGGCCGGATTTTCCTGCAAGCGGTCGACTACCTTTTTATCTGTGATCTCAATCGTATCGCTCTCTTCTTCGGCAGACACGACCAGCTCCAGTATATTCAGCAATTTTCGCGCATCGCCTCCCGAATATTTGATGACGGCGTCGGTTTCCTTCGGAATGATTTTTTTTTCTTTCAGGAAAATGTCTTCCGTAATAGCTTTGTTAAGCAGCGTCAACAGATCTTCCCGTTCAAGTGATTTCAGCACATATACCTGACACCGGGAAAGCAGCGGGCGTATCACTTCGAATGAAGGATTTTCGGTCGTTGCGCCGATAAGGGTCACCGTTCCGGTTTCCACAGCGCTCAGCAGGGAGTCCTGCTGCGATTTGCTGAAACGGTGGATCTCGTCGATAAACAGAATCGGGGAATTTGTCTTATTGAAAAGCGGGATGCCCTTAGCCCTGTCGATCACCTCGCGCACGTCTTTCACACCGGAGCTGATCGCACTCAAGGTATAAAACGGCGTTTCCAATTTATTAGCAATGATTTTCGCCAATGTCGTTTTACCTACGCCCGGAGGCCCCCAGAGAATAAACGAAGGCACGCGCCCGGCTTCTATCATCCGGCGTAAGACCGCCTGATCTCCTACCAGATGCTTCTGCCCGATGTAATCATCGAGTGTTTTGGGGCGTAATCGTTCTGCTAACGGTTGACTCATGGGGCAAATATATTATTTTTTTCTTACTTTTGCGTCCTTCTAATTCATAAAGTTATGAACAGTATCATTCCGGCATTGATTGCCGAAAAACTTCAGATAGCGGAGCAACAGGTATCGAATACGTTAAGTTTGCTGTCCGGCGGGGCAACGATCCCTTTCATCAGCCGTTACCGGAAGGAACAAACGGGCGGCCTTGACGAGGTGAAGATATCCGATATAGCCGACGAATACAAGCGATTGACGGAACTGGAGAAAAGGAAAGCGACGATTATTGCGACGATAGAGGAGCAGGGCCGGATGACCGAAGAACTGCGTAACAAGATCGAGCATACCCGGTTGTCCGCCGAACTGGAAGATCTTTATCTTCCGTATAAGCCCAAACGCCGTACGCGGGCGCAGATTGCTCGTGAGAAAGGACTGGAGCCGTTGGCGAAAATCGTGATGTCGCAACGCCAACCGGATCCGGAATCGGCGGCGGAGCGTTTTCTGACGGACGATGTCCCGTCGGTTGGAGATGCCTTGGCCGGTGCGCGCGACATTATCGCGGAGTGGGTGAATGAAAATGCGACGGTTCGCAACATCGTCCGTTCGGCGTTCGAACGGAGCGCCGTCATTTCCAGCCGCATAGTGAAAGGAAAAGAAGCGGAAGGCGATAAATACCGGGATTACTTTGAGGTTAGCGAACCTCTACGCCGTATATCGTCGCACCGGTTGCTGGCTATGCGTCGCGGTGAGGCGGAAGGTTTTCTGCGTGTCGATATATCGCCGGACGAGGAACATGCGCTGGAGCGCCTTTCCCGTTTTTTTGTGAAAGCGGACAACGATGCCGGCGAACAAGTCCGGATGGCTGTGACCGATAGCTATAAACGATTATTGAAACCTTCCATCGAAACCGAGTTTGCCGCATTGAGCAAAGAAAAAGCCGACAAAGAGGCGATCCGTATCTTTGAACAAAACCTGCGCCAGTTATTACTTTCCCCTCCGCTCGGGCAAAAGAGGATCCTGAGTATTGATCCCGGATTCCGTACGGGTTGTAAAGTAGTTTGCTTGGATGAGCAGGGAAACCTGCTGCACAATGAAACGATTTATCCGCATCCGCCGCAGAACGAACACACCATCGCCATGAAAAAACTGGCTCATTTGGTCGAACAGTTTGATATCCGGGCGATCGCGGTAGGCAACGGTACCGCCGGGCGCGAAACCGAACAATTGGTGCAAAACATCCGGTATGACCGGAAAGTGCAGATATTCAGTGTAAGCGAAAGCGGTGCGAGCATCTATTCCGCATCGAAAATCGCACGCGAGGAATTTCCGGAATACGACGTAACCGTTCGGGGCGCCGTATCGCTGGGACGACGGCTGATGGATCCGCTGGCAGAACTGGTAAAAATCGATCCGAAGTCGATCGGTGTAGGCCAGTACCAGCATGACGTGAATCAGGCCGCACTGAAAAACGCACTGGATCAAACGGTAGAAATGTGCGTGAACAGGGTTGGGGTGAATGTCAATACGGCAAGCAAATACCTCTTGGCCTATGTATCGGGAATAGGGAGCGTATTGGCGCAGAACATCGTCAATTACAGAATGGAACATGGGCTGTTCCCCTCCCGTAACGCCTTGATGAATGTCCCCCAAATGGGCGCTAAGTCATTTGAACAGAGCGCCGGCTTCCTCCGCATTCAGGGTGCGGAAAATCCGTTGGACAACTCGGCCGTACATCCGGAAAGCTATGATATTGTAACCTGCATGGCCGAAGACCTGAATTGTGATATCCGGGATTTGCTGCATGACGAATCTTTACGGAAGAAACTTGTGTTGGAGCGCTACATAACGGCAACGGTCGGCCTTCCGACACTACAGGATATTCTGGCGGAGCTTGGCAAACCGGGACGCGATCCGCGCGAAACGATCAAAGTCTTTGAATTTGATCCTACCGTAAAGACCCTGCGCGACCTGCGGGAAGGAATGATACTGCCCGGAATCATTACGAACATCACAAAATTCGGCGCATTCGTCGACGTCGGCATCAAAGAAAACGGGCTGGTGCACGTTTCCCGGATGGCCGATCGTTTTGTCGGCGACCCGACGGAAATCGTATCCCTTCACCAGCATGTGACGGTCAAAGTGATGGAAGTGGATGAAGCGCGTAAAAGGATCAGCCTGAGTATGCTTGTTTAGCCTGTCGCAAAACGGAGCAAAAACAGTCGCCCGTTCACCGGTTAAGCATGAATAATTTTGTATTATATTCAATTTGTGCTACATTTGCGGCATATAAAACATAAAAAAGATAAATATAAGATGAAACGAATGCGTTGCAAAGCATATATGTATCGGATGTTTATCGGATTCTGCGGAGTTTTCACCACGTCTTTATTTTCCGGTTGTATCAGCGAAATGGTAGAACCCGAACCGGTCGCGGTAGAAATACATGCCGGATATACCATTCAACTTGCCTCCTCATTTAAGAATGTACAATGGGAGAGTGACAACCCGTCTGTGGCAACCGTTTCTTCCACAGGTTTGGTTACGGCCTTACGGAAAGGTGCGGCAACCATCTCCACGTCCTCGGAAGGAAAGCGGCGCGTTGTTTGTTATCTGGATGTTTATCCGAAAAGGAATATCCTGTTTTATATCGGCGGAGATAATAATTTGTCCAACGAGGCTTATCAGAAAATAAACGAAATCCGCGCGGGATGGAGTCCGGATAAAGGCGAGATGATCATTTATGTCGACCATCTTGAAGATGGAGCCGCCCTGTTGCGTGTGAACGACCTGAAAGGTACCAACGAACGTTACGGGCTTGATACGATTGCCGTTTACGGCATAGAAAATTCAGCCGCTTCCGCCGTTCTGACTCGTGTGATAAACACCATGAAGCAGCATTTCCCGGCAGATCATTACGGTATGATCTTCTTCTCGCACGCAAGCGGCTGGTTGCCCGAAGGGATGCTCAACCGACCGCGTTCCATGGTTATCGATCAGGAGAACGATACGAATCGTGAGATGGAATACGCTGATTTTGCATCCGCCATTCCGGATCGGCAATTTGATTTCATCATACTGGAAGCCTGCCTGATGGCCGATGTGATGTCAATGTACGAAATGCGAAACAAGGCCGGGTATATATTGGCTTCATCGGCAGAGATCGTTTCACCGGGTTTTACATATATCTATAAGGATGAAATCATGCGGCTGTATGATACGAAAAATGACGTCCGAACAGTAGTATCCGGTTTCGGGCAATCCTATTATCGGTTTATTACGACACATTTCGCCGAACATGATATTTCCTGTTCGGTCACCATGAGCCTGATAAAAGCGGACGAGATGGAACGGCTCGCATCGGCAACAAAAACGGCGTTGCAAGGTGCGGAAACGGATGAAACAACCGTACCGCTTGACCGCATGCAAAGTTTTGACAGGCCGAACAAGCTCATTAACTCCGGCTATAATCGGAAATCCCGCTATTTCGATTTTGCCCGGGTGGTCGAAGAAATAGCGTCCGACGCCCATTATGCGGCGTTTTGCGAGCAGTTGGATAAAACGGTTGTATGGAAAGAACAAACCAAAAGATTTCTTTTGAGCGGCTCTGATGAAACGCCTTACTTTGGCGAATACGACGGCTTCTTTATCGAACGCCACAGCGGCTTGACGACTTATATCAAACAAAGCATTTATCCGGCGCTGAATGTGGCGTTCGAAAACTCATCCTGGTACAAGGCTGTTTCCCGGATCGATTCGCAAAGCGGAAAAATACGCAACGCAATGTACGATTAATAATAAATAAAAAGATTATGGCAAAGTCGAAAATATATACAGGCGGAGGTGACAAAGGGAAAACCTCCCTGGTAGGCGGTTTCAGGGTTCCGAAAACACATCCGCGTTTAGAGGCGTACGGTACGGTCGACGAGTTGAACTCTTTTATCGGGCTTCTTCTGGCGGAAATTGTAGAGTTCGAATCACGTGAAATATTACGGTTCGTTCAGTCCAAACTTTTTACGGTAGGCTCATATTTAGCCGTCGATCCCTCCAGGACGGACTATAAAATCGAAAGCTATATATCGGCAGACAGTATAAAGAAAATAGAAGAAGCCATTGACCGTATCGACGGCCAACTGCCGAAACTGAAATCATTTGTTTTGCCGGGAGGATGCCGTTCGGCGGCTATAGCCCATGTGTGCCGCACCGTATGCCGCCGGGCCGAACGGAACATATACAGGTTGACGGAAACGGAGGCGACCGTAGAAGAACCGGTTCTTATCTTCATGAACCGACTGTCTGATTTACTGTTTGTTATCGCGCGCAAAGAATGTTTATTGAAAAACGGTGAAGAAATTTTTTGGAGTAGTATTTGCAAGTAAAAAATAATATTATACTTTTGCGGCAAATTTTACAAGGAACCGGATCACATTCAAGTGATCGCAAAATTTGAAAAGTTATGTATTGGACCTTAGAATTGGCATCAAATTTGGAGGATGCACCATGGCCGGCGACGAAAGATGAGTTGATTGATTACGCACAACGTTCCGGAGCTCCTCTGGAAGTAATAGAAAACCTGCAGGAGATGGAGGATGAAGGCGAGATATACGAATGTATGGAAGATATCTGGCCGGATTATCCGAGTAAGGAAGATTTCTTTTTCAATGAAGAAGAGTATTAACAGAGCATAGTGTATGATTCCCTGACGCCGGAAATTGACTGCGTGTCCGTCAGCTTCTCATGGGAGCCGGACATGCCTGCCATGCACAATTGAACGGCAAAAACAGGCGGGATGGTGTGATTTTACACTATCCCATTCTTTTTTTGCGGACACACACAATTTATCGGTTCTTTTTGAGTTATTATTATTCGATACAAAAAGATTAATCTGTTTGATTGTTGTATGAGGCGAATCGTTTTGTTGCTTTTGATCATGTCCGGATGCGTCTGTACGGCGCAAGCGCAACGCGAAGCGCAATTCAGCCAGTACCACATGGCGCTCGGATACTACAATCCCGCAACGGCGGGAGTGTCCGGAAACCTGGATGTTGTGTCTTTATACCGTATACAGTGGATGGGCTGGAGCAATGCGCCTAAAACTTTATATGCAACGGCCAATATGCCGTTCCGGTTTATGAAGAAAGAGCATGGCGTCGGGGTGGCGTTCTCCAAAGATGACGAATCGGGAGGATACGGATCTACAAACATAGGTTTGCAGTATGCCTATCTGAAAAAAATCGGGAAAGGAACATTGCGCGCCGGTATGCAGCTTGGGATGTTAAACATGTCTATGGGTAGCGATCACACCGTTACGCCGGTAGACAGCGCCGGCAATGCCGCGGGAGATGACCCCGCGATCCCAACTTCAAAAGTCACCTCAAAAGCCTTCGACGCCCATGTCGGCATCTATTACCATACGGATAAATGGTACGTCGGAGTTGCGGTGACACACGTGTTGGAACCCGTATTTGAAGAAGAACATGCATACTCATATATGCCTCGCGGATATAATTTTATCGGTGGATACAATATTCGGATGAAGAATCCGTTAGTAGAGTTACAGCCTTCCGTGCTTATTCAAACAAATTTTAACACAACGAAGGCTGATCTTGTAGCGCGGGCTGTGTATGCGAAGAAATATAGCGCCGGTTTGTTGTGGCGTATAAACGAAAATCGCATTGTGGATGCAATTGCAGTGATGCTGGGAGCTACGTTTGGAAAAATAGAGGGGGGATATGCGTATGATATACCCCTGTCTGCGGTAGGCAGAGGGACAATGGGGAGCCATGAACTGTTCCTGAAGTACAAACTGGAACTCAACAAGCCTAAGACCGGGAAAAGTAAACACAAAAGTGTACGTATATTATAAAGAGATGAAAAAGATAATTTTGATATCAGCGGCAATCGTTTTGCTTTCGGCATGCGGGAGAAACGCCATGAACTCCGGAGGCGAACTGGTTGGTGTTAAATTGGCGTCATTCAACGAGCCTACTCCGTACGGAATGGTATTGATAAAAAGAGGCGCTTTTGAAATGGGGCCTTCCGATTCCGACAGCATCTGGGGGTTTCGGGAAGACACCAAAGGGGTTTCATTTGAAGGGTTCTGGATGGATGAAACGGAGATTACAAATGCCAAGTACCGCCACTTTCTTTACTGGGTGCGCGACTCACTGATCCGTACCCGTCTGGCCGATCCGGAGTACGGCGGGAACGACCTGTTTATGATCACAGAAGACCGCTACGGCGAGCCTGTTACGCCACATTTGGACTGGAGTCGTCCGATCCCCTGGAAACGCGCTAACGAAGACGAATTGCGGGCCATTGAAAGTGTCTATTATACAAATCCGGCTACGGGAGAACGCGGGCTTGACCCCAAGCAGATGAATTATAAATATGAATGGTATGATTACACAGCGGCGGCCTTGCGACGGAATAATCTGGATCCCGCTTTGCGCGTAAGGAATACCGATATAGGAGTGAACCCGGAGGAGGTGGTCATGATTTCAAAAGATACGGCCTATGTAAGTGAAGAAGGACGTATCGTGAATGAAACGGTCACACGCCCGCTAAGCGGCCCTTTTGATTTTCTTCATACGCGGATCGTCAATATTTATCCGGACGAAACGGTCTGGATCAATGATTTTAAGAACGCATACAATGAGCCTTATTTAAGAATGTATTTCACACATGCGGGATATAATGAATATCCCGTCGTCGGCGTATCGTGGGAACAGGCTAACGCCTTTTGTACCTGGCGAACCGATTTTTATAAAAGAGCGCAGACGTTGCCTGACGGACAGATGATCGAACCCTATCGCCTGCCCACAGAAGGAGAATGGGAGTATGCCGCGCGGGCCGGTAAGAACGAAAATAAATATCCCTGGGCAACCGACGAACTGAAAGACAGTAAGGATTGTTTTATGGCAAACTTCAAACCGGGCGACGGCGATTATACGGAAGACGGACATCTTATCACAGCGCGTGTCGCTTCGTTCGCCCCGAATGAGTTCGGCCTTTATGATATGGCCGGCAACGTAGCCGAATGGACTTCGACCGTATATTATGAGTCGGGCCCCAAACAGATGAGCGATATCAATCCCGAACTTCATTACGACGCGGCGAAAGAAGATCCGTATGATATGAAGAAGAAGGTCGTTCGCGGCGGTTCATGGAAAGACGTCGCCCATTTTATCCGTTCCGATATGCGTGCTTTCGAATATCAGAACGAAACCCGTTCGTATATTGGCTTCCGTTGCGTTCGGACACAGGTCGGACATTCTACGGCTAAAAAAGGAAAGAAAAAATAATAAAATTATAGATTAATCATGGGCAAGTCAAAAAGATACCTGAACCGATTGGAAATGTTCTTTTCAAGCCAAAGAGGCAAGAGGGTTCTGGGTTTTTGTTATAGTATTGGAGCGGCGGTTGTTATTATTGGCGCATTATTCAAAATATTGCATCTTCCGTCGGCAAATTTGATTCTTACAATTGCGATGGTGACCGAAGCGATGGTGTTTGTTCTTTCCGGATTTGAACGTCCCAGTAGCGAATACCATTGGGAAGAAGTTTTTCCTGTCCTGAGTTCTAAGAATCCGCTGGATCGTCCGGATTTTGCCGGCGGTGGCGGCGGCGGTGCGGTTGTTGTCGGCGATGGCGCGGGCAATTTCGGCGGCGAAGGCGGCGGCGGTGCGGTTATTGTCGGCGAAGGCGGTGCGGGTAATTTCGGCGGCGGTGGCGGCGGCGGTACGGTTGTAGTCGGCGGCGGAGCAGGCAATCTCGGCGGCGGTATGGTCGTTATCGGCGGTGTACCGGGTGTGGCGGCTACCGGTGGTGCACCGGGTGTAGCTCCTACCGGTGGTGCACCGGGTGTGGCGGCTACCGAAACGCAACCTGCTTCACAACCTGCGCCTCAACCCTCCCCACAGCATCTGGTTAATGCCGGTATGGCTACCATGGGACTCAATATTTCGGAAAAAGATTCGGAAATGCTGGCTGAAAGTATCAAAAAACTGAACAGCGCGGCAGAGGAGATTTCCAAGATGGCCGATCTTACGGAGGCTACTCAAGCTTACATAGAGCAAATAGCTACCGTATCCCGGAATCTGGAAAAATTCAACGAGATCACCTGTTCGCTGGGGGATGTGTCCGATACGTTCATAAATTCGTGTAAAGCAATATCCGGATTTGCGGAAGAAGGTACGGAAGAAAAGCCGAAAAGCTATGTAGAGCAGATGTCTAAATTGAATGATAATATTTCGGGTCTTAACCAGTTCTATGAAACTCAACTTTCGGGCCTTCGTTCACAGATGGAAACGGTATATCAGATCAATGCGGGATTAAACCGTATACGTGATCTGTATGACAGTTCGATTGTCGACAGTGCGGCGTTCCGCAACGAAAATGAACGGATGGCTCAGTTGCTGACACAGTTGAATCAGGTGTACAGTCGCCTGTTGCAGGCAATGACCGTTAATATACAGGGAGGAGGATACCCGCCGGCAGGACAGTCGGGCTATCAACAACCTCCTTATCCGGGAGGATACCCGTCGCAGGGGGGAGGAGGATTCCGGTAATACGTTTTTCACAGGAAACGGACAGTCATATATTTTCCGGCTGAAAAGTTTCGGATATAAATTTTTAAGTAAAAGAAATAAGTAAAGATGGCAGGAGTATCAAGTAATCCCAATTCGCCGCGTCAGAAGATGATCAATCTGATGTATCTGGTGTTCATCGCAATGATGGCTCTCAATGTCTCGTCGGAGGTGTTGGACGGGTTTGAACTGGTTGAAAACAGTCTGCGCGCATCTACCGACAATTCTACCAAACGCAACGAACAGGTCATGACGAATCTCAACCGGGCTTATGAAACGAATGCCGCGAAAGCGGGCGAATGGTATGATAAGGGCAAAGATGTGAAGAAGCAGTCGGATGAATTGTTTGATTATATCAATGAGCTGAAAGTTCGTATCGTGCAGGGAGCCGACGGTAAAGAAGGAGATGTGAACGACGTCAAACAAAAAGATAACCTGGAAGCAGCGTCGCGGGTAATGCTGGCGCCTGTCGTAGGAGAAGGAAAGAAGCTGAAGGAACGCCTTAAAGTTTATCGTGAGGAGATGTCGGATCTTGTAGGCGATCCGGCCAAAAAGGCAATGTTTGAATCTTTACTGAGTACGGAAGTTCCCCGGAAAGCCGGCATCATATCCGGTTCATGGGAGGCTACCCTGTTTGAGAATATGCCGGTGGCCGCCGCCATCACATTGCTGACGAAGATGCAGAACGATGTGCGCTATGTGGAAGGCGAGGTGCTTTCCACCCTGATAACGAACGTCGACGAAGGAGATTACCGCGTGAACAAGATCGAAGCATTGGTTATCCCCAAAAGTCAGATCGTGACCAGCGGAACGCCTTATCAGGCACAATTGGTGCTGGCGGCGATCGATTCGACCCGCCGTCCCGAATATTTCCTGAACGGCCGGAAATTAGACAACGAATGGATCACACTCTCCTCCGGTGTCGGCGAGCACCGGATCGTGGGCGAGATCGTGGCGGACGGACAGACCTATCCTTACTCGGCCGAATATTCTGTGACGGCGTCTACGGCTACGATCGCACCGGTACTGATGAATTTTCTGTATGAGAGTATCGACAACGATGTGGCGATCTCCATGTCGGGCGTTCCGAGTGGCGCCGTAAGGGCCACGCTGGACGGACATGGAAATATCGTCAAACGGGCCGACGGGAATAATATATGGACCGTAAGCGGGCTGGATCGTGCCCGATCGGAGAAAATAAATGTGGTCGTTTCTGCCGTCATCGGAGGACGCACCATTTCCGAACGTCAGGAATTTACCGTTCGCCCGCTGCCCCCCCCCCTGCCGTTCATTACGTATAAGGATGCGGACGGGAATACCCGCAAGTTTACCAGTGGCGCCATAGCCAAACGCGCCATTGTGGACGCTACCGGCGTGCAGGCGGCAGTCGACGACGGAGCGTTGAATGTGCCGCACAAGGTGACGGGTTTCACGATGATGATCATCGACGGTATGGGCAATTCGATACCTGAGGTGTCCAACAGCGGTGAGTTCACCCAGCGCCAGAAGGATTACATACGGAACCTCCCGCGCGGGAAACGGTTTTATATCGGTCAGGTGAAAGCGCTCGACCCGGCCGGCAAAGCCATCAGCATCGGCTATTCCATGGAGATCATCATAAATTGAATAAGGACGAAAAAATAAATAATAGAGGCATGAAACGTTTTTTATATACCGGTTTTCTTTTTCTTGCTCTCGGCATGATTGCCGGTGCGCAAAATCCGGATCAACGCATTCCCCGCGTAAGCCGGGGAGGAGATCGCCAAAATCGTGGCGGACAGGTTGAAAATCATAACGGTTTGCCGGAACTGACCGTACGCGCACAAATCCTGAACGAACAGTTGACGCGTGAAGTCGGGAACGCACGCTGGATGCGAGTCATTTATCGCGAGATGGATCTCACGCTGGAGAAGAATGCACCCCTGTATTATCCCGTTCAGGAAACGAACGGGATGAAAAATCTCTTTACGACGCTGTTCCAATTGGTGAGCGAAAGCAAGATCAATGTCTATAAATATCTGGCGGACGGCGAGTCGTTTGAAGACGACAACTTACTTTCTTTTAAAGATATGCTGGACAACTTCAGTATTTTTTACGAGGAGGTTCCGGCCGGAGGCGGGCAGCCTGCGCGGTTTGTCATTAACGAGAGCGATATCCCGTCGCGCGAAGTGCGGTCGCTTTTAGTCAAAGAAGCCTGGTATTTTGATCAGAATAATTCGATCTACGACGTGAAAACACTGGCCATCTGTCCGATCGCATTTACATTTTCCGATATAGGAGAACAGCGGCAACCGATGTTCTGGGCAAAATACGAGGATGTGCGCCCGTACGTGAAGAATAGTTACATCATGACCTCCAATCTCAACAATGCGAAAACGTTCACGATCGACGATTTTTTCCGTCGCCGTATGTTTGAGGGTGAAATCGTAAAGACGGAGAACCTGATGAATCTGGCCTTGCGCGAATATTGCCCGACACCCGATTCTATGCTTGCCGAGCAGCAACGGA
>JAIRSF010000264.1 GCA_031255595.1 Tannerella sp.
ACGTAATTTGGTTTGATGTAGGGATAATATAAATTTGCCATACTGTTAAATTAATTGTATTGTATTTGTGTTGCAAATTTATAAAAGCTATTCGAAATTACAAATAATTCAAGAAAACAATACCTTGTATATTATTGATATTCAGTAATTATTAGAAAATATTGAAAAACAACAGCAAACAAATAGAGTCCTGTCTATTCCGCCGATACCGGTCTGATTCGCATTTTTTTCGCTAAAGAAAATAAAGCCATCGATTACGAGATCCTATCATACCCCAATACATTTTTTAAACGCTTTTGAATGCTTGTTGCAGATCGTCGATCAAATCATTCGTATCTTCCAATCCTATGGATAACCGGATGGTGTTGGGGGAGATGCCGGCATACGCCTGCTCATTGCCGTCTAATTCGTGATGCGTAGTACAGGGCGAATTAATAATCAGCGACCGGGCGTCACCCAGATTGGCGTGATAGGAAAACAATTTCAGCGACCGGATGAATGTATATATTTCCTCTTTGCTTCCGTCATATCCGAATGATAAGACCCCTCCCGATCCTTTGGGCAGATATTTGTCTGCCAACTTTTTGCATTTGTCGCCCTCCAGAGCGGGGTAACGAACCCATTTGACGTTGGGGTGGGATAACAGGAACTCCGCAATTTTCAATGCGGAACGGCTTTGTTTATTGACCCGTTCGCTCAGGGTTTCGATGCCTTGAAGAATCAAAAAAGCATCGAAAGGCGACAACGCAGCTCCTAATAAAGCCAGATAATGCGTCCGGATTCTTCCGGTGAAGGGAAATGCGGGAAATGTTTCCACTGTATTCCGGTTGCCGAAGGTATATTCCTTTTTGGCAAACTGGGGATGCCGTCCTGCCAGCCAGTCAAATGTTCCTGATTCCAGAATCAGCCCTCCGATCACAGCGCCATGCCCGCTTAATGCCTTTGTGGCAGAGTACACCACAATATCGGCTCCATATTGCAGCGGATTCAGCAGATAAGGTGTGGCCAGCGTATTATCTACGATCAGGGGTAATCCGTTCCGGTGCGCTAAAGCGGCCAGCGCTTCTATATCGGCCACGATACCCAGTGGATTGCTGATCGTTTCGACAAAAATGGCTTTGGTATCTTCCCGGATCAATTTTTCGATGGAAGGTATGTCATGGATATCTTCAATCAGATCGATGGCTACGCCCAGATTGGGATAAATCTTTTTGTAAGCGTCGAATGTGCCGCCATAGATCCGGGCGGCGGCCAGAATCCGCCCTCCTTCGGCAACATTCAATAATGCAAAAGATACGGCAGACATGCCCGAAGCCAGCGAAACGGCAGCCGCAGCGCCATCCAAAGCGGCTACCCGCGCTTCAAGCACAGCTAACGTAGGATTACCGACGCGTGTGTACAGAAAACCCGCTTCTTCGAATTTCACAAGTCGCTCGGCTCTTTCGGGCGTCAGGATATCGAACGCGGCTGTTTGATAAATGGGAACTTGTATTGCATTATTATGTTCCGCCGGAGAATATCCCGCATGTATTCTCAATGTATCGAAACGGGGGGGGTGTTTTGTATTCATAGCTAATTAAAACTTTGATAAACGTTTGTAAACAGATCTTCCATAAACTTCAATCCTCCATGATAACCCACGTAGGTGCTGTGAAGTATAACTTTTTCCCTAACGGGGATGCTGACGCAAACAAAATTTCCATCCAACTGCCGCGCCAGCTTTTTCTCGAATATGCTGCCGATGATTAAAGGCGGCCCTGCAAAATCTTCCTGTTCTATCTGCCGGTGAATCCGGTAGCCGTCTGTGGAAAAGACGACATCCGCCTCAATGCCGTAATTAAATGCGCGGAAATAACCGGAAATCCTTTCCTGATGTTCTTCGGGTACGCCTTCGGTAATGAACAGCGTCTTGGGCATCAGTCCCAGATCGTTGATGAGAAATTTGGAGGTCGCCAGTGCATTGGTGGCATCCGTTACGACAGTAAACATTCGTGAAGCGGTACGGTTCTCGAAAAAAATATCGACCGTACGTTCCAGATAGTAGTAGTATTCCTTTTCATGCTTTTCTATAAGTTTGTCCACATAAGACGGGTCTATTCCGGCATAAGCGCCGACGGTTCTCAGAAAGGCCGACGTTTCATGCGCTCCGACAGGCAAAGTCGGATAATGTAGGTAGGGCGTTCCGAATAATTGCTGCAATAACTGTACATTTTCCAGTCCCACCCAGGGCGAAACCAGCAGGTTAAATTCAGCCTGCGGCGTTTTATTCAGGTTTTCTATTCCCCGAAATTCTCCGAAAATACAATTCGGCACAAGCCCCAGTTCGAGGAGAAGATGTTCTAATTCCCGTATGTTACCCAGCCAGTGAGGCTCGTAGGACGGAACCGGCCCCCAGAGGTTGACAAGTCCTTTTATTACCCCTTTTTCAGGCAGTCCGGTCAGGTATTGCCGGATCAGTCCGTTTACCACCCATTCGTGCCCTTGCAGGTTTGTCCCTTTAAATCCGGCCGTCGCAACCGAAATAACCGGTTTGTCCGCATCCGCAAAATCACGAATTACCTGATCAATATCGTCGCCTACAATTTCAGTCGTACAGCCCGACAGTACGACAAACAAATCCCCATCCATCACCTGTAGAGCATTGTGGATGACATCGCGCAATTTTTCCTCTCCTCCGAAAACGACTTCCGTTTCTCCGATATTCGTACATGGATACGTTTGGGGATTCAGGAAGCCCGAATCTCCGGTTGTCCCGGCAAGGCTTCCGGCTAATTTACTCGCACAACCGGGTCCGGCGTGAATGATTGGGATCGCCCGGCTGATCGCCTGTACGGTTTGCATGGCTCCCAGTGCGCATACATAGCGCGGTTCGTCTAATATTTTCACCATCTGTTCATCTTATTTGCTTTCCGTTAAAAATCTGTCCGGTCGCTGCCTCATCCACCAGTCGGTATAAGGGAGGCGGACATGCCCGGATAAGTTTTCCGAAAAACTGCGGTTAATAATTATGTTTAAAAGCGTTTGAGCGAAACGCAAAGTTCCCTTATATCCGAATGAGTTATATTCGTCATACACGCAATAAGCCGGTATTCCGATTTTCATGGCCCATACGGTAGAACCCGGATGCCTGGAAACAAAAACATCCGGCCTTACTTTATTCAGGATATTCATAAACTCGTAATTTTGGAGGTCATTTACCGAATAGGAAAAATTATTCGGCGAGTGATCCATCAGGTATTGCAGGGCGGCCGGCAGATGACCGTCATCATACTGTTTATCCAGATGCCATGCCGACAAGTGTTCCACCGTCAGACCAAATTCCTGAAGGATCCGGGCGTAATTGGCTCCGAAGCCGGGCCCCATCGCGATCATGGCCCGTTTGCCTTTCAATCGTTCCTTTATTTTTTCCAGTTCAGGCAAATAGAACGCCTGTTCTTTTTCTAAGTAAGCCTCCGTTTCCTGCTCTTTCCCGACAATTTTTGCCAACTGACGGGCAAAATCTTCAAATCCTGCAATCCCATGAGGCGGCAGGGAGCGTACAAACGGGACGCCATAAGCCGTTTCAAGTCCTAACCCGAAATAAGATCCCAATGTGCTGCACGTAGTAACCGTCGCGGCAGCCTCCGAGAGATGTTCCAACTCTTCCACCGTTGTCGACGCCGGCAGATACGTAGCTTCCAGCCCCATAACATCCAGCAGGCGCTTTATATCGGCGCGTGTATTCCATGACAAACCCTGCGTAAATCCATAGATATTTACTTTGTTACTTTTCTCTACAGGCGGTTTTACGATATACTTCAGGATCGCATGTTGCGCTACGTCGAAACCGGTTGCCCATATCTGAGATCTGAAGCCTTCGCAATGAACCGGTGCAACGGGGATGTTGATTTCTTCCCGCAAATCGTCCAGAACACCTTCCAGATCTTCCCCTATAATGGCGCTGACACAGGATGCGCCGATAAATATGGCTTTGGGATGGTATCTTTTATACGTTTCGCGAATCACCTCTTTCAGATTCTCCGTCGCTCCGAAAACCGTATCGGCTTCGGTCATATCCGTACAGGTGTAAGCGAAATTTTTTCGTTCCCGTCCCAGCGCCTCTGCCAGCAAATCGTAGTTGCTCGCTATTCCCAGGGCTGTCGCCGCACATCCGGCAGGGCCATGATGAACGATTGCCGCGTCATTGATGCCCGACAACTGCCCTAAGGCGCAGTTTGAAGGACAACTGGAAGCCTGCGAAAAACATCGTCTCCTGTTTTCAAGACACCCGCCACACGTTTTTTCTTTCAGGTCGAATAAGTTCCCGGAATATCCCGTAACAGATCCCAAACGCGTTTCACGAGAGCCGCATTGATTCTTTTTAATATCAATGATCATCATTGTCTGTTTATTAGAATTAGAATTAAAATTAAAAAACCACTCACAGGTAGCAACTATTACCGGACAGGCAAAATCCGGTCATCCGCAAATATTCCTTAGGAATACGCTTGTTCCGGAAAAGAGATGTTACAATATCAGACACAGGCCCTTCGACGGCTTTGACAAGTATGCCTTTCTCTTTCAATATCCGCAGCGGGGTATTTCCAACCTGACTAACCAGTATGACCGAACAGTCCGACAAGATATTTGCCAGTTCGCCCCACCTGTTTTCCTCCTGTTGGATATGGAATACCGTTCTCTTTTCTATCAGTTTCACATTTCCTTTGTCCAATCCGTAGATATGAAAAAACGATGCCCGGCCCAGGTGTATGTTTACCGATTTCCCGTCCGAAGAGGCTACGGCAATGTATCGGTTTGCATCAAAAGTGGATGTTTGCCGGTTTATAACGGTTTCACCGGCCGGCAGAGCTGCGTCTTTTCCTAATAATCCAATGGCATCGGCGCGACAACGGGCGCAATGTTTCATCTGTGGAATATATACGGATGTTTTCGCACGTACGATCCGCATATCCGAAACCGAAGGTTCCTGTAACTCTTCGAAAGGAGTTCCCCTGACAGGGATAAGGGCAATACAATTCTGAATATCGGCCCCCAGCCCGGAAGCATATTCGGCAATTTTGTGTACGTGATGTTCATTGACTCCGGGGATAACGACCGTATTGATTTTTACGGTCATACCGCATTTTTTAAGCCTTTTGATTGCTTCCGTTTGCCGTCGAAGTAATAACCGGGCAGCCTCTGTCCCGAAATAC
>JAIRSF010000026.1 GCA_031255595.1 Tannerella sp.
TCCACCAAATAATGAAACCGGTGACCGGCAGGGAGCAGCCGATGAGCGAGATGAGGGAATAGATAATGATTCCGGGCAACCCGATGATTTCACCTGTGTGCAACGGCAGCGAGATTTCGATAAACTGCCGGTGAAGGGGTTTGTCCACAAACCGCTCTAAGGAACGCATTTCTCCTTTTCTGTCGAATGTTACCGCATCGTTGAGCTTTGCGCCGAGGATATTATTCGTATTGATTTTCCTTACCGTATACCGGGGATTGTTTTCGTCGGGCATCACAATGGTGGTCACAGCATGATAATCCAGGTATTTGTCCGCCATTGCCCGCACTTTTGCGAGGGAAAATGTTACCGTATTCGCCGTATCGGTTTTTTCCGCTTCTTTTTGCAGCATCTCCTGCAAAAGGGAGGCGAAAGAATCGGAAACTTCTTTTTCCGCGGGTGGCTCTTTTTTCAGGATCGATTCGCCTCCCAGAGTTACGATCATGGCGTTTTTCATCCACGGATAGGACACATACAGCCCTGTGATCGCGATGAATAAGAGGAGTAGAGCTGCATAAAACCCGAAAACCTTATGTGTCCCGTAAATCACCCGGAACGATTTGGCCTTCCATTTTACAAGGAAAGATGTTTTGAGCGTGCTCCGCTTCCATGCCTGCGGCCACCACAGAAGCAGCCCCGAAACGAGCATGAAGACGAATATCAGAACGGAGATACCGACGATCTGTTTCCCGATCCATCCCAGCGACAGGTTTCGGTGCAGGCTCAGCAGCGTTTGAAAAAACCGATCCGAACTACGGTCATACCTCCCCGTCACCTCCCGGCATGTGTAGGGGTTGAAATAGCCTGTGCCTCCCGCATTGCCGTCTTTGCCGGTATAGCTAATGATAAGATTCTTCTTTTTGCTTGCAGGAATAACGATCGAGCGGATTTCGAAACCTCTGCCATGAAATATATCCTGTATTTCATCTAAGTGCAACAAGCCGGCATTTTCGGGGATCGTTGCGTTAATCAGGTGCCTGTTTCTGAAATCATTGAAAGGATTTCGGAAAGCATACAGGCTGCCGGTGAGGCAAACAATGAATACGACCGTTGCGGAAAGGAGG
Organism: Tannerella sp.; assembly: GCA_031255595.1. Lineage (GTDB taxonomy): Bacteria > Bacteroidota > Bacteroidia > Bacteroidales > Tannerellaceae > Tannerella. Next base: position 1,104 of record JAIRSF010000026.1, read on the forward strand.
CCCAGCCAAAGATGCAACAAAGCCGAAATATATTTTAGCCGGGACTCTTTTCTACGCTTTTTCCTGAATAAGGATTTGATTAACCGCATGCTTTCCTTATCTTCTGTTCGGAGGCGTTATGTCTTTTACGATTTCCAGATACAGCACATACTGTTCTTCGGTAAAGACCTGTTTCAAGGCGTTTTTTCTTTCCTCGTCGTACTTTGTCCAGTACTCGGAAGCCAAGTCCGGATTGCCATGATAAAAATCATGCGCATCGTGAAACGATTTCTCAAAGGCCTTGTTCACCGCATCCAGCATCCGCGATTGCGATTCGTCCGTTTTCAGATCGGTTTTTATCCGCGTCATAATCTCATCGGAATATCCGGGACGCCTGCGAGTATTCTTAGCTACAAATTCTTCGTACAGCCTGACCTGATCCTCATTCAGGAAAGCAGCCATTTCGGAAGATTGCTGTTTACGCACCTCGTCCATTTTCTCGAACATGGTAACCCGGTCTATCTTGCCATCGGCGCCGGTGTAGGAAGCCCGGTTTGCCTCGCCGACCCGGCGGTATTTTTCGAGAACGCCGTCAAACTGTTTTTCCTGTTCCGCCGACAGGGCAAGTTCCTGTTTGAGCGCGTCGTAGTCGGGGCCTCTCCTCATGTTCTGTCGGTTCATGTTCGTGGAATCCGTCTTTTCGGTTCCTGCGGCCGAGTTTTCCGCATTTGTACTTTTGCCTTTGCACGAAGGCATGAGAAATGCGATCATGACGGCGAAAACGGTAAATTGAAAGATTTTCATACGATAGTTTTGTTTATGGTGATAAAAATGTACTACAGTCCGGATGGGTCGACCCCATCCGGACTGTGTAGCCCTGGATTTCGTTTCAGAAGATTCCGATATAGTGGTTACCGGTTTTGTTGACTAATTTCGCACCTTTTGTCACATCGCCCGTCCGGCTGTTGAGGATGTAGATATTACCGTCTTTACCCACAGGAGTAACTGCGATATACACTTCATCTCCATTCACGAGATAGCCCTGGTACTGGAAGAAATAAAGATCGGGATCGTAAGGCAATTCAAGCCGTTGAGCTGTTTTTGCATTGAGGTCGATTCTTGCCACAAAGCTCTGTTGCTCGTTGGGATTGAAAGCGGATGCAGCGGCTCCGTCATGAGTGTACATAACATAAGCAATGCCGTTGCCTGCATACCTCCAGCTTTCGATATATGAGTTTCGAACGCCCAGCGCCGCGTCTAAACCGAACACATACGAGTTGTCGTACTGATTATTTGAATTGATCCTGAGTATATGCGAACCTTTGGAATCTCTTTGCGTAGCCTGATAGATATATCCGTCTTCGCTTACGAAGCTGTTAAAACTGCGGTATCCGCTGCAATCGCCGTCGGTAACGGCTGAAGTGATTACGGTCGGGTTTTCCAGCGACGGGAAATCTACGACGACCGACTTCGTACCCAATCTGGTAAAGCTGCTTTCGGTAGTGCCCGTTTCAGGATTCCTTTTCTGCATCCATGTACCGATAATTAATTTATTGCCGGCCTTGTTCAGAACAGGAGCATCGAGGCGGAAAAGGCAGTGTCCCTGCAATTCTTCTTCGGCAGTAAGCGGGATTTGATATTGCTTATAGCCTGTAATCTCCGCTTTCTGTAAGTCCAGCGCCAACACAGTAGCTGTGCCGCGGTAGTATTCAAATTCGACAGGATCCGCCTCTGCCGGGCCGGCATTATTTGCCGCTATATTCGTTACGTTGACGGCAATACCGGTTTTATCTCCATCAAACAGTTTCACCCAGCGTGGAGAATTTCCGGCGTATTGGGCAATGTTCACCTTCGCATCTTCCTGTACGAAGTTTTTCCCTCCGTTTACTTTGTATCTGGAAAATTCGCCTCCGTTTTCTCCCGTATAGGCGATATTAAAAAGCGTATTCCCGTCTTCGGACGACTGCAGGCGCGCCGTTCTGTTCGACAGTACCGCAAAGCCGTCATCAAAAACATTGATCGAAACGTTCGGATCCCTGGCATCCTCGTAGCTGACCGCATATACTCTGGTACCGCCGTTCCCGTCGCCGGGATTTGTACCCATTATGGCGCCTGCCACAGTGATCCACCGTTCCGTATCGGGGGGATTACCTTCGTCGGAGCCGGGGTTATCATCTTTGTCGCAGCCAATAAAAAGGAAGGCTGATAATGCACTGAACAGTGCTGTTTTAAAAAATAAATTTTTCATATTACAAATGTTTATATATTGAAATTATTGATCGTGTAGTTGAGTTTCAGGTAAAACGCTCTTCCGGGCTTTTGTACGGCAAAATTGTCGTAAACCTGCCTGTCGAACATATTCTTTACATCAAAACTAACTACGATTTTTTTACCCGGGAACAGATAGCTGACTCCGGCGTCCTGAATGTATTGCCGGGGCACTTTGAAATCTTCAATATCCAGCCATGTTGTGTAGAAGTTGTTCACAAACCTGAAATTGTAATAGATATTGAGAACCGATTTCTTTTGTATCAAATCATAAAATGTATATTGCGCCGAACTGTTGACGGTGAAATAGGGTTCGTTAGGCATCTGCTTGCCGTAATAATCGAACACATTGCCGTTGGAATCATACTTCATATTGAATATGGTGTTGAACCGCGATACGTTGAACATTATATCCAGCCTGTCGTCAAAGGCATAGTTTGCTTCGGCCTCAAGTCCGACGGATTGGGTTTTACCTAAATTCTCGAAAGGACTGGTTTGTATGGCGTCGTTGAGGCGCGGATTAATTTGCTGCACAATTTTATCTTTCGTATCACGCAGGAACCCTGTGGCGGAGAAAGATATCCGGTGTTTGTTCAGATGATAGTCGCCGGCTTTGAACCCAATATTCAGGTTGTTACTGATCTCGGGTTTTATGTTCGTATTTTCCACGATATTTTCGCCGATACTGCCGAACACCTCATTCTCCGACGGCATCCTCACCGCTTTCTCTGCCGAGGAGAGTATCATGAAATCCGGCAGGACGGCATAAGAAAGCGCCAAGCCGAAGCCTGTCGCCTTTTTGTTGCTTTTAACGCGGTCTTCCGTACGAACATTTTCCCCGTCGACGCTCGTTAATACGGGATCCATCCTGTCGATCATCTGCTGGTAATATTTTCCGAAAAGATTGCTTCTCAAGCGGGCATCGAAGGCTTTCATTTCATACGACAGGGAGGCTATATTTTTCCGCAGATCGCGTGTGCCCATAAAATCGCGTTCAACCTGGGAGCGCATTTCGTCGGATTCCCTCCGGTCGATTGTATAAAAAGCATAGTTCAGTACGATTTTGTGGCGGAAGTCGATCTCGTAGCTCAATCCCGAACGTAAGGTAATGATCTCCCTGTCGGTATGGTTTATGGTAGGCGCCCCCTGCTGCGCCCCGTTCGGACGCAATATAGGATCGCCGTACAACCCCAGGCTTTTCTCGCCGTACCAGTTGTAGTTCCATTTCACCGTATCGTTCAAAACCTGGACGCGATTACTGTATACGCCGTTGAAACTGAAATCCAGTCCGTCGACAAAAAGATCCCTTTTCCGGTAGATCAGGTTAGTGACGTGCGATCCGGATTTCATGAATCTTCCTTTATAAGGGATAGACATGTAGGTGCCATGCTGAATCTCATTATAATCGTCCGAGGCATTGTATCCGACAAAAAACCGGTCGGCCCATTTGACGTCGGTAAAGCCTATTTCAACCTGTCCTCCGGTGGAGCGGTATGCGTCGCTGAAGCGTTTGGCCCTGACATATTCATAGCGCCCGTTAGGCAGAATATTCCTTACGAATTTTCCCCATACTTCATAATCGTTGTCGGAGTAGTTGTGAAATCCGGACAGCTTCAGGGTAAACCCCGTCTTGTGGTGGCGGAACGTGCCGCTGAAATTTGCCTGAAACGTATTGAACGACCCATAGGAGAGCGATGCGGTAAAGTTGTTGCGCATATTCTTTTTCAAAATAACATTGATGGCTCCGCCCAGTGCGTCGTCCGTCAGATGCGAGGGAATGACGCCCTTATATACTTCTATCCGTTCGATCAGCGCCGGAGGGATACTGTTCAGGCTGAAAGACGCACCATAGGTAGAAATAGGTATGTCGTCAACAAAAATACGGACAGAGTTGCCCGACATCCCGTTCAGGTTGTAGTTTACGGAAGATCCTAACCCTCCGTCCTGACGAACGGTTACTCCCACAGTTTTATTCAACAGCTCGTTGGTCTGGAAATTTTTCAGCGCCTCCCGTTTGGTTTCGATCACATTCACAGCAAAACCTTTGGTTTCGATTACCCTTTTCTCGGACGCCCTCCTGACAACGACCTCCCCCAGTTGATGACTGCTTTCCTTCAAAACAGGTGAAAAATTCACGACGTCCCGATCCACCGTAACGGACAATACCACCTTTTCAGCCTCTATCGACCGCATTTCAATCTGATAAACGCCGTAAGGAACGTTCTCTATCTCGTAGAATCCCTTGTCGTCGGAAACGGCATGTTTCTCCAGCGACTTTATATACACAATGGCCGAAGCGGCGGAATTCCCGTCTTCGAACAGTAGTGTACCGGCAATTTTACCCGTTTGGGCAAAGCAGGCGAAAGTGAATGAAAAAGAAATAAATAGCGTTATGAATGTTATAAGTTTAATATCTATTCGAGAAATCATAATCTATATTTAGTATATTAACGTAATAAAGCCCCGATTTCAGGCTCAATTTTACAGGGGGCAAAATTACCGGCGCAATCATTCACACACAATCGCTATTTATAGTTAAATTTTGTGTCGCATATACCTATTGATAGGGATAAGGATGTAGTTAGTGAATAGTGAATAGTTAATAGTGAATAATCCGTGTCCTGATACGGTTAAAACTTTTTGCGAAATTAAGGAGCCTATTTCATGGGATTTATTCGGTAAGCCGGCGAAGGAGATAAAAGAATACTTGCGGACGAACAGCCTGAAAATGCAAACATAAATGAATTTCCCATTGGCAAAACCGATGCAAAAAAAGAAACAAGCATTCACGTTGTTTCAAGAATGGGAGATGGGCAGCGGTGACAGTACGAACCGCTCCCTCCTTTTTTTGATGGTAGCGCAGGGTGTGTATGCGTCATGGAAAAAGACAAGGAGTTGTTTTCCGGAAGATGCCGTTTCCAGTATTTCTCTTTTTCCGTTATAGGAGAGGGTAGGATAAAGGTCGTAGGCGGAAATACGCTCGGGGACTATGTGTGACGCCAGCGGAAGGATGTCACCCGGGAAAACGATTGTCGTAAGATCCTTGTCGTTCGGGGCGGCGCAACCGTCGGTGATGCCGGCGCCGGGAGCCGTAGCGGACGACGGCGTGTTTGTGAACGAAGCCTCGTTGCGGAACAACGACGCGGTTTCTATTGATACGGCGATTTGTCCGAGGGTATGTCCGTCGTACAATTGCATGCGCAGTCCGTCGCAGGGTTCTATTGTTGCTTCTACAAGGCGCAGGAGGCCTGCTTTCTCCAATATTCCCGTATTTTCGGGCATAAAAGAATCCGCTTCGAGTGGGTGTGGCCTGCGTTCACATTCATATTGTGCGCGGCTGACCCAATGAGCGGCATTCGGAAACGCCGGTTCCGGCGTCCCGTTTGCATTTTTCCGTACGGCCGCTCCGCAATGATCGAAATGAAGGTGGGTGAATATCACATCAGTCACTTCTTCCGGTTTGATATCTATTTGTTTCAGTTCATCGTACAAATCTTTCACGTCGTAGAACCGGTAATAGACAGCGGGCGGACTTTTCAATTGATCCCGTCCTACTCCCGGATCGACGATTATGACCCGCCCGGCAACGGTTTTGACAACACCGGTATGCATAGCTAATACGCACAAGTTACGTTCGTCGGCGGGGTAACTGCGACTCCATGCCACTTTGGGTATGGCGCCGAACATCGCTCCGCCGTCCGCGTAAAAATATCCGGTTGTGATCATCTTAAACATGACGGCCCTCTTCTTCTTCCCGGAATCCGGCCGCCAGGAACGCCAGCAGATTGCTGATCTGTTTGATCCCTTCCGTTGTTTCCGCACTTATTTCTTTCCCTTGCAACCTAAGCATCAGGTATCCGTAAACAGCCGTCAGGCAGGTTTCGACCTCGCCGGTTTCTTTTCCGCCGGACTTGGAGCGAAGTTGCACAATGATGGGCAATGTTTTGTAGTAGAGAGAGCCGTATACGGTTTCCTGCGGGGACTTCAGCAATCGAAGATGCAGGTCGGTCAATTCCGCCGCCACATTCAGGTTTATTTGGATATGCCCCTGCTCCATGACCCCTTCGATACGCATCATATCGATCAGTTCCCGGTACCATTGGCGTATATCCTGTTTCACTTCTTCGGGCCGGTCGTATTGGGAGATGATGCGGGATTCGATTTCGTCCATATCGAAACGGCAGGCGCGTATCATATCCTCTGTCTGCCACATATAAATCAGGTATTCAACAATATTTTCTTTTCTTTTTTGCCTTGCTGTGATCATACGCTTTTTATTTGTGAACAAAAATAAGTGATTAATTTTTGTGAACAAAAATAAGTGATTAATTTCAATCCCGCAAATTATTTTGCCGTACCGGCTTCCGCCTGTTCTCCGACAGGCGGATTGCGTAGAATTGCAGGAGCTTTGTGAAAATGTTTAACAAAGATTGGGTAAAATCCATCGGTTGATACTATCTTTGTACCCCAAAAAAAAAGAATGAACTCTGTATTGGTTACCGGGGCGAACGGTCAGTTAGGGCATGCACTACGTACGATCTCCGGGCATTTTGAAAGCTTCCGGTTACATTTTACGGACGTGGATACGCTGGATATATCGGACAAACCGGCGGTAGCGGCCTATGTAAAGTCGTTCGGGATCGGCGCGATCATAAACTGTGCGGCATATACGGCGGTCGACAAGGCGGAGGACGATGCCGAATTATGCATGCGCATCAATTGCGACGCCGTACGTAATATAGGAGAGGTTGCCGCTTCGTCGGGCGCCAGGGTGATCCATGTGTCGACCGATTATGTTTTTGACGGGCAAGGCGTGCGTCCGTATCGTGAAGATGACGCTCCGAATCCTTCATCCGTCTACGGAAGATCCAAGCTGGCCGGCGAACAGGCATTGATGTCCGCATGTCCCGATGCCGTAATTATCCGTACCGCCTGGCTTTATTCGGAAACGGGCGCCAATTTTGTAAAGACCATGCTGCGCCTGGGAACGGAGCGGGGTGCGGTGAACGTAGTAGCCGATCAACAGGGAACCCCTACCTATGCGGCAGACCTGGCGGATACCATCCTGAAAGTGCTGGATGCCGGCAAATTTGTACCGGGAATCTATCACTATACGGACGAAGGGGTTTGTACATGGTACGACTTTGCCGTCGGGATCTTCGATCTGGCAGGTTTGGACTGCCGGGTCAATCCGCTTACAACCGCCGGATATCCCACGCGTGCCGTACGCCCGGCCTACAGCGTATTGGATAAAACGAAAATAAAGGAAACCTACGGAGTAACCATTCCCCTGTGGCGGGAAAGCCTCGGCAGATGCCTGCAAAATATGGCGGGTCATGCCTTCTAATTTTTGAATTTTAAAGTAAGCAGAATATGTCTTTATCAGAAGAAATAAAACGTCGCCGCACGTTTGCCGTTATCAGTCATCCGGATGCGGGTAAAACCACTTTGACCGAAAAATTATTACTGTTCGGCGGAGCGATCCATGTAGCCGGGGCCGTCAAGTCGAATAAGATACGCCGTACGGCGACGTCCGATTGGATGGAGATCGAGAAACAGCGCGGCATATCGGTCGCCACCTCCGTCATGGCCTTCGATTATGAAGGATATAAGGTGAATATCTTAGACACGCCCGGTCACCAGGATTTTGCGGAAGATACCTTCCGCACACTCACAGCCGTAGACAGTGTGATTATTGTAGTAGACGCCGCCAAAGGTGTGGAAACGCAGACGAGGAAGTTGATGGAGGTTTGCCGGATGCGGAAAACGCCGGTGATCGTGTTTGTCAACAAGATGGACAGGGAAGGAAAAGACCCGTTCGACCTGCTGGACGAGATTGAAGCGGAGTTGAAGATAAAGGTGCGCCCGCTGAGCTGGCCCATCGATATGGGACAACGCTTCAAGGGCGTTTACAACCTCTATGAGCAGAAACTCGACCTGTATATGCCGAGCAAACAGGTCGTCACAGAGAGTATCGAATTTAAAGATATCAACAGCCCGGAACTGGAACGTCATATAGATGCGCTACAGGCGGATAAATTGCGGGCGGACGTGGAACTGATCAACGGCGTCTACCCCGATTTTGAAGAAGCGACCTATCTGAGCGGCGATGTGGCGCCTGTCTTTTTCGGCTCGGCATTGAATAATTTCGGAGTGCGTGAGCTGTTGGATTGTTTTGTGCGCATAGCTCCTTCGCCCCGTTCGGTGCAGGCGGCAGAGCGGATGGTAGAATCGGAGGAAGACCGTTTTTCGGGTTTTGTGTTTAAGATACACGCCAATATGGATCCGAACCACCGCAGTTGTATTGCCTTTGTGAAGATCTGTTCGGGACGTTTTGAGCGAAACGCGAACTACAAACATGTCCGTTTCGGCAAGATGATGCGTTTCAGCAGCCCTACGGCTTTCATGGCCCAGAAAAAAGAAGTCGTTGACGAGGCCTTTGCCGGTGACATCGTCGGTTTGCCCGATACGGGTAATTTCAAGATCGGGGACAGCCTTACCGAGGGGGAAGAACTGCACTTCAAAGGACTGCCCAGCTTTTCCCCGGAAATGTTCCAGTATATAGAGAACGCCGACCCGATGAAAGCGAAACAGCTCAGCAAGGGTATCGACCAGTTGATGGACGAAGGCGTTGCCCAGTTGTTTGTGAACCGGTTCAATGGCCGTAAGATCATCGGTACGGTCGGGCAACTGCAGTTTGAAGTCATCCGGTATCGCCTGCTGAACGAATACGGCGCACAGTGCCGCTGGGAACCTGTCGGGCTTTACAAAGCCTGCTGGATAGAAAGCGACGATACCGCCGCTTTCGAAAATTTCAAAAAGCGGAAGGCGCAATACATGGCCTCAGATCGCGAAGGACGCGACGTCTACTTAGCCGATTCGGCATACGTCCTGACGATGGCGCAGCAGGATTTCCCGGCCATACGTTTCCATTTCACATCAGAGTTTTAAGGAAGATTCCCCTCCCCCTTCACCGGATCGAAATGAAAGAGGATTTCTCTCACATCAACCGATTACCCGCAGGCCGGTTACGTAGCGTGGTTTATAATAAGCGGATTTTTCAAGTTCTTCGATAATAACACCCCGGCGGCAGGCATGAATAAAAGAAATTCTGCCATTATCATTGGAAACAACGATCCCTACATGTCCCACGTAGGTGGATTTGGCATTTCGCCCTTTAAAAAAGATCAGGTCGCCGGTTTTCAATTCTTCCTTCTTTATTTTTGTGCCCTGATGAATCTGAGAGGTACATCCGGTATTCAGGTCATAACCGAAATGCTTAAATATATAATGTGTAAAACCGGAGCAGTCGAATGTATTCGGCCCGTTTGTACCCCTGCGATACGGGCGGTTCAGGTATTTTTTGGAAAACTCTATAATATTTCTTGCCAGGAACTCTTTGGGGCTATTCGCCGAATCCGCATCATATTCTCCGGCGGGAAGTTTCAGTACACCGAAGCCGGGCGGCAATTCAATCCTGATCTTCATCGGGTTTGAACAGTATTTTTCGATCGACGCCAACGGATTTTTCTTCCTTTCAATCGCCCCTTCATTCGAGATCACAACGCCTGTTGTGGGAAAATCCAGTTCGGTCAGCCGTTTTATTTCTTTGGCCGCAGCATGGTTTGCATCCATTACGGGGCCGGTTTTATCTTTCTGAACGGCTGAATAGATTTGTCCTTTCACAAACTTCCCTTCCTGATCGGTATAAACCTTTACAATCGGAGCGTAACCGCTGATCCCGCTGATGCTGAAATCTCCCGCCGTACAAAAATTGCCGAGGCTGTAAATGATAAAACGGTCTTTATACAATTCCGCCGCCCGTACGACATGAGGGCCATGCCCGAATACGATATCGGCTCCGGCATCAATCACTGCATGTGAAAAAGCATGCACATCGCCCCTGTTTTCGCCGTAGAACGTTTCCGTTTTCTTCGGTACCCGGTTATGCGATTTTCCTTCCGCCCCTCCATGAAAAGAAACGATCACGATATCGCAATCCCTGTCCAATTCCGATACCAGTTCTTTCGCATACGGGATATCTTTGATACTTACAGTCCCCGTATTGGGAGCAAAAGCGGCAAATCCGTATTTCACGCCGTTTTTCTCGAAACGGGAGGTTTCGCAAACCCCTTTCAGCCCGGCGTAGTTTATCCCTGCTTCCTTTAACACTTTCCGGGTATTATCCCTTCCCGGCGCTCCGAAATCGCCGGCATGATTATTGGCTATACTCATCACATCATAGCCGGTTTCCACTAAGTAATTCACATACCTGTCCGGCATACGGAAAAAATAACATCCGCCCTTACAACTTTTGGCATTGCCTCCATTATTAAGAAAACAACCTTCCAGATTACCGAACGTTACATCGGCATCCGGAAGGATATTTTTGACTTCCCTCAATAATCCTTTACCGTCATTGACAGGTAACTTTGCATCGGAGGGATAATTAGAGCCGAGCATGATATCACCCGTTCCGATTACGGAAACCAAACGTTCTTCACCGGCATCCTGCGCAAATACCGGATAAGTGAAATTACAATATATTAATGTAATAAATAATGTATAACATCTTAACAACATACGAACCATATTGCACGAATTTCAATCATGCGTGCAAAAATAGAGATTATTCATTAAAAACAAAAACTATCTCTGCTAATATATTAAAAAATGCCCGGACAGGCTTCGTCGTGCAAACAAAAACGGGGGCGAGCGCCCGCCGGCAGATGCGGCTTCGAACGGATCGCCGCACACCGGGTTATTTTTTCACCCACCCTTCCGTCCAGTCGTCCGACGCATGAACGGCGCCTTTATACATCGCTCTTGTAAAGAAATTATCCGTCGACGACAGATCGGCGCCGCCGTCAATGACGCCCACAAAACCGTTCTTAAATTCAATATTCCGGTCAACGGCATTTCCGGTCTTTGTGTCTAATGCCAATTCGGCTCCGTTTTCGTATGTAAATCCGTTATCGGCCCACAAGTGTTCAACGACCGATTCCCCGTTGATGAAACCTTGTTCGGTTTCGGTTGTCGCCGTCGTCAATGAATTCGGCTTCCCGGCAACAAGCGTATTATACAATCTGATCCGGGTGCCGGCGCGCAGCCGGACGCCGCGTTTTTGCTTATTCGTGTCGTTATTACCCACCAGCGTTAAATTGGACAGCGTAGGATTTGAAACCGGTACATTCGCAAAATTATCTTCCCGGTTATCCGCTTCGATCAGGCAATCGCCGTTGGCCGTACCGTCGCTTCCGGGCGCTGCCTGATCCTGGTATGCAATCCAGAACTGACCTTTGCCGATCCACCCGTCAGTCCAGTCGAACGAATCGTCTTCGCTGCCTGTGGATACTAAATATTTTGCGTTCACCGTTCCGCCGAACCACTCAAAACCGTCGTCGGCGCCTTTATATACCTGAACATACTCGACCGTAGTGCCGCTCCCCACGCCATAAAACGTAACGCCGTTCGATTCTTTTGTTTCGCTGAAAGCAAAACCCGTATACTCAAGGCGTACATACCGCAATGAACCCGAATTATCATTCGGATCGGAACCTCCGAACGGCGCATCTCCTATTTCGGAAAGGCCCCTTCCGCCGGAAAGGTTTACCGGCGCTCTGCCGCATATATGCAATCCGCCCCATGCTCCGGCTTCTTCTTTTTTCGAGGTCATAACGACCGGTTTCTCTTTCGTTCCTTTCACGTTGATCTTCCCGCCCTGCTCGATGATGATGTAATCGGGCTGTCCGTCGATCGTACGCGTTGCAACGATCGTCACCCCTTCTTCAACGATCAGGTTGCCGCCGTTTTTCACCTGGTAGCCGCCCACTAACGAGTAGGTTTTGCCGGCAAGAAGCGTTTTCTCTTTCGTTAGTTCGCCTTTCAGAACCGGGTCGTCCGTTTCTGCCGGATCCGGGTCTACGCCCAACTCATTACGATCGTCGCAATGGACGAATAACAGACTTGCCGATAATACGGCAGACCATGCAAACAAATTCCTTTTCATAAAATTCTTTTTCATAATTTCAAACATTTAATAATTATACCATTCCATCAGAAATTCATGGAAATACCTAATTGCAAACTCAATCCTTTTCTATAATATCCGACAACCTCCTCTTTGCCGGTTGCCTTTATTTTCTGCGTAAACTCCTGCCTCCGGTTGAGCAGGTTTTTGGCCTGAAGTTTTATCCCGGCCCGGTCGTTCAACGAATAGCTACCTATTAGGTCGAATGAATGAAACGACTGCTCTATCGTATTACTCACTCCGTTTATGCCGACCGAACCGATACGGGGCCCCTGCAAATTATAAACAGCGGAAACGAACAGCCCTTTGTGTTGCATAAATTTCGTGGAGTAGTTCAGGTCGAGATTCATAAGATAGGGCGAGGCTCCTTGCAGTTTACGGGATTTATCCGTATAAATCCCGTTTTCCGACAATGAGATATGCGTATAAATATAGGAAGCATTGAAATCGAGTTTGAAATGTTTCGTCAGGTGGCGGCGAAACTCTATTTCAGCTCCTGCAACATGACCTTCGTTTACATTGCGGAAACTCTGGATAAGGGAGCCGGCATAGTCCTGCACCCGTTCGATCGGCGAATCAAGATATTTGTAATACAATCCGAACGAAAACATGTTGCCGAAACCCTGAAACGCTTCATAACGAACGTCTATGTTATAATTATATCCGTTTTTTATACCGGCGTTTCCCCTGACGGTCGCTCCGCCGTAGGACTCTTTGTATTCAAAAGGAGCCATCTCGATAAAAGAAGGCCTGGTGACCGTACGCGACAAACCCAGCCGGATATTCCGGTTTTTCCGGATCGTGTATTTAGCGTTCAGGGCCGGAAAGAAATCGTTGGATTCAAGTCTTGCCCGTTTTTCTTCGGCGGCGTCCGTCCAATAACGTACACGCTGTTGCAGGTGTTCGTACCGTACGCCGGCCGAAAGCAAGAATGTTTCTGCGGGATAATATTCGAAATCGACAAATGCCGCCCATATACCGGACTCTGCAAAGTATTTATTTCGCGGCTGGGAATTTTTGTTGATCGTAATGACGCCGTTCCGTATGTTTTCGTAATGCAGAAAATGATCCGTATCATAAATATCTTCTATTTCGGGACTCATATTCCGGAGGTTGTAGTAAAAGTTGGAAGAGTAAAAATTACGGGATTTGTCCCGCAGCGAAAAACCTGCCCGTACGAAGTCGGGCGATTCCCCGTCATTCAGCTTATACGTCAGCTTTACATCCCCGTTCCATTCATCCTCTTTCAGTTCGCCGAAATAGCGCATCGTTTCCTGTTGATTGAGCTTAAACAAAGAAAGGGAGCCATCGCTGTTTTTGGTAAACATCACCTGCCGCCGGTCAGGCTCGTCACTTCCCGTTTTCCCGTACGACAACTGCCAGGAGGCGTTGAGTCGCTCCTTCAAAAAGTCATGGCGTCCCGTCAACTGGTTGTTGAACAACGAATAGATATGCAGGACGCTGTTGCTCCCTTTCAAATCCACCCCCTCGGCGTCGAAGCCGTCACGTTCCCTGTAATCATCTTCCGTATTGTTGACAAACAGGATGTTATACGATAACCCGCCTGTTTTCCGGAACGAATAATGAATTCGTCCCAGCAGGGTCGCCGTCGTTTCATAACCGTATTTGTTGAAGTGATACCGGTCACGTACCACACCCTGGGCGTTTATCGTCGATATATAAGCGTCATCCTGCACCGTATAGTCGTTGTCGAAACTGACGGCAAACAGGGCGTTTATTTTATGACTTCCTAAGCGCCGGGATTTTCCGATCCCGAAATCAAGGCCTAATTCCGGTAAAACCCGGCTTTTGTGGATCGAAAAGCTTGTCTTAAACGGGTTTCTTTCGCGTTGATACGTTTCAAACTCGTCCGTATGCATGTGCTTGATTTTGCCGGGAAGATTGAGGCGTTTGCCGACCACAGGAAAAATGAACCTGCCCGGCGACCCTTTGTCCGACGAATAAAAGTCGGCGAATAAGGTATTGGTTTTCCCGCCGGTAGAAAGACTGAAGGTCACGTAGTCGTTTCCGATATGCTCTTTTGTTTCCACATTAATATGCGCACCCGAATAATCCCCAAAAACAGAGGGCTGATACACTTTGCTCACCGATATATTTTTTACGACCGACGTCGGGAACAGCGTCAGGGGAATCAGCTTATGATCCGGATTGGGCGATGCGATCGGGAAGCCGTTCAGCGAAGTCATGCTGTAACGATCCCCCAGTCCGCGGACATAGACCTTGCTCCCTCCTTCCATCGATATACCTGTGATCTTCTTCACGCCGTCCGCTACGGTAGACAGTCCTTTGACCGACATTTCCTTCGCCCCTATATTTTCGAGCGCTACGGTAGCCTGCCGGCGTTCCATCATCAGCATATATTCAGCTTCCATATTCTTCCGCCCTACCACCACCACTTCTTCGATGTCTTTTATGGATTCTTTCAATGTCAAATTCAACACCGTCGGCCGTTCCGCATCGACCTCCACGTCGACCACCTCCAGTGTCGCATACGAAACGTACGAAGCCGCAACCGTATATTTCCCCGCCGGAAGCTTCAGCTCATATACTCCATCCGCACGACTCACCGTTCCGTTCGTTGTGTTTTTCACGACTATATTTACGCCGGGAAGCGTTTCCTGTGTCTTTGCATCCGTTACAACTCCCCCGAGTGACTGTGAATAAACAGAAGCGCTGTGAATGAATAAGAGCGCCGCGAAGACGTGAAAGCTGAATATAGTCCCGTATCCTTTCGTCATATCAAAATATTTTTTTCGGTGGCAAAAGTCATCTTTCCATGTTACGGAACGGATACGAAAATGATAACATCATGCTATTTTACGGTTACAATCTCCGGCCGCATGGAGATTTCTCCGGTATATAGGCGATATTGAAAAAATTAATAGTGAGATAAAGATTATCTATTTGCAGACAGGTGAAAAGCGTATTATCTTTGCACAAAAATCTGCGATAAATGCATCATACGGATGATTCCGATTAGAAATGTGTGTTATTAAAAAGATTGTTTATGTATCGATTAATTTCTTATATCATATCACCCAAGGCAACCGGTTATAATGGGGCGATTCTTTTTCTGCGGATGCTCTTTGGGTTATTAATGATCACACAAGGTATAACAAAGTTGTGTCATTGTGAACAACAGGCCATACTCTTTTCGAGTCCGCTCAATTGGGACAGCCGCCTTTCCCTCATAATGATTATTCCGGTAGAAATCGGATGTTCGATCTTTCTCATTTTAGGATTATTTACCCGTATAGCCGCCATTCCGCTATTACTATCCGTAATGGTTGCCGTATTTGTGACACATTCGGCGGATATATTTGCAAAAAAAGAGTTGGCTGTTATTTATGCCGGCATCTATATCCTGTTTATGTTTACGGGAGGAGGTGAATTGTCCTTTGACAACATACTACATAAGAAGTTTTTTGAATAAAAAATTCCGTAGGGTATATCCGCGGATATACCCGATCAATATATAGACAATTTAACAATGTGAATTGTGTGTACGCCGAGAAAAAGACGTACACACAATTTTTTTTTACCTCTCCACGATTCACTATCCACGAATGTTCCTTTCGTTTTTTGGGAACAAATGTTAAATATTTGTTGCAAGCAATGATTTTTTGACATTTTCTTTGGAACGAATATAGAAAAAAGATCTATCTTCGTGCAAAATTTCAGCAAACGGTGGTATAGAACATAACAAAAAACATACGCAGGCGGATAGACCGTCACCCGCGGCTGCGGCTCCACACTTGTCGACAACGGCGAGGCCGGACGCCGCTCCGCCTGCCCATACCGTTGAAACCCTCCTGAAAAGTAGTGAATCATCACTCTCCGCATTGTTTTCATTTTTTTTAAAAAAAAGTTGAAAAACGCTTGTTTTTGAACGAAACCTTCTATATATTTGCGGGAAGTTACATTGTTTGTAAAC
>JAIRSF010000051.1 GCA_031255595.1 Tannerella sp.
TCCTATTACAATCAGGCGCTGTCCCGGCGGGGGAAGACCGACGTGTTCAGCATCGTAAAGTTTCATCCGGCCGGTCGGCGAGGCATCGTCACCACGTTTGAAAACAAATATCCGGACGACATCAAGACCGATCAGGCTTGGATCGGCGAGAATCCGGTCGGCGACTGGTATTATGCACCCGGCTTCACGTACAGCGCCACCGCGGTGATCCGTTTTCTACTCGAATGTGTATCGCGCGACGGATGTTATGCCGTCAGTATCCCCATTCGTCCGGACGGTTCGCTGGAACCCGCCTGTGAGCAGATGTTGAAAGAAACGGGCGACTGGATGAAAATCAACGGCGACGGGATCTACGGCAGCAAAGCGTGGAAAAAATTGGGTGAAGGCAAAGACGGCGAACTGCGTCTGTTGCCTCGCGGTGCGATCGGGAAGAAGATGGCCGAATTTACATTCGGACCCGAAGACTTCCGTTTCACGGAAGGCAAAGACGGCCACGTGTACGTCTACTGCCTGTCGGTTCCCGACCGGGAAACCAAATTGTCCGTCGTTTCGCTGGGACGTCGCGCCGGCTTGCAGGAGAAAGCGATTGCGTCCGTAGAATTACTTGGCTGCCAAGATCCAATCGCATGGAAACAGGACGACGCCGCCTTGCACATCACCTGCCCGGACGTTTCCGGGACGCTGAAGACCGCTATTTGTTTCAGGATCAAGACGAAATGAACTCTTTGCAAGTGATGCGATGCAGCGTCATTTCCGAATGGGAAAATCCGACCGCCTCAGCAAAAGAAAGCGCTGATAGCGACGAAATGAAAATTTTCAGAAGGCGTTGCGGCGACCGAGCCGAGTAGGGGTGATGGATTGAAAACCGGGTGCCGGAATGGGAAAACGTGTATCGGGAGATCGTATTTTTTTGATGAAAACTAATTTTTTTGTAAAAAAAGCCGGAAAAAAGTTGTTCGTATTAAAATAGTTCATATCTTTGCACCCCCGTAAAGTGGGAAAAATTGGATTTTAATAAAATAAAAATAGTAGAAAGATGCCTACAATTCAACAATTAGTAAGAAAAGGAAGGGAGCGATTGGTCGTTAAGGGAAAGTCTCCGGCGCTGGATGCCTGCCCTCAGAGACGGGGCGTGTGTGTACGCGTGTACACGACTACGCCGAAGAAACCTAACTCGGCAATGCGCAAGGTTGCCCGTGTTCGTCTTACGAATCATAAGGAGGTGAACTCCTATATTCCGGGGGAAGGTCACAATCTGCAGGAACATTCCATCGTGATGGTGCGCGGCGGTCGTGTAAAAGATTTACCGGGTGTACGTTATCACATTGTTCGTGGTACATTGGATACGGCCGGCGTGGCAAGTCGTACGCAACGCCGTTCGAAATACGGAGCGAAACGTCCGAAAGCGGGCGCTGCCGCTAAAGCTAAGAAATAATTAATTTCATACCAGGAGAGTTTTATAGTATTTAGAAATTTATAAATCTGTTTTTAGTTTATTGGGAATTTGATTTTGGGAAGATGAAGGTTGAGTAAACGGCTTGGCGTAGTCGTTGAAGATTAACAGGAAAATGAATCAACAGCCAAAAAACGAGAACGAAATTTTGAGACAAAATGAGAAAAGTAAAACCAAAGAAACGCCAGATCCTGCCGGATCCGGTGTACGGAGATACAAGGGTTACACGTTTTGTAAACCACTTGATGTATGATGGTAAAAAAAGTATCGCGTTTGATATTTTTTATTCCGCTTTGGATAATGCAAAGGCAAAACTGCCAAATGAAGAAAAGTCGGCGCTGGAAATATGGAAAGCAGCGCTTGAAAATATTACTCCTCAGATAGAAGTTAAGTCTCGTCGTGTGGGCGGGGCGACATTTCAGGTTCCTACCGAGATCCGTCCGGATCGTAAGGAGTCTATTTCAATGAAAAATTTAATTGAATATGCCCGTAAAAGAGGGGGCAAATCCATGTCGGATAAGTTGAGTGCGGAAATTGTAGATGCGTTCAACAGTCAGGGCGGTGCGTTCAAACGGAAAGAAGACATGCACCGGATGGCTGAAGCGAACCGTGCTTTTGCTTATTTCCGCTTTTAATAATTAAGAATCAAAAAAATGAGCAAAGCTGACGAAATATTAAAATATACAAGAAACATCGGTATCATGGCGCATATCGATGCAGGTAAAACAACAACTTCCGAACGTATCCTTTTTTATACAGGCCTGATCCATAAGATCGGCGAGGTGCATGACGGTGCAGCGACGATGGACTGGATGGAACAGGAACAGGAGCGCGGTATCACGATTACTTCTGCCGCGACGACTACTTTCTGGAATTATGATGACGAAAAATATAAAATAAACCTGATCGACACCCCGGGGCATGTGGACTTTACCGTCGAGGTAGAGCGTTCGTTGCGTATTCTGGATGGCGCCGTAGCTGCTTTTTGCGCGGTCGGCGGCGTAGAACCGCAATCGGAAACGGTGTGGCGTCAGGCTGATAAATACAATGTACCCCGTATCGGTTACGTAAATAAAATGGACCGTTCGGGCGCGAACTTTTTTGAAGTGGT
>JAIRSF010000061.1 GCA_031255595.1 Tannerella sp.
TATTTTACCGGATTGTACGATACCAGTTCGTTGGGAAGGTATTTATTCTACGCTTTCGATCTCTTTTCCCGGTTCCAGCGGCATCAGGGCGTTCAGGAAGCTGATCAGCAGATCGGGGTGTTTGCCGAAGATGCGCTTGAAGATGAAATCGTTTTTCGGATCTAAGTAATGCGGCATAATCTTTTGCTTTAATTTGTGAATATTGCTTATAGAAATGATCGATTCGACTTACCCGATCACAATCGTGAAACAAAAGCTAGGATAAAATCTTCAACTATACACACGGTTTTATCGGTGATCCGTTTTTCAATTGCGGATGACTCACGATTAATTGCCCCAGCTTTCGCGATCGAGATTTCGGTAATTGATGGCTTCGGCCAGATGGGGTGAGTGGATGCTTTCCGATTCGTCGAGGTCTGCAATGGTACGGGAGAGTTTCAGGATGCGGTCGTAGGCGCGTGCGGAGAGGTTCAACTGTTGCATCGCGTTTTTCAGCAGAGACAATCCCTCACGATCGGGAACGGCATGGCGACGCAGGTGTTTGCTCTCCATTTGTGCGTTGCAGTAGATGCCTTTATGATCGGCAAAGCGGCGCTTTTGTATTTCGCGTGCTTGGATGACACGTTCACGAACGGCGCTACTCGTTTCCGAAGGTCTTTGTTCGGATATTTTTTCAAACGGTACCGGGATTATTTCTATGTGGATATCAATGCGGTCCAGTAAAGGGCCGGATATCCGGTTCATGTATCTTTGTACCGCTCCGGGCGAGCAGACGCAGGGCCGGCCCGGGTGGTTGTAATAGCCGCATGGACAGGGATTCATGGAGGCTACCAGCATAAATCCCGCCGGATAATCGACCGAGAAGTGTGCTCTGGATATGTTGATGTGCCGGTCTTCGAGCGGCTGACGCAATACTTCCAGAACGCTTCGGCTAAACTCCGGCAATTCGTCGAGGAATAATATGCCATGATGGGCGAGGCTTATTTCTCCCGGTTGCGGGTGGCTTCCTCCGCCTACCATGGCAACGTTCGATATCGTATGATGGGGTGAGCGGAAAGGGCGTTGTGAAAGCAGGGAGATTTGCGATCCTATTTTGCCGGCAACGGAGTGTATCTTTGTCGTTTCGAGCGCTTCCTGCAGGGTGAGCGGGGGAAGGATGGTGGGTAGCCGTTTGGCTAACATGGATTTTCCGCTTCCGGGAGGGCCTACCATGATTATATTATGTCCGCCTGCCGCGGCTACTTCGAGTGCACGTTTTACGCTTTCCTGTCCGCGTACATCCGAAAAGTCAAATTCAAATTGTTGTTGCTGTGCAAAAAAATCTTTCCGCGTATCGACAATCGTCGGTTGCAGATTATTTTTCCCGCTGTAAAATTCAATAACTTCTTTGATATTCTCTACGCCGAAAACGTCCAGATTGTTCACTATCGCCGCTTCATAGGCATTTTGTTTAGGCAAAATAAACCCTTTGAATCCTTCTTCGCGCGCTTTGATTGCTATGGGCAGGGCGCCTTTGATGGGTTGAAGGCTTCCGTCGAGCGACAATTCGCCCATTAGCATGTATTTATCTAAAAGGGCTGTATCTATATCGCCGGCTGCCGCCATAATACCGATTGCAAGGGGCAGGTCGTATGCGGAACCTTCCTTTCGTATATCAGCCGGAGCCATGTTTATAACAATACGGCTGCGCGGAAACTTATAACCGTTGACCTGCAGGGCGGAGATGATCCGCTCATGGCTTTCGCGTACGGCGACATCGGGCAGCCCCACCAAAAAAAACTGAATTCCTTTACTACTGCTTACTTCGATGGTGATGATGGTCGCGGATATACCGTTTACTGCGGCTGCAAACGTCTTTACTAACATAATAGATAGTTCAACTGATTTTCCAAATTATTTCATAATCTCATCTACGGTCTGTTTGAGTTCCATTCCATTATCGGTCCTGAGTTTTATCATTCCGTCTTTATCTATCAGGAAACATTGCGGCAATGAGTTTACATTGTATTTTTCAAACAGATTAATTGCCTGGCTTGCCGAATCCGTCACAAGGTTCCATTTGATGGAGTCTTGCAGAATCATATCGCGAACCTCATTCATTTCATCGTCTAAGCTTACCAATAGAATCTCCAGTGAATCTTTCGGATATTCGGTTGCGATATCATCCAGCATCATAATGCCGGTTCGGCACATATCACACCATAACGCCATGAATGCAAGGATGTAATACTTATTGAGGAAGGTATCCGGTGTGATCGTATTTCCATAGATGTTGGTAACGTTGAAAGCCGGGGCTTTCGCACCGATGATCGTTGTTTTTGTTTTGGCAATATGTGTTTTCAGATTTTTCACAAGATAGTGATCGTTCGGTTCCGGCGAGACCAGGTCGAGCAAATGTTCGGTTAGCTCTACATCTTCCGGATGCAGGAAGTATTCGTTGATTAGGATAATCGAAGCTTCTTCTTTCGGGTTTTGGGCAATAAATTCCTGCGCTGCCTCTTTCAGTTTGAGATTGATGTTGGCTAACAGGGATGAGTTTTTCCCGTTTGGCGACTGATTGTCGTTCCGGTTACCGGAAATATCGGCCTGTTCCCGGAGTATCGATTCCGCTTTTTTCTTAAATTCGGACAATTTATTATTGATCCTGCCTCCTTTCACCTGTATCAGTTGAGGGTATTGTGCATCACCTTTCACCTGTACTGTTTTTCCGGCTTCGGGAGGATATACGGTGAAGTGGCCTTCTCTTTCGTTATAATAAAAGGTAATGGTTTGCAGGTACTCATCCTGTTCGTGCGATACGGCAAAATGCCCTTTTTCATCACATATAAGCGTGTCTATCCGATTGCCTCCGGACGTTTCGAAAACAGCATACAAAACTGTGTTATTCAAATTTGATAACCTTCCTTCTATCTTATAAACCATGTCGTTTTTGCAAGCAAAAAAAGATATGAAGATGCTGAATGTGCAAATGACCCGTTTCAAAATATTATAATAGTCGTTCATTTATATGTAAAGTCGCGCGGTAAAGATAAAACGATTTTTTCAAATAAAGAAATAAATATGATGAAAATTTAAATTTTGTATAAAAAAGAGGGTGCGCCGGTTTTTAGGACACACCCTCTTCGGTTTTGCCTGAAGATTAAA
>JAIRSF010000219.1 GCA_031255595.1 Tannerella sp.
ACCGTCCGGGTAAACCTCTCGCGGGCAAGGAAACGAATCCGGGAACAGTTGATCCGGTTACATAACGTAATGAGGTCATGAATGATGAAATCGAATGTATTGAACGGGAATTTGAAAAGGATGTGAAGTTATAAACTAAAGTAAAAAATGAACGCGATGAAAGATATAGAAGACTTATTAGAACGTTATTTCGAAGGATTGACCTCGGCGGAGGAAGAAAAGATGCTCCGGCATTTTTTTACCTTCGGGGAAGTGCCCCGAAAACTGGCCCTGTACACGCCGTTATTTGCTTATTTTGATGCGGAAGTCAGGAAAGCAACAATGGGCGATCCTGTCGAAAACGAACGGTATCAGCCGGATAGCGGTCTTCGCCGCCTGAACGCAAAACCGTCAAACAATCGCAAGAAGCTTGGTTTGTGGATAAGTGGAGCGGCCGCTTGCGCCGCCATTCTGGCGGGTTTGTTTTTTTTCAATCCGACGGCAAAAAAATGTGCGGGAAGCGGGAATTATGTCATCATTGACGGACGGTGTTACACAGACGCCACCACGGTTCGCGCCGCAGCATTAAAAACGCTGCGGGAAATATCGAGCGATGACGGCGATATTTTTCCTGAGAACGACAAGAATGGCCCAAACGGATATGCCCCGAAAAATGCTTCCGGCACGACCGGGATCATCCGGGAACAACTAAACGAATTCAATTCATTTTTTGGTGAAGATGAATGATAAAATGGATAAAATCAAACGAATAATAAGAAGAGAGGCAAACGATATGAAACGAAACGTACTGTTGCTCTTGCTGTGGGCATTCTTGTTCCCCATCGTAACGATGGCGGCGGAAACAGGCAAAAATCCCCCAAAAGACGCAAAAAAAGAACTGAAAATAAAAGAAGTGTTCCGCATTTACGGCAAACGGAAGAACGTCGTCATGGTTGAACTTTCGGAAGATATGCTTGAAACATATAATATCGCGTATTACCAGGGTATCACGATAAAAAACGATCCGGAAGCGCTCAATTTTGTCCGCAAATGCCTTGAAAAAGATCAGGATGGAGCAAAAAAGATAAAAGAAGTAATGAGCGACGGAAATATTATTTCCGCCTACTATCAGATTCCTGTCAAAGACAGTCCGGTCAATTGTTTTATCCTGTTCAAGATCAACAAAAAAGGCGTGATAACGCTCATCTATATCGAAGGCGAACTTGACAGCGACGACCTCATCACCATCCTGTTTAACAAAAAAGATTTATAAACCCACAAAATACACATACTTATGAAACGTAACATACGAATTTCAACATGCGCCATGCTTGCATTATGCGGCGCTTTCACGACAAATGCAACCCATAATGGATCCGTCGCAGGCAGACAAATGACCAACGATGTCGGCGAAAATCACATTTATACATCGTTAACGACCCATGTAGCGGTCGAAGATTCCATCAGAATATTCGAAGCGGGAAACCGGCGCATCCTTCTGAAAGAAAACGAACCCAAACAACGGGTAGATGTGCAGGTTTACGAAAAGAACGGTTACTCGGATTCCACGTTTTACGAAAAAATATTCGAAGGACATTACCGCGACGGGAATAGCGTGGAACGCAGAAAATATATGGCCTCCATCAATATCCCGATGCCGGGTCGAAAGTTCAAAGAGTCAGGGAGATGCAGGCGCTTCGATCCGCATTGGTCGGGACTGGGCCTCGGATTTGCGAGCTTCACCGGCGATGGCGACTCGGACAATATACCATTCAATAACAGCCGTTCGTTCGAACTCAACTTTAATTTGATGGAGAAAGCCATTCCGATATCCCACCATTACCGGTGGGCGATCGTGACCGGTTTAGGTATCCGTTGGACACGCTATCACCTGAAAGGCAACCGGCACTTCGAAGAATTCGACGATTATACCCGTCTGGTCGAAGTGGAAGATGTGCGATACAAAAGAAGCAAACTCGGTATTACGAGTCTTTCCTTCCCGCTTCTGCTTGAATGGCAAAATCCGAAAGGAAATCTTTTTTTCTCGGCCGGCGTAGTCGGTTCCGTAAGAACATGGTCGTCCTCAAAAATCGAATACTACA
The DNA here is from genome assembly GCA_031255595.1 of Tannerella sp. Classification (GTDB taxonomy): domain Bacteria; phylum Bacteroidota; class Bacteroidia; order Bacteroidales; family Tannerellaceae; genus Tannerella. Next base: position 2,082 of record JAIRSF010000219.1, read on the forward strand.
ATGAACAGGGTCAAAAACGCAGTAAAAAAGTAGACAAAGGGATGACTTTGCGACCCATAAACATAGACATTCTTTCGCAAGTCGGCCAAGTCGGCACGCGCCGGTGGGGTGCGTTTGTGAGGTACACGCCCATCAGCCTATTCGAACGTAATAAAGGGCCTGAACTATATCCGCTTTCCTTCGGTTTATTCTGGCATCTGTTTTAATTTTTTATTCAAAAATATTTTGCAAAATAATAAGACCTGCATGTAAATCGCAGCAATTCAGGGATTAAATTTGCGATAACCATCCGTTGACTATGGGTGAAACGGGAATCAGACACGAAGACACAAAGGAAATTAATGCTTTGCGAGAAGCATTAGTAAACCTCGTCTTGTGCATCAAGATTTTACGGAACTGTGGGCAAACAAAAATGCTGACAACAGCAAAAACGGTATGGTTGGCAATAAGGGTAAAAAAATCCCTAAAATGCCCAAATCGAGCGATATTATTCTTTAAACAATTTTGTCAGCCATTCAATGAACTTCCTGCAAAGTTCATTATCTGTTTCAAGAATCTTTTTGGATATGGCTGTTCCCATAGAGGTTTCCGGGTCTTCTTGCCATGCAAGCCAAGTGCGTATCTTTGTTTTTGGTTTATGAACTTCGGTGTATAAATTCAGTTTGTTTTGTTCGAGATGTGTCAAAGTGCAATCTATAACAGGCATAAGTTTATCTGTCGCCGGGATCAACATCGCAATAAAATCTTCCAACATGCCTTTTAATTCATTGTCAGGCATAATCCAAACTCCTACTTTGATAT
>JAIRSF010000226.1 GCA_031255595.1 Tannerella sp.
CTGAAAGACATCAATCTGGAGATTCCGACAGGTATGTTTGGCCTTCTGGGGCCTAATGGGGCGGGGAAGTCTACGCTGATGCGTATTCTGGTTGCGCTGATGGAGCCTACGTCCGGCGAAGTGGAAGTGTTCGGATACGATTTGTTGAAACAGCGAAAGGAGGTGCGCCGGATCCTCGGATACCTGCCGCAGGACTTTCGTTTTTTTGCTAAGTATAAAACGTATGAATTTCTGGATTATGCGGCGCGTTTGTCCGGTATGAATAACGGCAAACAACGCCGGCAGGCGGTGGACGCTATGCTGGAGAGTGTCGGGCTGTTCGACGTCAGGGAGCGTTATGCCAATAAGTTGTCGGGAGGGATGAAGCGCCGCTTAGGTATTGCACAGGCGCTGATCCATAACCCGAAACTGATTATCGTGGACGAACCGACGACCGGACTGGATCCGGAAGAACGTATTCGTTTCCGCAACCTGCTGGCCGAGGCCGGCGAAAAAGATGTGACCATCATCCTCTCGACGCATATTGTGGGGGATATCTCCAGTACGTGTAATTGCATGGCGCTGATGAATAAGGGCGAAGTGGCTTTTTTCGGTTCGCCGCAGGACATGCTGAAAGAAGCGGAAGGCAAAGTATGGCGTTTGAAAGTGAATGGGAATGATTTGCCGGTGATCGATAAGCTCTATCCGGTGATCTCAACGATTCCTTCCGGTACGGGATGGGAAGTGCAGGTCGTGGCGGATGAAATAAAAGAGTACGACGCCGAACCTTATCCTCCGAATCTGGAACATGCATACGTGTACTATATGGAGAAAAAACTGAATCGTTGGGTTAATGATTGACAATAAATAACGTTTTTTGATGTTATAAATAAAACAATGTGCCGTTTTTGCTTCATTACGTACGGCGAACGGTGAAATAACGGACAAATTTAATATTCCGGTGGATTGAGTGAGTAATTTAGATGAAAAATTAGATACATGTCGGCTTTAAATAATATACGTTCTGTCGCAAAATATGAGAGCAAGCTTCTGATGAGAAGCTGGTTCTACCGGATTTTCCTGATTCTGGCCGTCCTGTTTTTGTGCATCGTTAACTTTGCCATGTTAATCTCTGAAGACAACAGTGATTTTTGGATGCTGAAAGCTATTTCTTCCAACATTCCTTATTTAAACCTGCTGTTTCTCAATACCGGACAGGCGGTGATTGCCGTTTTTCTATCCTCCGAGTTTCTGAAATCGGATCGGAAACTGGATACATCCGAAGTTTTTTATGTACACCCGTTGAGCAACGCCGAGTATGTAGTCGGTAAAATATGGGGAAACTTGAATGTGTTCTTCCGCTTGGATCTGATGATTATCGCGATCGTCATTATTTTTAACCTGGCCTCGGACGTGTCTGTCGACTGGATGGCCTACGCGACGTATTTCCTGCTCATCTGCGTGCCGACCCTGATTTATATATTCGGCCTGTCGGTCAGCCTGATGCTCATTCTTAAAAATCAGGCGATTACGTTTGTCATTCTATTAGGCTATATCGCCCTGACCCTTTTTTATATACAGGATAAATTCTACTACCTTTTTGATTATATGGTATACAGCTTGCCGCAGGTCAAGTCCTCCATCGTCGGTTTCACCAACTGGGAAACGCTGGTGAATCATCGCTGTATCTATCTCCTGCTCGGATTGGGATTCCTCTGCCTGTCGATCTTTCTGTTCCGGCGTTTGCCCAACACGAAGTACGGACGTTACCGCTGGCTCGTTTTGTCGGGGTGTTTCCTGACGGCAGGGGGAACGGCCGCCTGGAAGCATGTCGCCTCGATCCTGAATGAGGCCGATGCGCGGGCTTTGTATACGGAGATCAATAACCGGTATGTCCACACGCCTAAAATGGTGATAGAAAGTTATGACATACGGGTGGAACAGCATCCGGAAACGATTTCGTCGGAAGTTGTGATGAAAGGGGTTGCGTTGGATTCCTCCGCTGTTTTTACCTTTTGCCTGAACCCGTCGTTAACGGTGCGCGAAGTCAAAGAGAACGACCGCGATTTGTCTTTCCATCGTGAACACCAGATTATACAGATTGACTTTGGCCGCGACCTGCCTAAGGGCGATACCGCTTCATTCACCATGAAATACGACGGACGCGTAGATCCGGGTTTCTGTTACTTAGATATCCCGGCAGAGGTCTTACAGCAGGAATATTATGTCGCAATGTTTCGTATCGATAAGGCATACGGTTTTCAAAACGACAATTATGTGCTTTTTACGCCCGAAACGTATTGGTATCCGCGTCCGGGAACTTCTTACAGCAGTGAAAGTCCGGACTGGCAGCAGGCCTATTTCAGCAATTTCCGCCTGACGGTGAAAACGATAAACGGCATGAGAGCCTTGTCGCAAGGCACAATGAAATGGCCCCTGGTGACGAAGCGTGCTCCTGTTCCATCCCGGAAAAAGCAACCTGAAAAAGAAACGGAAGCATCCGAACCGGATTCGGTGAAGACTGCCGATACGATTCCGGTTGGAGGCGAATTGACCGCCGACCGTCGTGAGAGGCCGGAAAGAAGGCGGCGTGAAGATTCGGGAGATCGCGCCGACCGTCCCCGCCCGAACGCCGAAAGAGGCCGGGACGGAGGTCCGCAACGACGTCGCGAAAGAAGTCAGTCCGGAGGAGCCGGAAGGAATGTCGGCCGGGATGGAGATACTCAACGACGCCCTGAAAGCAATCAGGCCGGGGAAGCCGAAAGACGGGAAACCCGCAGGGACGAAGCCCGCCGCCGCAACCCGGAAGGGATAAAAAACGCCGATTCGGTTGGATTGGCGGATAAGGAGAGAACGCTTGCGGAAGGCCAGGCGAGCGTTTCGGAACCGGAAACCGGAAAAGAGCATCACGAAGTGGAACAAATGGAGCGGAACGTGCCGAAAGACAGCCTGTTCATTTTCGAAACGGATTTCCCGTCGCCTTCCATTACATTAATTATAGGCGACTACGAACAAAAAAGCATCGAAGTAGACAGCACCGAGTACAGCATCTGGCATCTGAGGGGTCACGACTACTTCTCGTCCGTCTTTGATTCCATCGCAGACACGATCCCCGCGCAGATCCGCGAACGCCGCCGCTCGATCGAAAGCACCTATTCGCTGGACTATTCCTTTAAACGCCTTTCGATAGTAGAAGTACCGGTACAATTCCACAGTTATGTGCGCACCTGGACGCAGGCGCAGGAACAAATGCAGCCGGAAATGATTCTTGTGCCCGAAAAAGGTTGTCTGATGTGGGAGGCGGATGTTGCCCGGAGGGTTAAAAACGAGAAGCGATGGGCCAAGTGGAGCGGGCAGGATATCAGCGACGACGAAGCCGCCATACGTGCTTTAAACTCTTTCCTGTGGCTTTTTCAGCGAACGGAAGGCAATCAGGACTGGTCGCAGGATCGCGGTTCGTTTAATGTGACGGTAAAAGCGAACCCCTATTATATCTTTCCGCAACTCTATAATTTCAGATACAATATCTTCTCGTCGGAATGGCCTATCGCCAACCGGGTGATCGAACTTTACCTGCAGGATAAGGCCGACAACAACATCTGGATCAGGCAGATGAACGGAATCAGTAACAACGAAAAAGCCAACCTGCTGATGGAGCGGCGTCCGTTCAAGGAATTACTGTCTGATACGGAGCAGCGCGACCTGCTGGATAATGTCATCTCATTAAAAGCCAACAACCTGTTCGCACCGGCGGAACGGAACATCGGGTACAGGGAATACCGCGATTCGTTGCGTGCCGTTTTGCAACATAATATATTTACCAATATCCGGTTCGAACACCTGTTGGATACGATGGGCGCCCTGGCAGGCGAAGATTTGATTACGCCGCTCCGGTCATGGTTTGAGTCGACGCCTCTTCCGGTATATGTTGTCGGAACCCCGGAAGTGATGCACATATCCAACCGGGATAAAGAAGTGTATGTCGTAAAAATGCAAGTGACGAACGATTCGGATCACGACGGGATCATCAATATAGAAACGAATCTCGGAGGACGTAATGACATATATGATCCCCGGACGAAACGTAAGGTTTCTTTGGCCGCCCGCGAAACGAAGCAGCTTGTTTCCGTTTGGGACGAAGCGCCGCGAAACATCAATGTGAACACGTTGATATCCGCCAATCTCCCGAACTTAATCAACCTGCCGGTAAGCAATATCATACGTGAACGGAACAGGTCGATTGATGAAGAAGGTGATTTTGTTGTTCGGGACGTTTCTTTTTATATACCCGGCGAAGTGATTGTGGACAATGAAGATTCCCTGCTGTTTGTTTTGTCGGAACCCGATGTCGTCGGGCTTTTGCCGCGCTGGCTGGATCAGGTGGAAGATAATTCGTTTCGTTATTCCGGCGTATCCGTCTGGCGTCCGCCGTTGCAGTGGACACTGACTACAAACGATAAATATTACGGGACTCATGTCCGTTCCGCTTATGTGATTAAGAGCGGCAGCGGCAGTCAGACGGCGACATGGAAGATTCCGGTTCCGGTGAAAGGACAATATGACTTGTTTTATTACGTCTGCAAGCCGGATGATATTCGTGGAGGCCGTAATCGTGGAGGTGGAAACACAGACGCAGAATATCATTTCAAAGTAAAATACGACGACGACGAGGAAAATGCATACATTGATCTAAGGCGTTCAAACGAAGGTTGGAGCCTGCTGGGCACTTACTATTTCAGCGAAGATACGGTCAAAGTCACGTTGGCAAATGATTGTAAATTACGCTCGACAGTAGCCGACGCCGTTAAGATTGTAAGAAGATGATATACCCGCGGGTTCTCTTGATGAACGATGTGTCGCTTTTGCTTCACTGCGTAAAGAGCGACCGGTGATTTGAAGTGAAGTAATTGACAATTAAAAAATATAAACAGATGATGAAAAACAGACGGTTATGGATAATATTTACCTGGAAAACAGCTATTTTGGCAGGCTTGTCGGGTATAACCTCTTTTTCGGTTGCCCAAGATGCGATCACGCAAGAAGCGATCACGATTGAAAGGGCATTAGATATTGCGGAAGAAAATAACCCGGAACTGATTAATTCAAAACTGGAACTTGAACGGTACCAGTTAAATCTTGTGGCGCAACGCGCTTCGTTGAAATCGCAGTTTTCGCTTGATCTCAATCCCGTCACCTATGAAAAAACACGTCGTTTCGACAATCGCTTGTCGCAATGGTATACGAATGAAACATTCGGATCGAGCGGAACTTTTCAGGTCAGGCAGCCCATTTTGCTGACGGATGGGGAGATATCGCTTATTAACACGTTCGGATGGCAAGACAACCAGTCTACGGCCGAAAGTCTGGATAACAGGAATAAAGCTTTCAGTAACAGGCTCTATCTTCAGTTAACACAGCCTATTTTCACCTACAACCGGCGTAAAATGGAACTCCGGCGCATTGAGTTCGATTATGAGAATGCAGGTATCAGGTATGCTTTGCAGAGGCTTAATACGGAGGTCAACATCACCCGCCAGTTTTATCAGGTTTATATGGATCAGAATAATCTGGAAATCAGGAAAGAAGAATATGAAAATGCCAAGCAGAGTTTCGAAATCATCCGGAATAAGGTAGAGGCGGATCTGTCGGCAAAAGAGGAACTCTTTCAGGCGGAGGTCAACCTGGCGACAGCGCAATCCGCCTTAGACGAACAGATTGTATCTCTTGACAATTCAAAAGACCAGTTGAAGCAAATTTTAGGCCTGCCGCTCAGTGAAAATATAAAAGTCATTGCGGATATTCAGGTAAGTCCGGTAGCCGTCGACCTGATACAGGCTGTGGATCATGGGCTTGCGTCCAGGATGGAACTCCGGCAGCGTGAAATAGATATTCAACTGTCGGATCTTCAGATGATTCAGACTAAAGCCCTGAACGAATTTAAAGGAGATATTTCGCTGTCGGTAGGTATCATAGGCGATCATGAGAAGTTTGCAAATATCTATGATAACCCTACGCAGAACCCGCGTGTAGCGATAAGTTTTACCGTTCCGATCTTCGACTGGGGCGAAAAAAAGGCGCGTGTGAGAGCGCAGAAAACCTCACAGACTATTGCAAAACTTAATCAGGAGAATCAGAAGATTAATATCGAATTGGATATACGCCAGACATGGCGCAAACTGGAAAACCTTCGTGCACAGATTGATATAGCGGAGAAGAATGTGCGCAATGCACAGCTTACTTACGACCTGAACCTGACAAGATACCGGGAAGGCGATCTGACCGGTATGGAAATAAGCCAGTTCCAGACGCAGCTCTCCACGAAGAAAATCACTTATTCGCAGACCCTCATAAATTATAAGATTGAGCTGCTGAACCTGAAAATCCTTTCTTTATATGACTATGAGAGCGACAAACCGATTGTCCCGGTGAGAGAATTGACGGGTAACGATTGACAAGGTACAATTAAAAATGACACAAATAAAAAATTAATCATCAAAATATCCATGTTATGCTTAACATCCAACCAACCATTAAAGCAATAAATAATGGCCTGTTAACACGAAAGAAAAACGTACGGCACATTACTTCGCTTTGTAAACGCGACTTTCAATTGCCGATTGTTAATTGTGTATTGTGCATTGCAACAATGTTTAGCATTGTTGCCTGCGGCAGTCAGCCGCAAAGTAATCAAAATGACATTGAAACGCCTGTATCCGTACAGGAACTGAAGAAGGGTTCCATCAGCAAACTGATTAATACGACCGGAACGGCGCAGGCAAATTACAGTGTGGAATTAAATTCCGAGATGAGCGGCATGTACAAGCTTCAGACGAATCCCCAGACCGGCAAACCCTATAAATTAGGTGATATGGTTAAAAAAGGGCAGTTGATCATTCGTTTTGAAGATAAAGAATACGAAAACGGAATTGCGCTGGAATCGAAAAAGCTTAGCCTTGAGATCGCCGAGCAGGAACAAAGCAAACAGACGGCCCTGTATGAGAAAGGCGGAGTGACGCTCAGCGAGATGCGTAATACGGAAGTGAGGGTGATCAACGCACGCTACGACCTTGAAAATGCGAATCTCAATCTGGAGAAAATGAATATCAAAGCGCCTTTCGACGGCGTGATCGTATCGTTGCCGCATTATACGATGGACAGCCGTATCGCACAGGGGCGACCGATGGTGGGAATGATGGATTATGCACGTATGTACATGGAGATTAATCTCCCGGAAAGTACGATCGAATATATTAAAGCGAGTCAACCGGTATACATCACCCATTACACATTGCCGGAAGATACGCTTCGCGGCGTTATCAGTGAATTGTCGCCGGCGATAAGCTCCGAAACGCGTACGTTTAAAGGTAAAATATTGGTTGATAATCATGGCCTCAAACTGCGTCCGGGTATGTTTGTGAAAGCGGATGTGGTTGTGGATAAGGCGGATAGCGTGATTATCATACCGAAAGAGGTGGTGCTTTCAAACAGAAACCGGAAGTTTGTGTATATCGTGGAAAAAAATACGGCGATCGTACGGAATATAAAGACCGGCCTCGAAGACGAAGATCACATACAAGTGACGGAAGGATTGAAGGAGAATGATAACCTCGTTATCAGAGGATATGAAACACTGCGGGAGAATAGCCGGGTAAAGGTGATGAAATAAGCGGATGACTATATTTTAAGCAAGGTAGGTTCAATGAAAAAGATAATCGCTTTTGCGGTGGGAAATCCGGTTACTGTCAGCATGGTCGTGCTGGCTATCCTGTTGTTGGGAAAGATTTCGTACGACCGGCTGAATGTGGATTTGCTGCCGGAGATGAATGCGCCGCGCCTCTTTGTTGAGGTGGAGGCCGGCGAACGTCCGCCGGAGGAAATAGAAAAGATGTTTGTGGAGAACATGGAATCGATGGCGATCCGCCAGCGCGATGTGACACAGGTATCGTCGGTCGTTAAAGCCGGTTCCGCACGTATTACGGTCGAGTATATCCAGAATAAGGATATGGACGAGGCTTTTCTGGATTTGCAAAAAGCCATGAGCCCGTTCTCCCAAAATACGGAGATCGAATCGGTCAACATCACGCAACATGACCCGAACACCGCGCCGGTCGTACTGGTTGCGATGTCCCACCGTTCCATTACGGACATGGCGGAGTTGCGCAAGATGGCGGAGAGTTACATCCGAAATGAACTGATCCGTCTGGAGGGAGTGGCCGAAGTTGCACTCTCGGGACAGGAAATGTCTGTGCTGACGATCAAGACGGATCCGTATAAACTGGCCGCTTTTGGCCTGACGATGGACGAGATCGCTTCCCGGATAGAGGCGAACAATCAGAGTATTTCGGGAGGGCGCGTGAGCGAACTGGGACTGCAATACTTAGTGAAAAGCTCGTCGCTGTTTACGTCCGAAGCCGATTTTGAGAATCTGATCGTCAGCTACAAGTCGACGGAAGCCGCCGAAACGGAATCGGCAACCGCTGCGGAAGGAACATCCGCAACCGCTTCTTCGACGGAAGCAGACAGTAAAGCGCCTTTATACCTGCGCGAAGTGGCATCTGTGAAGTTTGAGAATGCGCGTCCCGAAAATATCGTGCGTATCAACGGGGAACGTTGTATCGGGTTGTCGGTACACAAAGAAATGCAATATAATACGGTTCGGGTGGTCGACCTGATCAGCCGTCAGTTGGGCGTGATCGAACAGGCGTTGCCCGGATATAAATTTCAGATCATCAGCGATCAGGGCACGTTTATCAAGCAGGCGATAGGCGAAGTGAAAAACAGCGCCGTTTTAGGGATGGTGTTAGCCGTATTGGTTCTGTTTGTTTTCCTTCGCCGCATCGGGACGACCCTGATCGTCAGTTTGTCGATACCGGTATCCATTGTGGCGACATTCAACCTGATGTATTTCAACGGGCTTACGCTGAATGTGATGACGCTGGGAGGCCTGGCGCTGGGAGGCGGGATGCTGGTCGATAATGCGATTGTGGTCATTGAAAGTATTTTCCGGAATCACGAGCGCGGGTTGAGCCGGCGGGAATCGATTATAACCGGCGCTTCGGAAGTTTCGGGCGCGGTGATCGCTTCTACGTTGACGACGGTCGTAGTTTTTCTGCCGATCGTGTACTTGCATGGGGTTTCGGGCGAGTTGTTTAAAGATCAGGCGTGGACGGTTGCTTTTTCGCTGTTGTCTTCCCTGTTTGTCGCGTTGCTTGTCATACCGATGTTGTATGATAAATTGTCGGGACGTAAGAACCGGAAAGCCGAAACCGGTTCGATCCGGTTCGAATGGTATGGCAAAGCGCTTGTTTCGTTGCTCCGGTATCGCCGGACGGTCGTCGTCGTTTCCCTGTTGTTGCTGATCGGCACGATCTTCCTGATCCCGTTCGTGGGGACGGAGTTTTTGCCCCGTTCCGGCGGCCGTTCGTTTTCGGTATCTGTGAAACTGCCGGAGGGTACGCGCCTCGAACGGACGGATGCGGTAGTTAATAACCTGGAATATTTGCTGCACACGATAAGCGGCGACAGCCTGTGCACAGTTTACAGCCATGTGGGGAAAGGATCGTCGGAAAATGAGGTGTTCGAAGGAGAACATACGGCGATGATGAAAGTCATGCTGTCGGAATCTTCGCCCTTCCCCCCGGAAACGGTGATGGAGCGTTTTGTGGAAGCGACCCATAACATTGAGGGGTTGGAGCTTGCCTTCAAACAGGAGGACAATTCCCTTGGCTCGATTTTCGGCGACGAAGGCGCCCCGATTGTGGTGGAAGTGAAAGGAGAAGACTTGGACGAGATTGCGTCGGTAACCGACGACGTCCTGTTGCGGATGGAGGCGGTCGACGGCATCTATAATATGAAATCGTCCATGGCCGACGGGGCGCCCGAACTGACGGTGACGATCAACCGCACGATGGCGGGAATCCATAATATTACGGTTTCGTCTGTGATCGAGCAGCTGAAACAGCAACTGCAGGGACGCGAGGTCGGCAAGATGGACTACAAGGGCGAAATGCGGGATATTGTCATCAGAACACCCGATGTGACGGCAAAAGACCTGCAGGATCTACTTATCAAAAACGGCAACCGGGAATTTCGCCTGCGCGAGATCGCTACCATAACGAGTTCGCTGGCTCCGAAAGAAATATTCCGCCGCAACCAGAACCGTATCAATAAGATCCTGGCCGACAAAGACGCCGGCAAATCGCTGGATAAAGTCGCCCAACAGATCCGGCTGGCAACCGCCGATATCAGCCTCCCGGCAAATTATTCGATAAATGTAACGGGAGAAGAAGAAAAACGGCAGGAGTCGATGAACAGTTTGATGTTTGCCTTGCTATTGTCGGTCGTATTGGTCTATATGGTGCTGGCGTCGCAGTTCGAATCGTTGTTGCATCCGTTTACCATTCTGTTGACCATACCGCTGGCGCTTGTGGGCGCGATTCTGTTGTTTTTTATTACGGGCGCAACTCTCAATATCATGGGGGTGATCGGTATCATTATGCTGGCGGGTATCGCGGTGAACAATTCCATTATCTTAGTGGGGCGTATCAATCAGTTGAAAACGGAGATGAGCCTTACGGACGCTGTCGTGCAGGCCGGTCAACAACGGATCCGCCCGATTATTATGACCAGCCTGACGACGATTCTGGCCTTGCTGCCGATGTCGTTTAATGTAGGTGAAGGCGCTGCCCTGCGCTCGTCTATGGCAATCGCCGTTATCGGAGGGCTTGTCACCTCAACGTTGATGAGCTTGGTGGTTATTCCCTGCGTTTATTACCTGTTCGAGCGAATGAAACGCCGGGTGACGAAACAGCCGGATCAGGAACAGCAAACGATGTATTCATAAAAACGGCCTGAAACGAAAAGAATGAATATTCTGTTACATAGAAGAATAACCATAACGATGTTGTTTACGTCGCTTACCCTGCTGGGGTACGTGTCGTATAAACAGTTGCCGGTAGAACTGTTGCCCAACGCGGAACTTCCCGTTCTGTTCGTATCGGTCAACTCGCAGCAGGAAATGGATCCCGCCTATGTGGAGTCGGAAGTGATTATTCCGCTCGAAGGCGCTATCAGCGCGATCGGAGGCGTGGACAAGATACAGTCGGAGATCAGTAGTCGCCAGTCGTCTATCCGGATTAACTTCAAGAGCAATGTGAATTACAAAGCGACTTCCCTGAAACTGGAGGAGAAGATGAAGGAGGTTTCGGCTACGCTCCCGAATGATTTTACCGTACGTGTCCAGAAGGTGGATATGGCGATGATGAGCAATAATTTCATGACGCTTCAGGTTCGCGGCTCGGGAGGCGTGGATCGTATACGTAATGTAGCCGACGAAAAGATCCGGGCGGAACTGGAAAATATCGATGGTGTGGCGGGTGTGACTATTTACGGCGGACGCGAGAAAGCGATTGAGGTCAGGCTGGATAAGGAGGCTTGCAAAGCGCTGAATTTGAATACGTCGAGAATTGCCGGCCTGCTAAGCGGTAATACGCAGGAAAAGGTGTTTGTCGGGAATGCGAAAGAGTCCGACAGCCAGTATTTTGTTCATGTTAATTCGTCTTATACGAAGGTTTCGGATCTCGAAAATATTGTTGTCGCTCCCGGCCCTGTATTATTGAAAGATATCGCGACGATCTTTTTCGACTTGAAGGAGGAAACGTCGTTCAGCCGCGTGAACGGAAAAGAGGCGATCTCCGTTTCGCTCGTGAACGATGCGCAGGCGAATCTGATCGATCTGTCGCATCGTACGATTGCGGTTGTTGAGGAATTGAATACGAGCTTGGAGGGTACGGATGTCGAGATTGTCATTGAATCCAATACGGCGGAGGTGATGGAAAACAATATCAACCAGATTATAGAGCTTGCGCTGGTGGGCGGACTGCTGGCTATTGTCGTACTCTGGTTTTTCCTTCGGAATATCCGGCTGGTCTTTTTCATCGCCCTGTCTATACCGGTTTCCGTTTATACGGCGTTTAATTTCTTTTATGCGGCAGGGATCTCTATCAATAGCCTTACGCTTGTCGGGATGGCGCTTGCCGTCGGGATGTTGCTGGATAATAGTGTCGTCGTGCTTGAGAATGTGTATCGTCTGTCGGGCAACGGGCTGTCGCCCGAACGTTCCGTCACGCAGGGTACAACCGAAGTATGGCGTTCGATCGTGGCGGCTACGCTCACGACGATCACCGTTTTTGTGCCGTTCGTGTTTACCGATAATTTTATGGTCAAACTGATCGGGAATCATATCGGGGTGTCTATTGTTTCTACGCTGCTGGTTTCTATGGCGGTTGCGTTGCTGTTTATCCCGATGACGGCTTATGTCATTTTACGGAGGAAAAATAGCCGGACGGTTTTCTATGAAAAGGTGTCGCTTGCGCAACGTCCGGTGCAGGTTTATCTCGTGTTGCTCAAAACGTGTATGCGTAACCCGGGCGTAACGGTGTTTGGCGCCATCGTCCTGCTTTTTGTGACGTTGATCTTTTCGCTTGCGACGACCGTACAGCAGAACCGCGACGTCGATTCCGACCGTTTTAATGTGTATGTGACCATGCATACGGGAAGCACGCTGGAGAATACGGATCAGGTGGTCAGGGTGTTGGAAGAACGCTTGGCCGAAGTTCCGGAGAAAAAGGACGTCGTCAGCCGCATAAATGCAGAAGAGGCCGTATTGACGCTTATTCTGCAGAAGAATTATCAGAAGATCGGCAAACGCAAACTGTCCGAAATCAAATCCGACGTGCAAGCCAAAATGCCGAATATGGAAAACGTAGGCGGAGAGATCTCTGTGTCGGACGCTATGGGCGGACAGAACCGGGGAGGAGATGTCAGCGGTATGGTTGCCTTTATGAGTATGTTGGGTATTGGCGACAATCAGGAACGGGTGATTATCAAAGGTTCCGATTATGATATGATGCAGCTTGTGGCCGAAGATATCCGCTATTATCTGGATGAACAGGATTTTATCCGTAACTCAAGGGTATCCTATACGCGTAACCAACCCGAAGTGCGCCTCAACTTCGATCAGATGCTGCTTACTTCATACGAGATCACCCGCAACCATATCACAGCGGGTCTGGCAGACCTGAATACCGAATATCCGTCGGGTACGACGTTCAAGGTAGGGGAAGAATCGTATGACATCATTATCCGCGATAAAACACCCGAAGAAGAGGAGAAAGAACAGAAAAAACAAAAAACGATCGACGACCTGCA
>JAIRSF010000267.1 GCA_031255595.1 Tannerella sp.
GGTGCGTTTGTAGGATGATTCGTCGTTGAAAGCGGGCTGTGCGGTTTTACCGGATTCTTCGTTATATAATCCATAAGGGAATGCGCCCTGGTCGGTATGTTCGTAAGAAGCGGCGTAGGCAAATGTCCATTTCGGGGAAATGTTCCAGTATAATTTCAGGTTTCCGCCGAAAGTTTCTTCCTCATCTATCTTTTTATGTGTCTTTGCATGTGTAAAAAAGCCGTCGCAACGGTCGTAGTAAACACCCGCCGATATTCCGACATTTTCACCCACCCCGGCATAACCGGACACCTTGGCATTTAACTGTCCGTAATTACCGTACGAAAGCGATGCTTTTACTCCCTGGTAATCAAGTGGGGAAAGTGTATGTACGTTGATGATGCCGCCCATCGCATTACGTCCGTACAAAGTTCCCTGCGGGCCGCGCAGAACTTCGATCCGCTGAATATCCGTCAACTCAAAATCGAACGAACTTTTATTCATATAAGGGATATTATCCACATAAAGTCCGATAGATTGACCGCTGCTGCGCGCCCCGATGCCCCGGATATAGATCGCCGATGTGAGCTTTGCGCCGTAATCGGGCATGTAGAGGTTCGGTACGAACGAACTGAGGTCTTTTATGGAAGTAATCTGCCTGCCGCTGATTTGTTGCGGGGTAAGGATCGATACGGATCCGGGAAGTGTGCGGAGTTTATTGGTTTCTTTGGACGATGATGTGACGACGATTTCATCGATGTTAAATGTTTTAATCGTATCCTGCGGCGAAGATTTTTCTTCGGCGGAAACAACGCTTTGAACTAAAAACATGCCCATAATGGACATATATGGAAATAATTTTTTCATATTTATATAAAATTTATAATTCTTGCAAAAGAATATCTCGTTCACCTCATAAGCCGGTGAAAGATACCTGCACCATTTCTGATAAATCCGGCAGGTTTTTCGGCTGCAAAGAAACTTTAAAAGTCTGAAAACGGCAATCGCTACATGTAGTGATTTTTCAGGGGGTCGCCCGGATGCAGGGTTTTGGTGAAGCCGGGGGGGGGATGTAAGACGGTAAGTTAATCGGTAAGAATATGCTCTTTGATCAGATCCTTTAATTCCCCGATATCCCTTGTGACCGGCAGTTCGGGATAATCGGAAACGACATTTTCCGGCGGACAGTACAATATACCCGTATCGGCCGCTTTCAACATCGATATGTCATTGTAAGAATCCCCGAAAGCAAGGACTTTATATTTCAGGCTTTGAAACGCTTCTACGGTTTTGCGTTTGGGATCGGGCTGACGCAGTTTATAATGTATGACCCGCCCCGTTTCATCTATATCAAGCGAGTGGCAGAGCAATAATGGATTTTCGAGCCGGTTCATCAGGGGTTGTGCAAATTCGATGAACGTATCCGAAACGATCACAAAACGTGTCATCCCGCGTAACCACCGGACAAAATCCAGCGCCCCTTCAAGCGGTTCGAGCGTTGCAATAATGTTTTGAATATCCTTTATCTTCAGGTTATTCTCGTCCAGGACATTCAAACGGTACTTCATCAACTCATCATAATCCTTGATATCACGTGTTGTCAGTTTTAGTTTCTCTATTCCTGTTTTTATAGCCACGTTAACCCATATTTCAGGCACAAAAACGCCTTCCAAATCAGCGCAAACAACCCACATCCTATTGTAGTTTTTAAATGAAACGAGCGGCAAAGTTACAATTTTTCATCAGAATGCAAAAGATAATGAAAAAATTTCATAAAGATGCAAAATGGTTATTGTGGTCATTTTTGACGGCGAAACATTCCATTTCGACGAGCCATCCCGGGCGGCATACCGCAGCCAGCACGATGATCATCGGTATTTCCGGAAATTGTTGCTCCATTACGGTTCGAATGTTTGCATAGTCTGCTATATCACGCAAGTAAACAATGATATGGGCGACGTCATCAAAGCTACATTCCGCTTCTTTCAGTAAAGCGCCGACATTTTCGATCATGCGGACGGTTTGCCTGCCTACATCGCCTTCGTGGGCTATTTTCCCTTGGTTGTCAATGCTTGCCGTACCGGAGATGAATACATGGCGGCGATCGCCGTAATATACGCATGTGCCGCGTTCGAACGTTACGCCGTATTCGTGGGTGGGATTCAGGTGAGTTCTTGCGTGCAGGTATCGAATCTGTTCCGGCCTGATTCCTTTTACGGCATAAGCGTCGAACAGGACGCTTATTTTTGAGTCGGCATGCCGTCCGCTTATACCTGTACTTGAGATATAGTGCGTTTTTTCTGTCAGTCCGTTTTCCGCAAATAATTCGCGCCTTGCTTTTACGATCCCGGCGTAATTGACGTCTATGTTCTGGACATAGATCCATGTACGGATACAATTTCCGGCCAGCGTGCAATCGTGTTTTTTCAGTTGCATCTTATAGTCGTTCAGCAAAGCATGCATCTGCCGTTCCGAATCACCGTCCCGTTTTATTGCCGTACCTGTCCACAGATGGGTATATTCTCCATGTTGTAATGCATATAATCCGGATGAGGAAAGGTTCCCGGAAGTTTCCATTCCGGTTTGCAGGTATGCCCACAGGGCTATTTTTGAACCGTCCAAAGGTGGTTGTTCGACGATGGAGATATTGTTTTTGTTTTCCGGCAGGTAGTCCGACAACGGTTTGACCTGATTGGCGGCGTCACTTAAAAAAAAGCGCAGGAACGTAATGGTTGCATGATTCAGTTCTTTTTCATGGATCTCCCGGAAAAAACCGAAAACAGCTTTTAATTGCCCGTCAAAAGAAAGGTCGCCCTTTGTTATCCGAATCATTAATTGGTATTCGCAAATGCCGGTTTTATGGGTTGTTTCCGCAGCGGCGTCGGTCGCTACATCTATAGGGGGGATATCTGCAGATGTGCCGGTGGTCGCTCCCGGATGACTTGCCGCTTCCGGATGAAAACCGGATATCGTGGCGACTGCATATCCGTCCTTGCCTGTAATTGTTTTATATAGCATGGTTATTTTTTAATATTCGCAGACAAATATACAAAAACGTATTCACTTACCCACATAAATTCTCTCCGGCGACCGTTGTGATTCATTCGGAGGGCGACGTGCGGTTCATTTCTATTAATTCATTGATAAGGTCACGATTGTTGGACAGGGGAGGGATTTTGTGCTGTCCTCCCAGCTTGTTGTGTTTTTTCAGCCAGTCGAAGAAAAGGTTTTCCCTGGCGGGGATGATTTCGGGTTGCCGGAGCGCGATCTCTTTATACCGTTTGGCGTCGTAATCGGAGTTCAGTTGCCGCAATGCGTTGTCGAGGTGGGTTGTAAATTCGTCTATGGAGCGGGGTGGTTTTTCGAACTCGATCAGCCACTGGTGCCGTCCTTTTCCCTGTTCCGAGTCGAGGAGGAACAGGGGTGCGGCGGTATACGCCCTTATGGTGGCCCCGGTGAGGAGGCAGGCTTTGTGTATCCCTTTTTCCGCATTGTCGACCATGAGTTCTTCGCCGAAAGCGTTGATGAAATGTTTGGTTCGTCCGGTGATCACGAATTTGTGAGGGAAAAGGGAGGTGAAGCGGATCGTATCGCCGATGCGGTATCGCCATAAGCCGCCGGCGGTGGTGATGACCATTGCATAATTGACGCCGGTCTTCACCTCTCCGAGCGGGATGATTGCCGGGTGACGGTCGTCCGCCGCCGGGTCGTCCGCCGGGATAAACTCGTAGAAGATGCCGTAGTCGAGCATCAACAGCATGCTTTTGTCCGCCGGATCGTCCTGAATGCCGAAAAAGCCTTCGGATGCGTTATACGTTTCCATATAATGCATTTTGGCGGAAGGAATCAGCTTTTCGTATTGGTGCCTGTAAGGTTCGAAGCCTACTCCCCCATGAAAAAACACTTCAAGATTCGGCCATACGTCATGGAGCGTTTCCTTTCCGGTCTTTTTCAGTATCGCCTTGATGAGTACAAGCATCCATGAAGGTATTCCCGAAAGGCTGGCTACATCCTTGTTCCATGTATTATCCACGATCGCCTTCATTTTGTCTTCCCATTCATCCATCAGGATGATTTCTTTGCATGGCACGCGGGCAAGGTTAACGAGCGAATTCAGGTTTTGCAGCAGAACGGCGGAAAGATCTCCGCAATGCGCCTTTTTATTGAGGGGCGAGGGGCTGTGGCTTCCTCCCAGGATCAATCCCTTTTTTGAGAAAAATTGTGTTTCGGGATGATTGTGCATATAGAGGGCGACGGTATCAAATCCTCCTTTATAATGGCATTTCTTCAATATTTCGCACGTAACGGGAATATATTTGCTGCGGTCGTTTGTCGTGCCGCTGCTTTTTGCATACCATCTCACGAGCGAAGGCCATAAGATGTTTCTTTCACCGTTGATCATCCTTGTTATGAAGGGTTGCAAATCTTCGTAGGCGGATACGGGAACGCGTTCGCAAAAAGTACGGTAGCCGGACATTTCCCGGAATCCGTACTGCTTTCCCCACGCCGTATTGCCGGCTGTACGCAAAAGCTGCATTAGCTGTTTGTGCTGAATATCAACGGCATCTTTGCCGAATGCCTCAATCTGTCGTTGTCTGGCTGAAAATATAGGAGAAATTATTTTTGTTAGAATGTCCATATAAGAAGTAAATAAGGAAAAACGCTCCGAAAATGCTGCAAAAGTAGAGATTATTTTTGTTTCCGAATAATATTTGACCGGTTATTATCAGTGGTTCGTAAAAAAATTCCCTGTTTTTGTGTTTTTTTTGCCTAATAATTGCGATGAAAAACTTTCTGTTTTTTTTGGATAATATCAATCATAATGATACCTTTGTCACGTAAACACATAAATCTTAATAGTATGAATAAGCTGAGAAGTATTTTATTGCCGGTTCTTATTTTTTTCGTTACTGTTCCCTGCTTTGGGGAAAGCGTGCTAATCAAAAGGAAAAAGAACAAATGGCTCTTTACGGTAGAACGGACAAAGACCACAATTGTTAATCAGGACATTCAAATTAAAGCGGATTCTTTTGTTTATTAGACTTAACATGCATTTTTGCTTATGAAGATGAGGATCGGGATTCTTTCTTCCGGTGGTGATTGTCCGGGAATAAACGCAACCATCCGCGGCGTCGGGAAATCGGCCATTTTACATTACGATATGGAAGTGGTCGGTATTCATAACGGATTCACCGGATTATTGAACAAAGACATCGAAGTTTTTAACGAGCGTAAACTTTCCGGGATTCTGAATCTCGGAGGAACGATTCTCGGCACATCACGTGAAAAACCATTCAAAAAACTTCTTGATTCGGGTAATAACAATAAACCTCAGGTGATTTACCGGAATTATGAAGAGATGGGGCTTGACTGTATTGTTTGTATCGGCGGTAACGGAACGCAGAAAACCGCCAATAAATTGGCGCAGTTGGGCATTCCTGTTATCGGTGTGCCTAAAACGATTGATAATGATGTGTATGGAACGGACATCTCTTTTGGTTTCGATTCGGCGGTAAATATTGCAACGGAAGCGATAGACCGTTTACATTCGACGGCAAGCTCCCATAAACGGGTCATGGTGGTCGAGGTAATGGGGCATCGCGCCGGATGGATTGCTCTTTATGCCGGGATGGCGGGAGGAGCCGATGTGATTCTGATCCCTGAACTTGGCTTTGATATAGATAAAGTAAACGAGAAAATATTGGAGCGCGCCCATATGGGAAAACCGTATTCGATTGTTGTGATTGCAGAGGGATTGAAAAAGGAAAACGGAAGTCCGTCGGATTATATATCCCATGCCATTGAAAAAGTAACGGATATAGAGGTGCGGACAACCGTCCTGGGATATATTCAGCGTGGAGGTAATCCGTCGCCTTTCGATCGTAACCTCGCTACACGCCTGGGAGGACATGCTACCGAACTGATAGCCGAAAAAGCTTTTGGACGTATGGTTTGTATGAAAAACGACGAGGTCGATTCCGTACCGCTTTCCGAAGTGGCGGGCAAAACAAGGTTGGTGCCTGTTGACCATGATCTTATCATACAAGGCTCCCGTATGGGTATTTCATTCGGGATATAAAATCTTTGGGAAGCTTTTTTTCGCCTGCCGCCGTTTAATTGTTAACATTCCGGTTTTTAATTTCTTCGATTAATTTCCGGATATCCTTGTCTTTATGTATTTTCCGAATAACATTTTTAGCGGCAAGTTGTTGGGATTCTTTTTTGGTGCTTCCGATACCGATACCAAGCGGCGTGCCCTCCAGGGATACGCTGGTCTGAAATACGGGATTTCCATCCCTGTCCGTAAATGTTTCAATAAGATCAAATTCAATATGGAGTTTTGTTTTTTGTCCCCATTCGAGCAGGCGGGATTTGAAGTTCACCTCGCGGCTTGCCAGTTTATCCAAAGAAATATATTCCCGAATGATGCGTTCTTTCACAAATTTGCAACAACGCCTGTAGCCCTGATCGAGGTAAATAGCCCCGATCAATGCTTCGAGTGCATTGCCGTACATGTATTTATGGTGGGTGGTGGCATATGGCATGGAGGCGACCTTTTTGTCAATGCCGAGCGCTAAGGCTACCTGGTTAAGGCTTTCCCTTTGCACTATTTTGGAGCGGGTGTTTGTCAGGAATCCTTCTTTTTTATTCGGGAAATGTGTGTAGACAACATCCGCAATAATCGCATCCAGTATGGCGTCTCCTAAAAATTCGAGGCGCTCGTTATTGCTGCGTTTCCCATCCTGTGTCACTACAATGGAACGATGAATAAACGCCTGCTCATATAACTCAATATTGTTGGGATAAAAGCCGAGCATGTTGTACAAAGACAAATAAGGCTCTTTGTTTTTTAATTTAAAGAGCCTTATCCATTTATGTATAGGTTTGAATATCACTTTAATTCCGGAATTTTTTCACAATAATACTTGCATTATGACCGCCGAAGCCAAACGTATTGGACAGCGCTGCATGAATAGTTCTCTTTTGAGCTTTATTAAACGTAAAGTTCAGGTTATAGTCAATTTCCGGATCATCGTCCCCATCCGTATGATTGATGGTCGGCGGTACAATATCGTCCCGTATAGACAGGATGCAGGCTATTACTTCGAGCGCTCCTGCGGCGCCCAGCATGTGTCCCGTCATTGACTTCGTAGAGCTGATATTCAGGTTAAATGCATGATCGCCGAATACTTCCTTGATGGCTTTCGCTTCCGAGATATCCCCGACAGGGGTCGATGTGCCATGTACATTGATATAATCAATATCTTGCGGATTCATTTCCGCATCTTCAAGCGCATTGCGCATTACCAGTATGGCCCCTAATCCTTCGGGGTGCGAGGCCGTCAGGTGATAGGCGTCCGCCGACATTCCCGAACCGACTACTTCCGCATAAATTTTAGCTCCGCGCGCCAGGGCGTGTTCCATTTCTTCAAGGATAAGGCAAGCTCCTCCTTCACCGATCACAAAGCCGTCGCGGCTTTTGCTGAACGGGCGCGACGCCGTTTCGGGCGAATCATTGCGCGTTGATAAAGCATTCATGGCATTGAATCCTCCCACTCCGACGATTGCAATAGGAGCCTCCGCGCCGCCGGTAACAATCACGTTCGCCTTTCCGAGGCGGATATAATTGAATGCATCACTGATCGCATTGGTAGAAGATGCACATGCGGAAACGGTTGCAAAGTTGGGGCCGCGGAAACCATATTTCATAGAAATAAGTCCGGCAGATATGTCTGCAATGATTTTGGGAATAAAGAATGGATTGAATCGTGGCCCCCGTTCTTCATTATATCCTCTCACTTCCTCCTGAAAAGAAAAAATACCGCCGATTCCGGAAGAGAAAATGACCCCGATACGGTCTTTGTTTTCTTTTTCCAAATCCAACGTCGAGTCTGCAAGGGCTTCTTCCGCCGAAGCGATTGCATATTGGGCGTACACGTCGCACTTGCGGGCTTCTTTTTTGTCGGAAAAGTAAGCTAATGGATCGAAATTTTTTACCTCACAAGCAAAATTCGTTTTAAACTTTGATGCATCAAAGTGAGTAATAGGCCCTGCACCGCTTGTCCCATTAATCAATGCCTGCCACGTTTCCGCAACATTATTGCCTAATGGTGTGATGGCACCCAGACCTGTTACTACAACTCTCTTTAATTCCATACAAATTAAGGATTAAATTACTTCGTATTCGCTTCGATAAAAGCAATAGAATCTCCTACGGTAGAAATCTTTTCGGCCTGGTCATCAGGAATGGAAAGTCCAAATTCTTTTTCAAATTCCATGATCAACTCGACAGTGTCTAACGAATCGGCTCCCAGATCATTTGTGAAACTGGCCTCGTTCGTTACCTCAGATTCTTCAACGCTTAATTTGTCAACGATAATCGCTTTTACGCGGGATGCTACATCAGACATAATTTTTGAAAATTAAATTAATACTAAATTTCTTTTTTATATTTGCGCTGCAAAGAAACGTATATTTTTGCACATAAAACAATAATCAATGCGAAAAGTGCTTATAATTGCACATAATTTTGATATGTGTGCAAAAAAGCGATCGTCTTACCGGGCGGTAAACCTTCAGGCATTGACAAATAGGGTTTCAGGATAAAATAATGATTATATGGAGAATATAGCCGTTTTTGCTTCGGGTTCCGGTACGAATGCCGAAAATATAATGAAATATTTCAGTTGTCATGCAGCTGTTCGGGTTGCCGTTGTTTTGTCGAATAAGCCTGACGCCGGGGTGCATCTGAGGGCGAAACATTTTGCCGTACCCTCGTTTACTTTCACCAATGCGGCATTTGGGGAGGCTTCCCCTATATTGCGTAAACTGGCGGAATATCATACGGATTTTATTGTTCTGGCAGGTTTTCTGCTGAAGATACCGGTTGAGATCATTCACGCCTATACCGGGAAAATCATCAATATACATCCGGCCTTATTACCCCGGTTCGGAGGGAAAGGGATGTATGGAGATCATGTTCACCGGGCGGTTGTAGCGGCTAAAGAAACGCAGACGGGTATAACGATTCATTATGTGAATGAAGAATATGACGAGGGAGCCGTCATATTTCAACAAACCTGTCCGGTCTTTCCGTCGGATACGGCCGGCGATGTTGCGGCAAAAGTACACGAACTGGAATACAAATATTATCCCGGAGTGATCGAAAAACTGCTTATCGGGTGAATCCTCTCTCTGCCGGTTTGTACGGAAAAACGGAACCTGCACTTTTTTGCGGAATGAAAACGGGTTTTATTTTTGTCTTTTCTCCCGACTTGCATTATCTTTGACCCATTATTTAAAAATACGATGGAAAAATTTAGCGAAAAGTGTTACCCTGTTTTTGAAAGGGCTACGAGTGATTATCACAAGGAAAATGATGTGGATACGCCGATCTGTAATCCGTATGAAGGGAAAAGCATCGCATTTTATTTGTATCTGAAAAACTGGATTGATGCGGTGCAATGGCATCTTGAAGATATTATACGCGATCCGGAAATTGATCCGGTGAAAGCGTTGGAGATGAAACGGCGTATTGATAAGTCCAATCAGGATCGTACGGATTTGGTGGAACTTATCGACAGTTATTTTCTGGATACCTATAAGCATATTACGGTTCTGCCGGATGCAACGATCAATACCGAAAGCCCTGCGTGGGCGGTCGACCGCCTGTCTATTCTCGTATTGAAGATCTATCACATGCGACAGGAAACGGAACGGACGGACGTTTCCCCGGAGCATATAGAAACCTGTAGAAAGAAGCTTATGGTGCTGCTGGAACAAAAAAATGATTTGACTCTTGCATTAGACCGGCTGTTGGAAGATATTGGGGCGGGACGTAAATATATGAAGGTGTACAAACAAATGAAAATGTATAATGATCCTTCCCTGAACCCTGTTCTTTATGGTAAAAAGTAAAAACGGATGTCGAAAATTCTTGTTATAAGGCTTTCTGCGATCGGGGATGTCGCTATGACCATTCCTGTTATCTATGCTGCGGCGAAAGCGAATCCCGAAGATTCGTTTACCGTACTTACGCAGACATTCCTTATGCCGCTTTTTGTCAACCGCCCTCCGAATGTGCATATAATGGGGGTAAATACTAAAAATAGCGAGAAATCATTTTTAGGTTTTCTGCGGTACGTCTTTATGCTGAGGAAGTGTAAATTTGATAAAGTGCTCGATTTGCATTGCGTCATACGTTCCCGGATAACGGATATCGTTTTTTGCCTGAGCGGGAAGCCTGTCTTCAAGGTCAATAAAGGGCGCAGGGAGCGTAAGTTTCTTACCCGGCGTCCTCCGAAGGCGATCTGCCCGTTGCGTCCGGTAATAGATCGTTATGCGGATGTGTTTCGTGCTGCCGGATTCGTTTTTGACGAAACGTTTGTTTCCTTGTATGATAAAAATCCGGCGGATGAAAAGGCGATAAAGATGATGGCCGGCGATAAGAGAGAACATTGGGTTGGGATTGCGCCGTTTGCCGGACACAAAGGGAAGATCTACCCGCCGGAAAAAATGGAAAAGGTAGTGAAAGCTTTGTCGGAACAGGCGGATATAAAGATTTTTTTGTTTGCAGGCCTCAATGAGGAAAAGTTTGCAATAGACAGGTGGAAAGAGAAATATAAAAATACGGTGAGTATGGCGGGGCGTTATTTGTTGGATATGGAGCTTGCTTTGATCAGCCGTCTGGATGTGCTTGTGAGTATGGATTCCGCCAACATGCATTTTGCTTCGCTTGTCGGGACAAAGGTTATTTCCGTATGGGGTGCTACTCATCCGTATGCCGGGTTTTACGGTTATCACCAGCGTGAGGATCTTGCCGTACAGGTTGACCTGCCCTGCCGTCCATGCTCGATATACGGCAACAAACCTTGCTATCGCAACGACTGGGCGTGCATGAATGAGATCCGGCCGGAACAAATCGTGGAGAAAGTAATGAATTATCTGCGAGAAGCGGAATCTTGATGTTAAGCCCTCCCCGGCGATGATCTTCGGATATTTTTTGATTTGAATTTTTTCAGGAAGGCTTTTCTTTTTTTGCGTTTTCTGTCGTGTATCTCCTTCAACCGGATAGCCTTTTGTACGAAAGCCTCATTCAAATTACGCGTATTACAGTAACAACGGACGACATATTCAAACAAATCCATTCGGGTGGTGAATTTAGTAAGGCTCCGGAGGCATGCTTTTGCGGGAGGGTATTTTTTTTCCGCAAAAATTTTCATGCGGTTAATGTCGATGATGGAAAAAGTGTAATCGCCGTTTTCCATCTCATGATATAATACATTTGTCGAGTTCAGATCATGATGTAAGATACCCTTTGCATGTAGCTGTACGGCATAATTTGCGAAGCTTTCCGCCATATTTTTATTGAAATCCGCAGGCAGAATCAGTTCTTTTTCGATGGGCGGGTCGTAAATGCTTTCGGATATATAGTAGCCGTATTCCAGCAGCAGATGTTTTTTTTGTTCAATAAAAGCGATTTCATGCGGCGTTTCGACGCCCCGGTTTCTCAATTCCTGTGCATTAAAGAACGACCGTTCGGCTTTACTCTTGCGGAAAAAGCTGTAGACAATGCGTTGAAAGGGATTGGGGCGTTTATAACGTTTCACAATCACTTCTTTTGAGGTATTGTCCGTAGTCTTCAGATGATACGATTTAATCACATTCCGTTCATCGTGTAGTGTTTTCCCGTATGTGTCGAATGTTTCATGGATTTGTTCCATGAATTGCACAACCGAAAGATCGTCTTTGCAAGTATTACTGATTACGATTTTTATATTTCTCATTTTGTTTGATAAATAACGACAGCCATTATTGTGTTACCTGTTTGCCGGCAAAGATAATCTTTTATATGCAAAAAACAGTATTTCTGTTTTCAATACTTACCCGTTTTAAACCATGCGAAGCAGAGATGTTTTTGATGTGGGCGGACTGATTTTTTCAATGCGACCCACTCCTGTTCGGCGGAAGCGGAAACATTGGAATAATAGGCGTTTATTTTGATTATTACGCCCTTCACTACGGATAGGCAAAACATTAATTATTTATATATCCGACAGAAATATATCGTAATATTTTTCTATCTTTGCAGTTTTGATTTATGAACTGAAATTTGATTTATGAACGGAAATATGAATTATCTGGATCGTAATGAATTTAATTTTGAGCCTGCGCCTGAAGTGAAAGAAGCGATAAAAAATTTTGAAGTGAAAAAATTTTGTTTTTATACCCGCACCTTTGGCGAAGGTAAAAAGAGTGTATTTTCCGAGTACCTGTCTTCTTTATATGCAATTGACGAAAAACAAATCCTGATCGGTTATGGGGGAGAGGATATCCTTAAACAGGTGGTTCACTTTTTCCTGACGGAGGAAGATGGTAACAAAACCATGCTGATACCCGAATATTCATGGTGGTATTACCGGTCGATTGCCGACGAAGTGAAAGGAAGAAACGTGATGTACCCGATGTATGAGGAGGGCAATACTTTTAAATATGACCTGGAAGGCCTGAAAAGTACGGTCGAAAGCGAACAGCCTAAAATAATTCTGATTGCTTCCCCGAACAATCCTACGGGAAACATGCTTACGGCGGAAGATCTTGGATATGTAATGTCTTTTGTGCCGCAATCGTCGATTGTGCTGATCGATGAATCGTATGCGTCGTATGTCACCGCCGATAACCGCTATGTGAAAGCCCTGATAGAGAAATATCCGAATATAATCATCGTCCGTACGCTGTCAAAATTTTACGGTTTGCCGGGCTTGCGTCTTGGCTTCGGGTTTATGAGCGCCTCTCTGGAGCGGTTTATGAAGTATAGCACCAAGTATCTGGGATATAACCGCCTGTCGGAAGAAATCGGCATTGCGGTGTTGAAAGCGGAGGATTATTATCGTGCGGTGGCCGAATCCATGAATACGGACAGGCGTATGTATGAGAAAGAGTTAGGCGCTATACCGGGATTCAAGGTCTATCAATCCAATGCAAACTTTATCCTGGTAAAATATCCGGTAGAATTGAAAGATGTTTTACAGGAAGCGTTCGGACAGAATCACTATAAGGTTAAATTTATGGACGAACCGGAGCTTAGCTCTCATATACGTATAACCATAGGTACGCACGACCAGAATCACGCCGTCGTCGAAACCGTTAAAAAAGCTATTAACCTGTGAGGGCGCTTATTCTTGCGGCAGGTACGGCCTCCCGCCTTCGTCCTCTTACCGAAAATACGCCTAAATGTTTGCTGAAAGTAGGAGATAAAAATCTTCTGGAACGAACGATAGGCGCATTATCGACCAACGGCGTCCATGATCTTACGATCGTAACGGGTTACCTTTGCGAGCAGATCGAGCGTTTTGTTTCGGAATCATTTCCCGGCCTTCATATTAAATTCATTTATAATGAGAGGTATGAATCTACGAATAATATCTATTCCCTGTGGCTGGCAAAGTCGTCGATGCGAGGAGATGATTTTTTGTTGTTGGACAGTGACATCCTTTTTGATAAAAAGCTGATAACCGTATTGCTTAACTCTCCCGCGCCGGACGCTCTGGCTCTTAACCGCCATCCGCTCGGGGAGGAGGAGATCAAAGTCATTGCCGACGCCTGCAACAGGGCAGCAGAGATCAGCAAGACATGTGATATCCGCGCCGCCGTCGGCGAATCCATCGGAATAGAAAAAATATCTTCCTCTTATGCCGAAGCCCTGTTCGATGAGTTGGACGTCATGATAGAGAAAGAAAACCTGGAAAATCTTTTTTACGAGAAAGCCTTTGAACGCCTGATTCCGAAAGGGAAAATGTTTGAAATAGTGGATACTACCGGCATTTTTTCTATGGAAATAGATACGTTGGAAGATTATCGGGAGGCACAAAAATGTTAAAAGCATGGATTCGGATCTGTTAAAAAAGGGATTGAGAGTTGTTCTTTTTTGTGAACACAAATATGCAATCAGTATATTGCAACCGATAGAAACCGAGATACGTAATCTTGGCGATTGCGGATATCGTGTGTTGTGGTTTGTAGACCGGCGTAATATTCCGGATTTCCCGTTGAAAGACGAAACCGAATGGACAAATTCCATGCAGGAGGTGTATGATTTTTCTCCTGAGGTGCTGTTTGTTCCCGGAAATATAGTTCCATATTATTTGCCGGGCGTGAAAGCTGAGATATTTCATGGATATGCGGCTGAAAAAAAAGATCACTGGGGTATACGGCGATACATAGATATTTATCTGACACAAGGCCCTTTTTTTACCAAAAGATTCGAAGCCCTGGCGCGTAAATATAAAGATTTTGAGGTAAAAGAAACCGGTTGGCCCAGGCAGACCTGGATACATCATCATTTACATGCATTTGATAAAGAGAAGAATGATTTGCTCTTGAGTCATCGGAAGAAACATCTGGCGCTCTATGCCCCGACCTTCTCACCTTCGCTTACATCTCTCCCTTTTTTAAAAGAAGGATTGCAGCGCCTTTCCGGGCAGCGGGATGTTTTGATCCTCTTAAAACTGCACCCTTTGACGAAGCGGGAATGGGTTGAGCAATATAAAGCGCTTGCGGATGAAAATCCGGATATCTTATGGATAGATGATCATAATATCACAAAATACCAGATCATGGCCGATGTGATGATAAGCGATACATCTTCGACGATTTATGAGTTTTTACTGCTGGACAAACCCGTCATAACCTATAAGGCTGTTGCCGGAGAGAAGTTCTGGTTGGATATCAAAGACGCCGGCGAATTGCCGGAGGCTTACGACAGGGCGTTATCCGGCGATCCCTTTTATGAAGAAAAACGCAAGTGGATCATCCGTAATTATGATCCGTACAACGACGGATCCGTATGCCGTAACATGTTGCTTGCTGTGCATGATTATATCGCGCATCATGGTGTTCCGAAAGAAAGAAAATTAAATCTGTGGCGTAAATATAAGTCGGTCAAAGTTTTTGGGCGCATCAGGAGGGAAAAAGGGGTCAAATGGAAGTTCTTCCGGTTCTGACGCCACTTATTTCCTGCCGAAGTCGGCGGGAATTTCTCCCCATTCGGAAGTTTCCCATTTCAGGATTTTCGTGTGATAGGCGTTTTCCCGCAGCCATTTTTCGGCGCGCTCTATCAACTCGAACACAAGCTCGTTTCGCTTGGTTCGTTCCAGCTTGGTTTTACATTTCTTTTGTTGCACCCAAAGGATGGCATTGCGGCTGTCGGAATAGATAGGCCTTGTCCATCCGTTTTTGACCGATAGCGCCAGACCATGTACCAGCGCTAAAAATTCGCCGATATTGTTTGTTCCCTGCTCCATCGGGCCGACGTGGAAAAGTTGTAACCCTGTTTCCACATCTACCCCCCGGTATTCCATCTTTCCCGGGTTCCCGCTACAGGCGGCGTCTACGGCAAGGCTTTTCTGCATATAGGGCGGCTGACCGCCTTTGCCCGGTTTTTTGTTTGTTTTCGGAGTTGTGCCGATATAATCGAAAGGAGAACCCGAAAAAGCGTTTTCCGCGTCTTCTTTTGCTTCAAACGCTTTATACAACGCCCCGTCGTATCCTTTTATCTGAAGCTGGCAGTCCGTCCAACATTCGTAAATGCCGGGAGTAACGCCTTTCCATACTACGTAATATTTCTGTTTTGCTTTTTTCGCCATGAAGAAGTGTTTATTGAAAACGCGTGCAAATATAACTATTTTTGTGTTCTCCGGCATATTTATAATCAGCCATAACGATAAAAAAAACGGACTTATGGCCGGATATAAGTCGGCGGGAAAATAAAACATCTCGGCCGGGGACGGTTGTAAAGGATTATTCCTTATCTTTGCGAGTTGGAAATATGAGTATGATACGTATTTTTTTGGTAGGATATATGGGAGCGGGGAAGACAACTCTGGGGAAAGCTTTGGCGCGGCGAATGAATCTTTCCTATATAGATACCGATCAGTTTTTAGAAAATCGCTACCATAAGAAAGTGTGCGATATTTTTGCCTCCGAAGGGGAAACGCAATTCAGGAATCTTGAATATCGTATATTATGCGAAGTTTCGGAAATTGAAAATGTGATTATCTCAACCGGAGGAGGCCTGCCTTGCTTTCATGACAGTATGGCCGTCATGAACCGTATGGGGACGACCGTCTATCTGGAAGTATCGGTCGAAGAATTGGCTGCACGCCTGAAAGTGAGTAAGACGGTGCGTCCTGTATTGCAAAACCGGTCGGGAGAGGAACTGGTTGATTTTGTCAGGGAAAATCTGAATAAACGCAGGCCGTTTTATGAGCAGGCGGGGATTCGTTTCAATGCCGGGTTGATGTATACGAAGTGTGATGTGGAAGCGTTGGCGGAAAAACTGGAGGCGCTTATTTGTAATAATCCGTAGTCGTATGATTGATTTTATAGGGAAATCCGGACAATGGAGAGTTTTGAATTTTGACGGCAACGTTTCATTTTTGCCGTATATTAAAATAGTAATTGATTGAAATAGATAGAAATTTGTTATGACGGAACAAACAAAAGTTAAAACATTGGATCAGATCGTGATCCGTTTTTCGGGAGATAGTGGCGACGGCATGCAGTTGACCGGTACTATATTTTCGAATTTGTCGGCTATTTTTGGGAATGACATTTCGACTTTCCCGGATTATCCGGCCGAAGTGAGGGCTCCGCAAGGCTCATTGAGCGGAATATCGGGATTTCAGGTGCACCTGGGTTCAAAGAAAATCTTTACGCCGGGCGACAAAGCCGATGTGCTGGTCGCAATGAACCCTGCGGCATTGAAAGTGAATGTCAAAAACCTGAAGCCCGACTCGGTAATTATTGTGGATACGGATTCTTTTCAGAAACGCGACCTCGAAAAGGCGGAGTTTAAGACGGAAGATCCGTTTGAGGAACTTGGACTGAAAGGCCGGCAGATCGTGGCCGCCCCTATCTCTGCAATGGTGCGCGACGGCTTGGCGGAGTTCGGATTGGACAACAAAACCGCGTTGCGTTGCAAAAACATGTTTACGTTGGGATTGGTATGCTGGCTCTTTGATCGTCCCGTAGATGCGGCGATGAAGATGCTTCAGGGTAAGTTTGCTAAAAAACCGGTGATCGCCCAAGCGAATATCAAAGCCTTGACGGACGGTTATAATTACGGCCATAACATACAGGCCTCCGTTTCTACGTACCGGATTGAAGGAACAAAGATTGAGCCGGGGTTTTATAAAGACATCAACGGGAACAATGCCATATCTTACGGATTGATTGCCGCTGCGGAAAAAGCAGGATTGCGACTGTTCCTCGGCAGTTATCCGATCACTCCGGCAACGGAAATTCTTCAGGAATTATCGAAGCACAAAAATCTGGGCGTCATAACGGTACAGGCAGAGGATGAGATTGCCGGTATCTGTACGGCTATAGGCGCCGGCTTTGCGGGGTGCCTCGGCGTTACGTCCACATCAGGCCCCGGCCTGGCATTAAAGAGCGAAGCCATCGGTCTGGCTGTGATCGCCGAATTACCGCTTGTGGTCGTTGATGTACAGCGGGGAGGGCCGTCGACGGGTATGCCGACCAAGAGCGAACAGGCCGACCTTATGCAGGTTTTGTACGGGCGTAACGGGGAAAGTCCGGTAGTCGTACTGGCTGCGTCTACTCCCGCAGATTGTTTTGATATGGCTTTCTGGGCCGGAAAATTGGCCGTAGAACATATGACGCCCGTTGTTTTGTTGTCGGACGCTTTCCTGGCAAACGGTTCTTCGGCATGGCGTATTCCCGATTTGAAGGAGTACCCGGATATAAAACCCAACTATGTGAACCGTTATAAAGGCGAAACGCCTTGGAAACCATATTTCCGCGATCCCGATTCGCTGGTACGCTATTGGGCCGTACCGGGTACGGAAGGGTTCGCCCATCGTATCGGAGGACTGGAAAAAGACTATGATACAAGTTCGATCTCTACCGACCCGAAGAATCACCAGAAGATGGTCTTAACCCGCCAGGAAAAGGTAGATAAGATCGTAGATTTTATACCGGAGTTGGAAGTTGTCGGCGACACAGGGGCGGATCTGTTGCTTGTAGGGTGGGGCGGCACGTACGGACACTTGTATGAAGCAATGGAAATGATGCAGTCGAATGGGAAAAAGGTTGCACTGGCGCATTTCCGGTTTATAAATCCGCTGCCTAAGAATACCGCAGAAGTACTGAAACGGTATCCGAAAGTGATCGTCACCGAACAAAATAACGGTCAGTTTGCGAACTTCCTGCGCAGTAAGGTGGATAACTTTCATCCTTTCCGGTTCAACCGCATAAAAGGACAGCCATTCATCGTGTCGCGCTTAGTGGAAGAGTTTACGAAGATATTGGAGAACGAATAAATTTATAAACCTGTAACATTAAAATATATATGAGCACAATATATGAACCCAAAGATTATAAGAGTGACCAGTATGTACGCTGGTGTCCGGGCTGTGGCGACCATGCGGCATTGAATTGTTTGCATAAAGCGATGGCCGAAATCGGAACACCTCCTTATCAGATGGCTGTTATTTCCGGCATAGGCTGTTCTTCGCGCCTTCCTTACTATATGGACACGTATGGTTTCCACACGATTCATGGTCGTGGCGCAGCGATAGCAACCGGCACGAAAACGGCGCGTCCCGATTTGAGCGTATGGCTCATAACGGGCGACGGCGATTGTCTGGCAATCGGCGGAAATCATTTCATCCATGCGGTAAGGCGTAATGTTGACATCAATATAGTCTTGATGAATAATAAGATATACGGATTAACGAAGGGTCAGTATTCCCCCACGTCGGATCGCGGATTTGTTTCCAAAAGTTCTCCTTACGGGACGGTTGAAGATCCGTTCGTCCCGGCGGAACTGACTCTGGGTGCGCGGGGCACATTTTTTGCCCGCGGAATAGACGTCGACCTGAAAAATCTCACAGATATCTTTGTCGCTTCCGCAAAACATACAGGAACTTCGGTGGTAGAGGTGCTGGTCAATTGTGTCATTTTCAATTCCGGAACACATGCCTCTGTTACAGACCGGGAATTTCGTGCGGAGAGAACAATCTTCCTGCGTCATGGAGAAAAAATGATATTCGGCAAAAACAATGAGAAAGGCCTTGTGTTGGACGGATTGAAACTGAAGGCCGTCACAATCGGCGGGGACGACGGCTATGCAATGGACGACATCCTGACGCATGATGCGCATGAAAACGACAATACGCTTCATAACATGCTGGCTATGATGGGTGGAGATTTACCGGTCGCCATAGGCGTTATACGTGATGTAGACGCACCTGTATACGATCAGTCCGTTCACCGGCAAATCGAAGAAGTAAGAGCCAAAAAACCGGAGCGGACTTTGCACGAAATGCTGATGGCCGGCGAAATCTGGGAGATAAAATGAAAAAGCGGAGGTTCGTTCTATTTTCCCCAAATATGCGCCTCCAAATCAGGCAAGATACTAACGGTTTGCCGTTGGCGTCAAATAATAGATGATTTCAAGCTTTTTATTACATATTTTGAAAAAAGTTCCGGACGTATTTGTTCGGAACTTTTTTTTATTTATCTTTGTCGCCGATTTGGTGATTTATCTTCGGATAAAGACAGGTCCCATAGCTCAGTTGGTTAGAGCATCTGACTCATAATCAGGGGGTCCTTGGTTCAAGCCCAAGTGGGACCACGCAGAAACAGAGAGAGTTACAGTTGATTGTAGCTCTCTTTTGTCTTTTTTATATACAATTCAAATTGTTCGGCGGATTTCAAAAATTATACCCTACGCCGGCATTCAAACAGGGAAAACTACT
>JAIRSF010000183.1 GCA_031255595.1 Tannerella sp.
AATACGTTTTTGTGAAAAAAAAAGTCGTTTTTTCGCGGTTTAATCCGGAAAAAATGACAATAGGAAAATATGTTCCGAGTGGCTTATCCCCTTTATTAATGCGCGTTTTAGTATGCGCGCGTGTAAGTATGTACGGATTTATATACGCCTGCTCTCTCTCTCTCTCTCTCTCTCTCTCTCTCTCTCTCTCTCTCTCTAATAAAAACCGGGAATTAACCAACGTGGAAGCGTTAATTAATTCAAAAGGGGCTACATATTTTCCTTTAGTGTAGATCATGAGAGTTTTATATTTGTTGTAAGCGTTATGACGGGTGAAAATATAGAGTTTTTATCAGAAATTATAAGGTGACCTGTGTGGACGTGAAATCATAGCATTCGCTTCGTCATCGTTTTTGAAGCGTTCCAATATGGGATCCCAATACAGCCTTCTGTTCAGCTTCATGGGATGTGTTGCAGAAGACAGGCGGTACATGAACGATGGGCTACTTCGGCAGGCGTAATATTTCCATACCCTCGATGCCGGGACAATCACCGGAGCAATTATAAAACCCGCTCCTGCAGTTAATGTTCTTTTGATAAAGCTTCTTCGTGTGGTCATGGTTTTTATAAATTTTATGTGTATGTTGCAATACCGGCGACAAAAATAAGATGAAAAAGCATTCCGAGTCAATATTTTTTTTGCATATAATAATGCAATATTCACCAATAATTGTTTTTTCATTTCACGCACTTGGAAAACATAAGTTTTTCATGTACTTTTGCACCCCCCGAATTAAAATAGGTATTATGATTACAATTAATGGATTAGATATACAGTTTGGTAAGCGTGTGTTGTTTCAGGATGTGAACTTAAAGTTTGTGCCGGGAAATTGTTACGGGATTATTGGCGCGAACGGCGCCGGTAAATCTACTTTTCTGCGGGCAATAAGTGGTGATATGGAGCCGACGCGCGGAACGATTTCCCTGGGGCCGGGCGAACGCCTTTCGGTCTTGTCGCAGGATCACTTCGCGTTTGATGAGCATACGGTGTTGGATACCGTACTCATGGGACATACGACGTTGTGGGAGATTATGAGCGAAAAAAATGCGATCTATGCCAAAGAAAATTTTACGGATGAAGATGGGATACGCGCCTCGGAACTGGAGGAGAAATTCGCCGAAATGGAAGGCTGGAACGCAGAGAGTGATGCGGCGTCGCTGCTGAGTGGGTTGGGCGTAAAGGAAGACTTGCATTATAAGTTGATGAAAGCCCTGAGCGGTAAGCAGAAGGTACGTGTGCTTCTCGCCCGCGCATTGTTCGGTAAGCCGGATAACCTCCTGCTGGATGAGCCGACGAACGACTTAGACCTGGAAACCGTATCCTGGCTGGAAAATTATCTTTCCAATTTCGAACAAACGGTACTGGTCGTGAGCCATGACCGGCATTTCCTGGATTCCGTCTGCACGCATACGGTAGATATTGATTTCGGAAAACTGAAACTTTTTGCCGGAAACTATGCTTTCTGGTACGAGTCGAGTCAATTAGCGTTGCGCCAGCAACAGCAACAGAATAAAAAGGCGGAAGAGAAAAAGAAGGAGCTGGAGGAGTTTATCCGCCGTTTCAGGGCCAATGTAGCGAAGTCGAAGCAGACGACAAGTCGCAAGAAGATGATCGAGAAGTTGAACATCGAAGAGATCGAACCGTCGTCGCGCCGTTATCCGGGAATACTCTTTACGCCTTCGCGCGAGCCGGGTAATCAGATCCTGGAAGTAGGCGGACTGACAAAAATCATTGATGGAGAGGTGATGTTCAAAGACCTGAATTTCAATGTGGAAAAGGATGATAAAATTGTGTTCATCAGTCGTAATCCGCGTGCCATGACGGTGTTTTTCCAGATCATCAACGGCGAAGAAGAACCGGATGCCGGCACTTACAAATGGGGGCAGACGATTACAACCGCTTATCTGCCGCTTGAGAACGCCCATTATTTTAACTCGGATTATAACCTGATCGAGTGGTTAAGCCAGTTTGCCCAGGATACAAACGAGGTGTTCCTGAAAGGTTTTCTGGGGCGCATGCTTTTTTCGGGTGAGGAGTTGCTGAAAAAGGTAAGCGTCTTGTCGGGAGGTGAGAAAATGCGTTGTATGATCTCGCGGATGATGTTGAAAGATGCGAACACGCTGATTCTTGATACGCCGACAAATCATCTGGACTTAGAATCGATTCAGGCGTTTAACAATACGTTAATCAATTTCAAAGGCAATGTATTGTTCGCCGGTCATGACCATGAATTTATTCAGACGGTGGCAAACCGGGTGATCGAACTGGGGCCGAAGGGAATAATCGATAAGATGATTGAGTACGACGACTATATCTCCGACCCGAAAATAGCCGAACTGCGCGAGAAAATATATTGACCAATACGCGCGGCGGACAGCGGTTATTCCTGTAAGCGGTTTATAGTTACAATTTTCCGGTCGCGGCTGCTTTCTTTGGCGGCTTCTATCACTGTGATTATGGGCAGGACGCCGGCGGCGTCGGTCGGCAGCGGGATGCCGTTGCGGAGATGCCGGTATACCGATTCGTAAAAGTCCGCATAATTTCCGCGCCGGCTCGGATATTTTTCGTGAAAAGCCCGACCGTTCGTTTCCATCTTCAGAATACCCCATTCATTTTCCGTTTCTACGCCCCAGTCGGGCGTATCCGGGACGGCTCCGTTTTTGAGCAATTCCTCCTGTTTGTCGACACCATATTTGACGTACGATCCCAGTGTGCCATGAACAACAAAACGCGGTTCGGGTTCGCACATCAGGTAGCCGGCTTTGAGCGTTATGCGCACATCGGGCGCTTTTGCACAACGAAGCAGGTGAATCATAAAATAATCGTCCACTATGCCTCCGTTTCTTAATACGGCAATATCGGCAAAGACGGCTTCGGGCAGGCCGAACAGGCAGACGCACTGGTCTATCAGGTGAGAACCGAGGTTGTAGGTCATGCCGCCGTCCTGTTCTTTCCAGTTTCCGGCCTGAATATAGTTCCGGTAGCGGGAGAATGTGGATTCAAATTCGACAATGCGCCCTATTTTCTGATGGTCGATAATCTCTTTAACCGTCAGAAAGTCCGCATCCCACCGGCGGTTTTGATATACGCCCAGCATAAGTCCCTTCTCTTTTGCAAGGGATATCAGTTCCCCGCCTTCCTCTGTCGTTTGGGTGAACGGTTTTTCTGTGATGACATTTTTCCCGGCCTCCAGCGCCTTTTTTGTATATTCGTAATGCGTTGCGTCGGGGGTGTTTACAATGACGAGTTCTATCTCGTCCATTGCCACTAACTCATCGAAGCTGCGAACGATATGCACATTCGGATATTGTTCCCTCGACAGGTTTTTACTGCGTTCGGTGATAGCCGTCAGTTCGAATTGCGGATGCGTATCGATAAACGGCGCATGAAAGACCCGTCCGGACATACCGTATGACGCCAATCCTGTTTTAATTTTATTTGAGTTCATATGCTTTAGATAATTTTGATTTCAATACCACGTCTGCCCGGTATTGGGCGTACTGCTCTGATCGTATTTCAGGTCTTTGAGCATGGATGAATTGGCCGAGATGGAGAACGAATAGGATTTGTAGTTGCCCATTGGTATGACACTTGCCGACATTTGGAAACAGTGCATGCTTCGCGATATGCTGCAACGCACTCCCACTATTTTATTGTAGTCGAAATCGTATGTTCCGCTGAACGTGATCCGCCAGTTTTTGGTGGGTTGCAGGTTGCCGTTGAAACTTAACGAATGTGTTAGTTTCCGGTCGTATTCCATCTTATCCACGTTGAAAGTACTGTAGGCTACCGAAACTCCGTAACTGAACGACAAACTCCAGGGAATGGTGGCATTATAGTATCCGTTCTCGTCGTATTCGCCTTCCGTCTTTTTCTTCCGGTTAAGAAGGCTTCCTCCTTTCTCTTTGGTTTGCAATTCCGTATCCGTTTCTTCGTCCTCCTCATAGGGGTTATCGGGGTCATATTCGTCCGATTCCATATCATCAATACCGGAAGACCTTTTTTTGTTCTTTTTCTTATCATCACCGCCGCCAAACCATTTTTTGATCACATCATTGTTTAATGTAAAGGAAAAATTGGTGCCCGTACTTCTTAGTCTGCCGAAACCTTTACCGACCGTCCAACGCGGTTTGTCGATCCGGTATGCTTGTTGGGTCGCTGCATTATAACCATAGGTATACGTGTCGAATACGGCGCTTAGGTTTAAGGTGTATTTTTTGAAAAGCTTCAAACGTATACTTGCATTCAAATCACTCCATTTGCAGGAATCCGCCGCAAGGTTATAGCTCATGGCGGCGGAAAGATTATCTATGATACTGATTTTCTCGAATCCGGACTCCTCGTCTTCGTTCGGCACTTTAGCTTCTATATTATTATTTACGGAGAATGACAGGCTACCGCTTTTGCCCCGCGGCGCCGCTTTGGAATAGGGGGTGTAATAGCCTTCGCCGGCATAATATTCGCCGATGGGCCTGGAGGGATCCGTATAGTCGCGAATGTCGTAATAGTTGTAAAATCCATATTTCGGGTCGCCGAAATCGGGCCTTGCACTGAAAGAAACGGACGGTTCGAAGCGATGGCGTATGACGCTAACGTATTTTTGTAAGGCTTTTATCGGGGTGAACATTCCGTATATTGTAGTGGAAGCGGAAACGGAGGCGCTGTAGTCATAAACGCGGTAAAATCCGTAGGTAGTGTCCGTCGGCGCCATCCGGTTGGTAACCGGGTCGAATCCCTGCGTTACTTTCCGCGTAAGCCATTCTTCGTTGTAGTTAAAACTTGGGGATATGTTGATATGATCCAGCAACGTATACGTGGCGCTGATCGGAATCGCATGCGTCATACCGTTATTCCAGTCTTTGATCAGGTTGGAGTTGAACAGTTTGTCTTCTTTTGTCGAGATATTGTTCCGCAGGCGCCCGGTGTAACTCATGGATATTTTTTCATACCACCGTTCTTTTCCGATCGCGTTCTTGCGCTTGAACGGATAGATACGGCTCAGGCTCAGGTTCAGGTCGGGCAATGACACCGAAATGGATGAGTCCTGCGACCGCTGGTTGATGTTCATGGAGGCGGAGATGCTGAACGGTTTGTTGGGGAAGCGCTGGCTGATGCTGACACTGGAACCTTTATTGTTTTCCGTTCCTGCCGGGCTGTACATGGTGTTTAAATTGTTCTTGCTGTAACGGCTTGATTTATAATCGATACTGGCCGAAATGGTGCGGTACGGGTTGGCCTTGGGATCCTGCGTATGTGACCATTTTACGCTGAAATCATTTCCTTTGCTGTAGTCATCCATCCCTTTTTCGCCCGTTATGGTCGTGATGCGCGACAGGTCGAAACTGCCGGAATATTTGTAGCGTTTCCGGTAGGATGACCTGGCGCCTATTCCCCAGGAACCTTTGGTGTAGTACTCTCCCGTCAGGGCCAGGTCGAAATAGTCGCTCAACGCAAAATAATACCCCCCGTCCCTCAGGAAAAAACCCCGGTTCATTTCGTCGCCGTACGACGGCATGATGATGCCCGACGAATAGCTGTCGGTGAAAGGAAAATAGGCGAACGGCAGTACGACGGGGAACAAGGGCACATCTTCTATTACGAGATAGGCGGGGCCGGTTACAACGTCCTTGCCCGTCCGGATTTTCGCTTTTGTCAGGTTGATGTAGAAATGGGGCTCATCATGGTCGCAGGTGGTGTATTTCCCGTCTTTCATGTACATGGTGTTGCCTTCCATCTTTTTTGCCTGCCGGGAGATGACGAATCCTTCGCCCTGTTGGGTTACCAGTTGTTTTGCGTATGCTTTCCGCGTTTTGAAATTGTAAGTCATCTCCTTGGCTTCTATATTCTGGTCGGCTTCGGAGAATACGGGAAATCCAAACTCATCCCCCAGGGAATCTACACCATGCGTGGCATAAAGCATGCTGCTGTCTACTTTCATTTGCATGTAGTCGGCTTTGAGTGCGATATTCTGGTATTTCACATCTCCTTCCCCATACATGTAGAGGATATTTTCGGCAGTCATGATGATCGAGTCTTTTGACTGATAGTCGACCGGCGCCTCGATCGTGCCTTTTTTCTTCGGTACGGAGTCGGTCGGCAGGCTGTCGGCGGGAAGTGTTTCACCGTTTACCCGTATCAGGCTGTCCGACCGTATCGTTATGCTGTCGGCGAACAAACGATCGTTCAAGTCGCCGCTTAGCGCCGGATTATCTTCTCCCGCCGTTGTTGCGATATGGTCTGCCGTATGTAGCTGCCCCTGCTCTTTTTCGTCCGGGATATTTGCACCCGTTTGAGCGTATACCATCTCCGCCTGACTCTTCCCTGTGGATGATTCCGGTTGTGTATCGGCTTTATTGGCGGGTTGTTGGGTAACTTTACATCCGGTGCCGACAAGAAGTAGTGTAAATAATAAAATCCGTTTCAAAATCTTTTTTGCAAACGATTTGGCTGCAAAAATATAATAAATAAACGAGTTGCGATGAACTATTGTACTAAAAAGAGTTTACACCAGTCATTAAAACGTAAAACCGTTTCTTCGCCATACCGGCTTAATGATTTCTGTATTTTACTGATGCTCTTTTCTTTATCGGGTTTTGTCTTGCTGAAGAATTTGTCTGCAAAACAGATTAACCGTTCCTCCGGCGAAACCGGTAAATAATCTTTGTGAGGCAACGGCAAATGGTTCTCTTTAATCATTTGAAGAGATATGCCTGTTCCTGTGTGACGCTCACAAACGAGTGCGTGGCGCGGATAACCTTCTTTCCGGAGGAGGTCGGCCCCAAGATATCCATGGCATATATATTCGTATGTTCCATGACAATCAATGTCCGGGGCATTGCAAAAAATAATACCGATATCATGCAGCATAGCCGCTTCTTCAATAAATGTCGTGTCCGGATACATTTCAGGATGAGCTTCCGCAATGGATAGCGCTTTGTCGGCCACACGCCGGCTATGCGATATAAGTATATGATAGGCTTCGGACTGTGTGTCGTAATACTTTTCTATAATTTTCAGCGGCTCCATATTTTTTTTACCGTACTGTTTTTGCCGGATTGTTCGTTTTTGTGATTAATTGTTTGTTGTTGTCCGGGATCGCTTTTCAGTACTCCCTTGTCCCAAAGATCCCCGTACCGATACGTATCATCGTACTTCCTTCTTCAATAGCTGTGTTGTAATCATCGCTCATGCCCATGGACAGTTCGGTGAAAATATCTTTGTCGGTATCCGGCATTGATTTTATCTCTTTGAAAAGATTCCGCAATATGCCGAACTCGCGCCGGATCCGGTCGGCGTCGTCAGTGAATGTAGCCATCCCCATCAACCCGCAAACCCGGACGCCCGGAAATTGCCGTAGCGTTTTTTGGGTGAAAAGGCTCTTACATTCATCCGGGGAAAATCCATGCTTACTGTCTTCTTCGGCAATATGCACTTCGATAAGAACGTGTATGATCCGGTTACATTCCCCGGCCCGGCGGTTGATCTCCTGCAGTAACCTGATGCTGTCCACGCTTTGTATCATCGAAATGAATGGTGCGATATACCTGACCTTATTCGTTTGCAATGTGCCGATGAAATGCCATTCGATATCTTCCGGCAACACCGGCTGTTTGGCGGTCAACTCCTGTACGCGGCTTTCTCCGAAGATGCGCTGCCCCGCTTCGTAAGCTTCTTTTATCGATTCAACCGGATGAAATTTGGAAACGGCTACCAACTTAACGCTTTCGGGAAGCGAGGAGCATATTGCCCGGATGTTTCTTTTTATGTCCATAATTACATCTCTTTAGCCGAACGACAGGGTATAACCTGCCTGCTTTCCGGCGGAATGGTTATTGAGCTATTCTCCCGAATCCGAATCCGAATCCGAATCCGGGGCGGCAATCTCTTCCCCCGATTTTCTGATTGTTTTAACTTCTGCAACGAAAGGAAACACGTCCATTAAGGTCGTTTCGGTAACGGAGGCGATCACATAGTCGGCCATCGTGCCTTTCATGCCGGTGTCGATCACGCTGATCGCATCGTGTATAGTAGATGCCTGCGCCAGCAATTGTATGGGTTTCTTTTTCTCCGTACCGCTTTTTTCGTCTAATGCAATCAGGTTGATTTTAACTCTATAAAACCGGTCGCCGTTATCGTTCAGGAATGTTTCGGCATAACGGGCGCGTTTGATATCCATTACCGTAAATTCCCCGCTTATATAAGGACGCATTTCTTCAATGATACGCGCCTCGGCCTCTGTAAACGATAAGGCGTCGACCAGATAAGGTTCCGTTATCTTTTTTTGTATACCGTCTTCCGTTATTTTTTCGTAATTAATTTTACATTCGAACCAGTTGTGCATAGTTTTTAAGTTTTGTATTTCGCCCTCAAAAGTAGTTATTTTTTCGATGTGGATAAATATTTTCAAAAATAATCCATAAAAATGTATTTTTATTCACAAACAAGCCGTATATTTGCCGGCGTTTTGAATATTTATTCATTATGAATGTAAAAAAACAGCGCCTGTCGGTGATTGAAAATATTATACGGACGGAAGTCATACGAAGTCAGGATGAATTGCAGAAGTCATTGTCTGATAAAGGGTTTGCTGTGACTCAGGCGACGCTTTCGCGGGATATGAAACGATTGAAAATAGTGAAGACACATAGCGGAGATGACCGGTATGTGTACACGCTTCCGGATACGGCGGTACAGGATTCGCGTCTGCCGGTCGCTTTGCTGAACGATTCCGTCGTTGAGTTTTCCGGCAGCCTTGCCGTCATAAAAACCCGTCCGGGTTACGCGATGGCTATTGCTTCGGATATTGATGAGCATGCGCCGGATGAAATACTCGGAACAATAGCCGGAGATGATACGATATTGGTCATTCCGCGGGAAGGATATGCCCGGGAACAGGTACAGGGCGCTTTAATGCGGTTTTTGATGGAATAAGTAAGGAAGAAATGTTTCACTTCGTAAAGCGGTTTCCGGTTTGAGATGAAGTGATATACGATATTTGGAGAAAACAGATCAATGAATTTAAAATAAACGGATGAAAAAAGAAAAGGATATGGATGTTTATGATATAGAAGTGATGGTTGCAGACGAAAGCCATGAGCAATATGTCGATACGATTCTGGATACCATAGAAGCGGCGGCCAAGGTGCGCGGTACCGGGATCGCCAGACGTTCTCATGAGTATGTAGCGCAGAAAATGCGTGAAGGGAAGGTTGTTATTGCCTTGGCAGGCGATGAGTTTGCAGGTTTCAGCTATATCGAATCATGGGGGAATAAGCAGTTTGTTGCTACTTCGGGCCTGATTGTAGCGAATAAATTCCGGAATCAGGGGTTAGCCAAACGTATAAAACACAGGGCGTTCCAATTGGCGCGTTTGCGATGGCCCAAGGCAAAACTTTTTAGTCTTACATCGGGTAGCGCGGTGATGAAGATGAACACCGAACTGGGCTATTTTCCCGTTACATTTGCCGACCTGACGGACGATGAGGCTTTTTGGCGCGGCTGCAACGGATGTGTGAATCATGATGTGCTTATACGTACCCAGCGGAAATATTGTATCTGTACGGCTATGCTTTTCGATCCTGCCGATGAACGCTGCCTGTTACTCGAAAAATTATGCGGTACGTTTGCTAAAAAAGAAGCACGCAGGCGAAAAGCGGTATTGGAGGAGGCAAAAGAAAAGAATGACCGGGATGTTTATCGGGTGAGTGAGAAAACGGCTATTAACGGGAGAGGGCAGGAAGTTGCTCTTTTGACCTGATCCAAGGCTTACGGGAGCCGTATCTGTGAAAATTTCAGCGTTAAAAATTCAATTATATATCGATATGAACAATAAAAGTGAAACAAAAGCAAACAGGAAAAAAGTGGTAGTTGCCTTTAGTGGCGGCTTAGATACGTCGTTTACCGTCATGTATCTGGTAAAAGAAATGGGGTATGAAGTGTATGCGGCCTGTGCCGATACCGGCGGTTTCAGCAAGGAGCAGTTGAAAGCGAATGAAGAAAATGCCCGTAAGCTCGGCGCAAAAGAATATGTGACGATCGACGTAACGAAAGAGTATTATGAAAAGAGCCTTAAATATATGATTTACGGCAATGTGTTGCGTAACGGGACGTATCCTGTATCCGTATCGTCCGAACGTATTTTTCAGGGAATGGCGATCGCACGCTATGCGAAAGAGATCGGCGCCGATGCCATCGCACATGGCTCGACAGGGGCCGGTAACGATCAGGTGCGTTTTGATATGGCTTTCCTTGTGATGGCGCCCGATGTGGAAATTATTACGCTTACACGCGATATGACCCTTACCCGGCAGTATGAAATAGATTACCTGAATAAACATGGATTTAAAGCGGATTTTGCCAAACTTAAATATTCATATAATGTAGGGATATGGGGAACGTCTATCTGCGGAGGCGAGATTCTGGACTCGGCACAGGGTCTTCCGGAGAGCGCCTACCTGAAGAAAGTAGAGAAAAATGGGAGCGAACAGTTACGGTTGGAGTTTAAGAAAGGGGAACTTCATGCGGTAAACGGTAAGGTTTATCAGGATAAGATCCGGGCGATTCAGGCAGTGGAAGATATCGGGGCGGCTTACGGCATCGGTCGTGATATGCACATCGGCGATACGATTATCGGGATCAAAGGACGCGTAGGTTTTGAGGCGGCCGCTCCCATGCTGATTATCGGGGCGCACCGTTTTCTGGAAAAATATACGCTGAGCAAATGGCAGCAATACTGGAAAGACCAGGTGGCAAACTGGTACGGTATGTTCTTGCATGAAAGCCAGTACCTGGAGCCGGTTATGCGCGACATTGAGGCGATGTTGACCGAGAGCCAGCGGAATGTGAACGGAACCGTCATCCTTGAATTACGTCCGTTGTCGTTTTCAACCGTAGGCGTTGAATCGGAAGATGACTTGGTCAAAACTAAATTCGGTGAATATGGGGAAACGCAGAAAGGATGGACTGCCGAAGATGCGAAAGGATTTATCAAGGTGACCTCCACGCCGTTGCGTGTTTATTATTCAAATCATAAGGATGAGTTATGATCAAGGTGGGAATCATAGGAGGAGCCGGGTATACGGCAG
Organism: Tannerella sp.; assembly: GCA_031255595.1. Classification (GTDB taxonomy): domain Bacteria; phylum Bacteroidota; class Bacteroidia; order Bacteroidales; family Tannerellaceae; genus Tannerella. The sequence continues at coordinate 11,125 of JAIRSF010000183.1, forward strand.
GCGAATTGATACGCTTGCTGATCAACCATCCCGATGTGGAGATCCTGTTTGTGAACAGTACCAGTAATGCGGGAAATAAACTGACGGATGTACATGAAGGCTTATATGGCGAAACGGATCTGATGTTTACGGACGATCTCCTGCCGGATGAGATAGATCTGCTCTTTTTCTGTACGGCGCATGGAGATACGAAGAAGTTTATGGAAACGCATACGCTCCCCGAAAAATTGAAAGTTATTGACCTGAGCCAGGATTACCGGATCGCTTCGCCGTCGCATGAATTTGTCTATGGTTTGCCGGAACTGAACAGGCGCGCGATCTGTAAATCGAAATATGTTGCCAATCCGGGATGTTTCGCTACGGGCATACAGTTGGCCCTGCTTCCTTTAGCCAAACACCTGATGCTGAACCGGGATATTCATGTAAATGCCGTTACCGGCTCTACCGGCGCAGGAGTGAAGCCTTCCGCAACGTCGCATTTCAGTTGGCGGAATAATAATATATCGATCTATAAACCTTTTGCCCATCAGCATCTGGAGGAGATACGCCAAAGCTTCACGCAGTTGCAGCATAGTTTCAATGCCTCCGTAAATTTTATACCTGTGCGGGGCGATTTTGCACGCGGTATTTTTACCACCGCCTATATGGAGTGCAAAATTGAATTGAATGAAATCCTGAAAATTTATGAAGAATACTATGATGATCATTCGTTTACTTTTGTGGTAGATAAAAATCCGGATCTGAAACAGGTGGTGAATACGAACAAATGCCTGCTTCACCTGCAAAAAATAGACGGCAAACTTCTTATTACCTCTGTTATTGATAATTTGCTGAAAGGCGCAAGCGGACAGGCTGTTCATAATATGAACCTACTGTTCAACCTTGAAGAAACGGTCGGGTTGCACCTGAAACCGTCAGCGTTTTGATTAGTTAATAATTAATAATTAATAGTGAATAATCCGGTACGCGGTTTTTAGTTTTTGGTTTTCAGTTTTTAGTTGAGAGCTGAGAATTTAGAATTTAGAGTTTAGAGTGGGAATTAATGTTTGGACGAAAGGCGTCCTTGTCAATTGAAAAATTATAAGATTATGAAATTATTTGATGTATATCCTCTTTTTAATATAGAGATCGTAAAAGGACTGGGATGTCATGTATGGGACGCGGAAGGTACGAAATATCTGGATTTGTACGGCGGACATGCGGTAATCTCCGTCGGGCACAGTCATCCGGATTATGTGAAAGCGATAACCGGACAGTTGCAAAAACTGGGATTTTATTCCAATTCGGTAATAAACAGTTTGCAACAGACGTTTGCCGACAAATTGGGTAAAGCCTGCGGGTACGACGATTATACGCTTTTTTTGGTAAATACCGGGGCGGAAGCCAACGAAAATGCGATGAAACTCGCCTCTTTCCATAACGGAAAAAAGCGTATTGTGTCGTTTCGCCATTCGTTTCATGGGCGTACCTCTGCTGCCGTACGAGTGACCGATAACCCGAAAATTATAGCGCCGATCAACGAAACCCTGCCGGTTACCTATGTTCAAATGAATGACGCCGGCGCTGTTGAAACGGAGCTTAAAAAGGGAGATGTGTCATCGGTTATCATTGAAGGAATTCAAGGGGTAGGGGGGATTCAGATGCCTGATGATAAGTTCCTGCAAGATTTGCGTAAACTGTGTACGATATATGAAACGGTACTTATCTTTGATGAAATACAGTCGGGGTATGGCCGGAGCGGCCGGTTTTTCGCACATCAGTATGCCGGTATACGGCCCGATATTATTACGGTAGCCAAAGGGATTGCAAACGGTTTTCCGATGAGTGGAATGCTTATCAGTCCGATGTTTACACCTGTTTATGGAATGTTGGGCACCACTTTTGGCGGTAATCATCTGGCGTGTGCCGCAGCAATTTCCGTACTTGATATCATGGAAAAAGAAAACCTCGTTGAAAACGCAAAAAACATAGGTGATTTTTTGATACGTGAACTGAAAGCATTGCCTTATGATGGAATAAAGGAAGTCCGGGGACGCGGATTGATGATCGGTGTGGAATTTAAAGAATCCATAAAAGAAGCCCGTACAAAATTGTTGTTTGAAGAGAAGGTCTTTACGGGAGTTGCCGGGATCAATACGATTCGTTTACTTCCTCCACTGTGCCTGTCAAAGTCCGAAGCGGAAGATTTCCTCGTTAAGTTCGGTAAAGTTTTAGGACTTGCTTAACAATCCGGCGTATCGTGCATTCTTCGAATGGTGCGTTGCACGATTACCGCATATCTGTGAACGAACCGATAGTTCGTCGTGATACCTTTTTGCCGGTATTTATAGCGGAAAATAAAAATACCTCATAAATAGGGTATGATCTCCCAATGAAGACAGATTATCTTTACGGAAAAATTAAACGGTATTAGAGATGAAAACGATTCGATTTAATGCAATGGCCGGCTTACTTATGGCCATCCTGTTTTCCGGTAAAGTATACGCCCAAACCGGAGATGCCTGTAACTATCCCGATATTTTGTCCGGTAAAACATTCCGTCCGGGAACGCCTATTTACTCTCCGGGCTGGGAACCTTCGACAAATTATACCCATACATGGGAAAATGGAAAACTATCTCTTTATCTGGGTGATGAAACATTTGATGCCTGGCAGTCGCAGTTTTTTCTTTCCATTTCGCCTGTTGTTTCATTGATCCCGGGTGAAGCATATTGTATTTCATTCGATATCGAATCGAATGTTGATTTACCGCGTGTCTTCTTGAAATTCTACAAAAAAGGTAATAACGAGCGATTCATTGAGTTGGCGGGTCGTGCGGTAAGAAAAGGAAGGCAAAACGTGTCCGGCACATATATCAATGAAGGAAATACGACCGTTACGGAGATTGACGAACTACTGTTCGATTTTGGATATAACCCGGCCGGTGCATCCATCGTTATATCCAATATTACAATTCGTGGTAAGAAAGATCCTACGGATAATGAACCTCTTCCGAAAAATGAGATACATGTCTTTCCCAATCCGGTAAAAGACAAACTACATCTGAGTGGTTTGAGCCTGACTGCCGGAAGAATCAAAATACTGAATATATCGGGGCAAGTATGTCTGGATATACTTCCAAATAAAGAATTTGACGTATCCTCCTTGCGGCCGGGAATCTATTTCGTCATGGCAGAAAACAAAGTCTTCAAAATAATCAAACAATAACGTATAAACGGGCTATAAAAACCATTCGGTCAACAACGGGCGGCCACAGCACAAAGCCGCCCGGATTACCGAACAAATCCACCTCCATTTTAAACATTTGATTTACAATCATATAAAAAAAATGCATCTTAACTTTTTGGCAATTACAAAATATTATTCTACCTTTGCACCACTTTTTGGTAATGGCGAGATAGCTCAGCTGGTTAGAGCGCATGATTCATAATCATGAGGTCCCCGGTTCAATCCCGGGTCTCGCTACTT
>JAIRSF010000011.1 GCA_031255595.1 Tannerella sp.
CAAATGAACAGTCGGACATGATAGAAACACGATCAACCGTGTTGTCTGACTTTCCCGCAAGGCTTAAAACAAAATGGGGGCAATATGATCCTTATAATCGGCAATGTCCTGTTATATCCGGTCTACGTGCTCCTACCGGATGTGCCATAACGGCGGGAGCGCAAGCATTAAGTTTTTTTCAAACTATAGACACTGTTTCATGGTCTCATTCTCAATATGGCCAATCAGGTTCATCCGCATTAAATTGGCCTCAGATCATATCAGACTGTGAAGACTGGGGTTGGGCAGTGGCAAACGAACGATGGTGGTTTGTTGATGCCTATTATGGAGAGGATATATACGGATATGGAAGAATAGGGAATGGCAGGGCGACGACGAATCAGGTGGCTCATCTAATGCGTTATCTGGGCGTTAATATCAATGCCACGTACTCTTCTACTACTACCAACGCTTTTGCTCAAAATTTATTGAATTTTTTGAAGTATTCATGTGGGCTTACCTCTTCCTCCACCACACTGATGTCATTCAACGTCGGAAACGTTTTTAATTCTTTTAATGACCCCAACACGCTTATCTTGACTGTGGCGTATACTTCTACATCGTTAGGCCATGGATGGATTATAGACGGAGGGCAAGTGATTGTATCTAGCCCAACGTCCGGTTCTGCAGAAGTATTCCTGCATTGTAATTACGGCTGGGATTCATACTGCGACGGCTATTATTTGGGCGCTGCATTTGATTGTACTTACGGACCGATATATACTAACCCCAACATTGAACTTGGTGGAGGAAGAGATATCGAACTTTTATATGATATTAAATATGCAATTTTACAGCCATGAAAACAAATTTATGATTATCAGCATTTTTACTTTTCTTTCTGTTTGGATGTGATACAATCGATTTAGACAAAATCGATTCAGACGCAGAAATAACGTCGCCGGACGATTCTTCAGACGCAGAAATAACGCTGCCGGACGATTCAGGTTTAGTAGGGATTGGAGCTGGTGTTTGTCCTGCTTTCCTTATTGAATATCTTGATAAAGAAATGAAACCCTATTTACTGTTGGAAGGCGAAGAACATATTGCCCGTATAAACGATCGCATGGATGTTGAATTCATTTCATTCATAGACGAAATAACCGGTCGGTCATTTCTGGATGATCCTCAAAGAGTACGTCATGTTATTAGAAATTACTTTGGTTATGGCGGGGGACTTTTTGAATATTATGATCTGCAAGAAACGATACGCCATTATATATTTAAATACAAAGTGCCTTCTATTAAGGGGGACTCAGTTGAAGAAATAAAAGGCGTTTACCATTATTACGGTGGTTGCGGCAGATTTACGGAAGTGTGGTATAATGGTAAAAAAATTCCCATAACGAATATAGAGGAAATATGGGCGCTTTATCCTCCTGAAAACAGTCCTGACAGATACGACAGAGACGTACATGAGCGAATTCTGAAAGAAACCTATTATAGTGGTAATATAATGGCAATTATGACAGCAAGCAGAATTGACATTATTATACCTATTGAATAGCCATAAGGTTCTTTTACTGATAAACCGCGCGCAGATTTTATTCCTGACTTCGCAAAAATTTACCCAGAATAGTTGATGTTTATTAAAAAAACGGCATTATATTTGTAGTGTCGTTTTTTGTTGTACCATACTATAAAAATTTTAGGCTCACCTATTCACCGGTATTTTGGCATATCAGCCGATACATGCCATCTGTGAGGGGGTGAAAAGGAAAGGTATCCGTAACAACCGGCGACAGATCTGCAACACGATGTCTTTGCATACTTTACATATATATTTTACATATCGTTTTTGCTGCAGAAGTAACAAAAAAGGATATGAGTGCTTCAGATTGGGAAATATCAATCTGAACAAGTAGATTCAACGCTTCTCTTTTTCCAGTGCATCGTAAACGTTCGGCCAAGTACATCTTGTGTAGTTGATATGGCAGTATTAGTTTTGCCGTCAAAAAGTTATGTCAAAACAAACAAGCGCACACAAGTTAAGCGAAATGGAAGGCTTCGCACATATAGAATCGTATCTGTCAAGCGGCTTACGCCCGTCGGAATATTACCGCAAACACAATCTGTCGGAGTATCAGTTTTATAATTGGCGCAGACGTTATCAGTCAGTTCATCCGGAGTTGTTCGAATCCAGGTCAAAGCCTGCCGTTTTCAGGAAAGAGTTCCATGAGGTGAAATTTGACAGGAAATCCGTGTCGGATTCAGCGTCAAGCAGATTGGAGATACACTATCCCCATGGAGTGAAAGTGATAATTTCTACGGATAGCATGCTGGATCTCGACATGCTCTCTTACCTTATAAAACTTGTACGCTAATGTTCAGTCTGAATGAATCCGATCGTTACCGGCTGTGCCCGTCAAGTCAGGATATGCGCAAAGGTTTTGATGCGCTGTCGGGAGTTGTCCGCCGTGATATGGGACGGGATCCTTTGACGGGGGAGGTCTTTATCTTTATGAACCGCTCACGAACAACCATCAAGTTGCTTCATTGGGAACGCGGTGGTCTGGTACTTTATCATAAACGGCTGGAAAAGGGGTGTTTTTCACTTTCTGTTTTCGACAAAGAAAGCCTGTGTTATCATCTTTCATGGCGGGATTTGGTGCTGATGGTGGAGGGTATTTCGCTGGAAAAAGTACGACGAAAAAAAAGATTCGAAAATATCACGAAAACAGCATAAATACTTGCTTTTTATTTGGTTAATTATCTGTCTTTTTGTATCTTTGCATCATGAAAACAGTATAGGAATTAGCATTGGAGAAGAAAAAAAATGCTCATTTGGAGCAGGAGAATACCCGTCTGTTATCAGTTAATGAAAAACTCAAAAACGAGATCCTGTATCTTCGTCGCCTTCTTTTCGGTCGCTCCTCGGAACGATATATAAAGGAAGACCCTAATCAGTTGAAATTAGACTTCGGTGGAGAGGATACACTTACCCAGGAAGCACAGACCGGATTAGAGGCGGCAAAGGAGACGATCACTTACGAGCGGAAGAAAAAGAAAGAACCCGCCGTGCCGCCCGTTCGTCAGCCCTTGCCGGCTCACTTGGAGCGCAAAGAGGAGACCATCGAACCCGATCCCTCTGCCCGAAGGTTCAAAATTGATGGGCGAGGAAGTGACGGAAGTCCTGGAATATACACCCGGAACGTGGGGTGTAAAAAAGTCCATATTTTAGAAAAAAACATCACTCAATTTTTTTATACAAACTCTTTTTTTGTCCAACTGAACCACTATGGATTGAAAATCCGTAGGTTCGTAGACGAATAAAATTCCAAATTTTTTCCGGACTTTTGTTTATAATTCTTCCGGAAGACAAAATCCGGGTACGCCCCCTTCCGCTAACCCGGCAGGGTGCAAGCGGTAGAAATAATGTTGGAAGCACCTATTTGTCCTGCCGGAGAAATCCCTGAAAAGCGGCCGGGAAGAATTGCAACGGGAACAAAGAGCTGTTTCATCCTTTTTCGGTCGTCATCCATGAGAATACACAAAAAACAGATCAGACGCGTGTCTATGCCGGAATAATTCCATTATATTTTTTGATCAATGCTTTGATCTCATTAAGAGGCACGTTGGACGGAGTCGTATTGTTTCGGCAAGCAAGCGCAGCAACAGCACCTGCAACCTGCCCCATTCCCATGCAGGATGCCTGAACACGCAACGCCGAATTAGCCAGTCTGTCGCTGCTCACACATCTTCCGGCTACTATAAAATTCTCACTATCCTTTGGAATCAACGCCCGTAAGGGGATTGTTGCGACTTTCCCTTCTTCCAGATGTTTGGGAGTCACACCTTCTTCCACATGCAAATCAATAGGGTAATAGGAATAAGACAACGAATCATCAAAAACTTTCCCTTCCACATAATCGTTGTGTGTAATCCGGTAAAGTCCGTCTATACGATATGTTTCCCGGACAGCGGTTTCCGGCTGCATTTTCTTTATATATGCTTTTTCGCAACCGGGCAATGTTTTCACAAACCGTATAATCCGCAACATGGAGGCCCTGCCCTCAATATTTGCTAATGTATGGGTTTCGGACGTTGTAGAGTCTGCATTCAGAACATGCTGGGTCGCAAGTCCTCTCTTTGCCGTTAATAATCCTCTTACTCCTCCATATGCATCTTTTTTATACAAACGACCTTCTTCAATTGCTTTTTGGTATCTTTGATTCAGATCATCAAAATCAAGCTTATCAAGTTCGTATCCGTCTAATTCAAATATAAGGGAACCCGGCTGCGTATCGTTTTCTTTTATTACTTTATATCCCGCCATGGATGTGACAAGTGCATTACCGGTGCAGTCTATCAGTTGTTTGCTGATGATTTTACAGGCGGTGCCTTTTCCCGCAACATCTACCTCCCAGCCATGTTTATTGTTAACGATCTTTACCGGCGTTTCGTAATATCGTATACTCACACCGGCCTGTATACATTTTTCTTCAGCCAATACGGCATATAAAGGAATATTGACAAACACCTGATGTTTGGGATGACGTCTACCAAAAGGTATGGCAAAATCCGGAAGTTCATCACCATTCATGGCAACAGCTTCAGATACCAACTCCCACCCTATACCATCGATAATCTGTTTTCCCCATGCATGAAAAAGTCCGGGAAAAGAAACGCCTCCGGTCGTCATGGTTCCTCCCAACCGGCTGCCGTTTTCCAGCAATATGGTTTTGCATCCGGCTCTTCCGGCCTGAATAGCCGCAATGACACCGGCTGTTCCTCCACCGACAATCAGTATGTCCGTTTCGTATCCGACAACATTTTCATTGTTCTTTTTTTCATTATTGTCACAGGAGAGCAAAACCGTCGGTATGATACTGCTTACAGTCATGCCTCCTAATGTTTTAATTGCAGAACGTCTTTTCATATATATTAAATATTCAATTTCACACTGTTTTTTCGTAAAGAAGATATGTAATAGTATTCAAAGTTTGTTTTCCGTCAAAGGGTAATTTCCGATTCAAAATTAGTATAAAATATTCAATTATACACAAATGCATAAAAAATATTCGGCAAAATTCATCGGAGAAAATTACACAAACTCCGGAAAACAAACTTTGATCCGGTATGTTCTCAGTAACCGGGATTTTGATCCGTTTTCGGATCAAGTGCCTGATTATAGTTCATTTCGGATATCGGAATCGGCCATAAAAAGTGTATATCATCCACATCAATACCTTTTACGGCTTTTATTATTTCTTTTGCTTTCCCGGTACGTTTCAGTTCCAGCCAGCGTTTTCCTTCAAACGGAAACTCGTATGACCGTTCTTTCATCACCAGATCAAGGAAAGACTGTGTATTATAATCTTCCGGTTTATAATCTATTTCCGATGGACTTTGCGGATCTTTACCATACGCCCGGCGATGAACCTGATTTACTGCTTCCATAGCTTCTGCAGCAGGCCCGTTAGAGGCAAAAACGGCTGCTTCCGCAAATATCAGAAGCAGATCCGAATATCCGTAGACCGGGTCGTCATTGCCACCTCCGTTTTTATCAATCGCTTCCCTGTCTGCAAATTTGGTACTAACAAGGGTAGTCGGTCTGACGCCAAATTCCACATTTTGCAACAATCCTTTCCTTAGGTCATTATCATCCCAGTTCTGATAAACCGGATTAGCCGCATCGCCGAAGATCGCATACGCACCGCCAAAATTATAGGCGCCGGTCTTTTCATGGTTGATGATCCACAGCATATAGTTTTGTTGGTTAGATTCACGTGCATATTTCAGGTAAAAGATCTCTTCCGGTGTAGAAATAAGAGTGGGGCCGAATACTTTTTCCTGAAAGTCACTGACCGAAGAAACGGGAACAAGGCTAAATTTTCCTGATCTTATTACTTCATTCGCTTTATCTCTTGCTTCCGCATACCGGCCCAACTGGAGGTATACATCCGCCAGTAATGTTTTTGCCGCCCATGTCGTCGGACGTCCTGTCTGCGTATAACTATCCAATAATTTATTTTCAGCGGCTATCAGATCGGAAAGTATAAAATTATAAACTTCTTCTTCCGTACTACGTTTCAGGTCTATATCCAGCATATTCTCTTCTGTCCGGACAGGAACCCCGCCCCAGTTTCGCACTAACTGAAAATAATTGAATGCTCTTAAAAACTTAGCTTCAGCCGTATATCGTTCGTATTGGCTTTCGGAAGGCGTATTTTTCAAAACAAGATTAGCATTCCTGATACTCAGATAAAATCTATTCCATAAACCGGAAACTCTGTTTATATTGGCATCATTCAGTTTTTTATATTCGCTGATCTGAGCCCAGCTACCTCTTCCGTAAGAATAGTCGGCGCTGCAATCAAGAGTCGCTTCATAAACAGCCATACCTTCTCCCGTCCTCAATGGAGTATATACGGCATTCAAAGCGGTTTCCACTTCATCAGGAGTATTAAAGAACGTTTCAACAGCCATTGCTTTCGGTTTTTCCTCTAATAATCCTTCACACGATATAGATAACATACCTATTATAAAATAACAGATAACATAAGATATTTGTTTTATTATATTTTTCATATCAATCCAATTTTAATATTTAACGCTAAGGATAGCCGATTTACTTTTGATAATCATCTTATTCTTTATTAAAAAACGGCTCTGATACCAAATGTAAATGATTTTGAAGAAGGATACGCATTATGATCAATTCCTAATGCGGTCGAATTTCCGCTTCCCCTCGAATTTACTTCCGGATCCCACCATGAATATTTAGTGAAAGTGAGAAGGTTTTGTCCGCTGACATATAACTGAATACTGTTCACCAGGCTCTTATTGAATCGGTTTACGGGAATATTGTATCCCAACTGTATATTTTTCAATCTCAAATAAGATCCATCTTCAATAAACCGATCGGACACTCTTGCCGTTGTATTATAGCTTATGGCCGGATACTTGGCATTGGGGTTCTCCGGCGTCCAATGATTATATAATACTTCTTTCGGCATATTTAGCCCGAAACCATAATCAATTGTATTTACAATAGCGCTGGCATTAAAAATATCATTTCCCTGTACTCCTTGAAAAAACAGACTCAGTTCAAAATCTTTATAACTCATCATGGAATTGAAACCGTATGTGAAATCAGGATTCGGATCACCAATACAGGTTTTATCATCCTGTGTAATGGAACCGTTTTTATCCAGATCTTTAAAGACAATATTCCCTTTATCATTATATCCGTCTTCCAAATAGCCCCAGAATTGCCCGATAGGCATCCCTTCCCGAAGGATACTTGTATTATCGCTGATAACGACAACATTCACATCACCTCCAAGGATATCTTCACCTCCGTATAATTTCAGCACTTTATTTCTGTTAAAAGAAATATTGGCGTTTATATTCCAATTAAATTCTCCGGTAAGGATGTGTGAATCCACATTGAAATCAAAACCTTTGTTTTGTACTTCACCGACATTTTTTATTGTACTGTTGTATCCCATCGAAGTCGGCAGTTTAACAATATTCAGTAAATCACTTGTTTTCTTGATGTAATAATCCGCCGCAAGTGATACCCTGTTGTTCAGTATGCTTACATCCAATCCGATGTCGGTTTGCATGGTCGTTTCCCATTTGAGGTCGCCGGGTAATGTCGTTCCGGGTGCAAAAGTATTAAACAGCGCATCGTTAAAAATCGTTCTTCCCGCACTCAATGTACTTAATGTGGCATAAGCATTGATTGCCTGGCTACCGGTCTTACCCCAGCTGGCACGCAATTTCATAGATGAAATGATTTCATTATCTTTCAGGAAATCTTCATTGGACATCTTCCACGCTACGGCAGCAGACGGAAAATATCCCCATTTATTCCCTTTGGAATACTTTGACGATCCGTCGCGCCTGATACTGGCGGTTATCAGGTACTTATCATCATAACTGTAATTTACACGTCCAAGATAAGATAATAATACGGTTTTTGAATAGCTTGATCCGGGAGGATTCGGAGTCATGGACGATCCCAGACTGTATTCCTCAAAAATGTCACTCAGAAAACCGTTTCCGCTACCGGAAAGCCCGGTATTTAAAAAATCCTGATAAGTAAAACCGGCAAGTGCCGAAACGCTGTGCTTTACACAAAATGTTTTCATGTAACTGATCGTATTTTCATTCAGAAGACTGGTTCTTTGGTTTGCCGACCGGCTGGCTCTTCCCGGAGAATTAATATAATTACGCGTTGTATAAGAACCGTTTGTGTCATCCCGGTTATCTACGCCTCCCATTACTTTGATAGTCAGTTCGGGAATCGGATTATAGATCAATGCGGCATTTGCCAGTACGATATTGGCTCTGACTTCATTTTTTTGCTCATTAATGAAATTAAGCGGATTAATCAGATCCGTAGCGACAAAAGGATAAACAGTCGCCAACGCCCTGTATGTGCCATTTTCGTTATAAGGATCAAGCGTGGGTGGGGCTGATATAGCTGCAGATATCATGGAATTTCCTCTTGCACCTTGCCCACTGTCCCTGGCATTTCTTTTCAGGTGAGATAATGTGCTATTCAGAGATATGCTGAATTGATTACTTATTTTGTGATTAATATTCGTACGTACCGAGTATCTGTCATAACCGCTACCTTTTATGATACCTTCCTGTTGATACAGGTTTCCTCCGATGGAAAATTGCGTTTTATTATTACCTCCACTTACGGTGAGTCCCGCAGTATAAATAGGCGCCGATCTAAAGATCAGATCTTGATAATCATACCCTCTGCCGAATCCATTTATTTCTTCCTGTGTGAAAAACTCTTTACCGGTATCATTTTTTTGCTGAATGTTATAAAATCGGGCATATTCGGTCGCATCCATTAGGTCTAATTTTTTTATCCTCGATTGGATACTGTAGCCGGCATTAAATTCTACACTTGTTTTGCCGACTTTACCCTGTTTGGTTGTTATCATCACAACGCCATTCGCTCCTCTGGAACCGTAAATCGCCGTAGCGGAAGCGTCTTTCAGTATTTCAACACTTTCAATATCCGCATTATTCAGGTTGGTTGGCGCTCCGGTTATTGGAAATCCATCTATAACATATAAGGGTTCATTATCTCCCCGTATCGAATTTGCTCCCCTTACACGAACACTGATACTACCTCCCGGAGCTCCCGTATTTTGCGAAACGATAACACCGGAAGATCTTCCGGAAAGCGCCTGCATCACATTAGTTGCCGGATATGCATTCAGTTCTTCCGATTTTACGGATGATACGGAACCGGTTAAATCGCTTTTCTTTACGTATCCGTAGCCAATCACAACAATTTCTTCCAATAATTTTGCATTTTCTTTCAGTATAATATCTATAACCTGCTTTCCGTCCGTATTTATTTCCTGAGGGACATAGCCGATATAACTGATTGACAGTACTGCATGATCAGGTATGCCAAGGGTGAATTTACCCCCCATATCGGTTGTAATCCCGATCGTAGTACCTTTTACGGTGACATTGGCGCCCGAAACCGGTTCGCCATATTCATCGACAACGGTACCTGAGATCGTTCTCTTTTGTTGTTGGGTAATCGCTTCAAATTCAAAACGATCCATTTCTTCCTTTTTCATGAGCATGATATTATTACCCTCCATTGCATAAACAATATCCGTATGATCGAATACGGAACTTAATACATCGGCTACCGTTTTATTATTTGCTTCCAGAGAGATTTCCCGACTCATATCAATGTCGCTCTTATCATAAACGAAAAGATAATTTGTCTGTTGCTCTATTTCGGACAATATCCGACCGAAAGGAGAGGATTTTACAGAAATATTCACTTTGGCTACCTGTGAATATGTTTCTGAAGCAAATAACACGGATGTGAAAATAATGATGATAAAAACGGTCAGTTTCATAATTCTTAATAAACGTTTAATTTGGACATATTTGTCCTTTTCTGAAATATTTTTCATAAATTTACAATCTGTATTAGTTAGTACTATATTTAACACTAAAATCTCTGGTATTGACTTTTATCGGCCGGATAAAACGTTGGCGCGTTTTTCCGGCTTCTTTTCTCTGTTATATTCGCATAGGCATTATTATTTAAAGGTTAATAATCAATCTATTTAATTGTATACACATTGTGTTCTTCATCTTTTTCATAAATGAATTTATCTTTTAACTGGAATACTTTTAATATATGTTCGACTCCGTCTTTTGTTCTGAATTTTCCTGTATATTTTTTTGTTTTGAATGATGCGTTTTCTACTATAATTCCGGTATCGAAATAGAGTTCCAATTTTGCTTTCATACTTTCTACCGGTTCATCATCAAAGCATATCAAACCGTCTTTCCACAAGAAATTATTATAATTCAGAACATTTCCTTTCATAAGTTTCTTTTCCGACAGATAGGCGCGTGTATCCGGTTCAAGTCTTATCATTTCACTTTTGTTTGCGGAACAAATCTCCAGCGAACCTTTTAACAGTGAAACTTCAAACAGAGAAGAACGACTATATGCCAATACGTTAAATTGAGTGCCAAGCACATTGATATCATATTCGGATGTTTTCACTATAAAATGCTGTTTTGCATTGTGTTTAACATCGAAGTAACCTTCACCATCCAAATATACCACTCTGGAGTTTCCGTTAAAATTATTCGGAAAGGTGAAAGACGAACCGGCATTGAGCCATACAGTCGTGCCGTCTGCAAGAATTAATTCCGCGCGTTGTCCGGCAGGAATATTTATTTTTTGCATGACGGTTTCCGAAGATTGTTTCCGGATGATTAAATAAAAGTTTATGCCTAATAACAGCAAAAAAGCTGCCGCGACAGACGCTACACGCACTGTACGGTAAATAGACGGAGGATTCTTTTTAAACCGAACCGTTTCCGGGATTTGTTTTTTATTTTGCCGCCAGATTGTTATATCATTCAGTTTTCGTAAAGTCAACAGTTCTTTCATGTGGTTATGATCGGCATTTGCCCATAAGAAAACCCGTATCCGTTCTTCTTTGGAAGCTTCACCTGAAATATATTTTTTGAGCAGTTGCCTTTCCATCTCAATATGCTATTTAGTTCGTTTCGACATAAAGACGATTCGAAAGAACCCAACCCTAAAAGAAAAACAGGATTATTTGAAAAAAAAGAAAAAATAAAAGAGAGGAAGATAATCTTTTAGACTTATTTTCAGCGCTTTTAAGACTTTACTTATATGATATTCAATGTTTTTAACCGTAAATCCCAATTTTTCGGCTATTTCTTTATTCGATTTGTATTCGTATCTGCTCATTTCAAATATAAGGCGTGTTTGTTCCGGAAATGTGGATAATGTATCTTCTACAATCTGTTGTATTTCGGCAGCAAAGATATCTTCCGGATCGCAGGCTTCAAGCATTGAAATACGCATATCAAACTCTTCTTTATAATTATTTCTGATTTCGTTGAACGCTTCTTCTTTGATTCGTTCGTGCTTGAGATGATCCAATGCTTTGTTTCGGATGATCGTTAACAAAAGGGCGTCGGGTTTTCGAACATCTTCTCTCCGTATTTGCTCCCAAGTCCTAATAAGCGCCTCAGATACAATATCTTCAGCAATCAAATCATCAAATACATATGATTTGGTAAAATGAAAAGCCTTTTGATAAAAGTTGGTGTAAAGCGTTTCAAATGTTGAAAATGATGGTTTATACATGTGATATTTTCCTGCCTTTATCAATTTGCAAATATAACGTCAGCAAAAGGACTTTACATCATTTTGGTTAATATTTTTTTTGCAAAAAACTATAATTTATTTATTTTTAATGCCTTGTACACTTACTTGATAAAACAATCAGTCCGTTCTTCTTCCGAAAATAAACGATCACAAAATGGATCGAATCAGGAGTTGACCTTATACCGACTTCGTCCGGCCCCTGACAAGTTTTTTTATCGAACCGCTTCCTCGTTGATGGAAGGAAGTTGCTTACTCCGCCTTTTTCCTTTTAACAAGGGACAGCAGGATAGATATCGTCAGCAGGGTGACAATAATGCCTAATGACACATAGTTTGATATATGGAAAGGGTATCCGAAATGGGTGCAAAATTCATTCACACACATTTTCAGTCCGATGAAAGACAAGATGCCTGCCAGTGCATATTTCAGGTAATAGAAATACCGCATGATGCCGTTCAGGGCAAAGTATAATGAGCGCAGTCCCAATATGGCGAAAATATTCGACGTGAAAACGATAAAGATGTCTTTTGATACGGACAGGACGGCAGGGATGGAATCGACGGCAAATACAACATCGGAGGCTTCTATGAACAGGAGGGCGACAAAAAACGGCGTCGCATACAGTACACCGTCTTTGCGCACAAAAAAATGCGAACCGGCATCATCTTCTTTTACCGGCATCATCTTCCGAAACAGGCGGATGACGAAGTTTTTATTCGGATCAATATTCTCCTCCTCCTCTTTGCCCGTTATCATATGTATGCCTGTGTATACGAGGAATGCACCGAATAGATACATGATCCAGCCGAATTTTTGTATCAGCGCCACACCGGCGAAGATGAATATCGCCCGCATGATAAGCGCCCCGAATATACCCCAGAACAATACTTTATGCTGATATTTGGGGGCGATATTAAAATAACCGAATATCATGATGAAAACGAACAGGTTATCTATGCTGAGTGATTTTTCCAGCACATAGGCCGTAAAGAAATCCAGCGCCCGGGCTTTTCCCATCAGATAGTAGATGCCTGCGTTGAAAAGAAGGGCCAGGGATATCCAGAAAATGCTCCAGCCGATCGCCTCTTTTATTTTAACGACCGTATCTTTCTTATGAAAAACACCCAGGTCGAGCATGAGCATGATGATGATAAAGACAATAAATCCGATCCAGTATCCGATGTTGACTTCCATACGGGTTTATTTTTTCAGTTGCTCCTGTACGATTGCATCAATCACAGCTACGGTGGTGATATGGATGATATCACGAACCGAGCTTTCAATGTCGGTGAAGTGAATAGGTTTGTTCAGTCCCGTCTGGATGGGGCCTATCATTTCCACGCCCCCCATTTCCTGCATTAACTTCTGGGCTATGTTGGCGGAATTAAGATTCGGGAAGATCAGCGTATTTACATCTTTCCCGTTCAGCTTACTGAACGGATATTTGGCGTCCCGCATCTTTTTGTCGAGCGCAAAATTTGCCTGCATTTCGCCGTCTATCACGATATCCGGATAGTTTTCGTGCATGTGCCGGATGACGTCGTGCACCCTCACCGGACTACCCTTCGTGTCGGCTCCGAAACTGGAATAGGAAAGCATCGCCATCACAGGGTTATATGCGAAGAAAGAAACGGCATGATGTGTCAGCCGCACCACATCGATCAGTGTTTCTGCAGACGGATGACGATTGATAAGCGTATCGGCCAGAAAGAAAACGCCCTTTTTTCCCGTCATGATATGTATGGCGGCGAAATGACGGTAACCATCCCTTATTCCGATCACTTCTTCGGCCACTTTGATTGTGTTGGAGTATTTTGTGTAAACACCCGTAATAAAGGCGTCCGCATCGCCTGTTTCGACCATCATCATGCCGAAATAGTTGCGTTCAAACATTTTATCTCTTGCCTCGTCGTAGGTAGCCCCTTCCCGCGCGCGTTTCCGGCAAAGGATTTCGGCATAGCGGTTACGGCGTTCTTCTTCGCGGTCGTGGCGAAGGTTCACGATCTCGATGCCGTCTAAGTCCAGTTGCAGTTCGTCCGCCAGTTTGCAGATCCGTTCGTCGTTGCCCAGCAAAATGGGATGGCAGATACCCTCAGTACGAGCCATTACGGCTGCTTTCAACATATTCTCGTGGCTGCCTTCGGCAAAGACAACCCGTTTGGGATTCCGTTTGGCCATTTCGGTAAACCGGCGGATAAGTTTGTTGTCATGCCCCATCCTTTCATTCAGCCGGACGGCATATTCTTCCCAATCGGTAATATTCCTGCGGGCAACGCCCGATGCTATAGCAGCTTTGGCCACCGCCGTAGAAACAACCGCCAACAACCTCGGATCCATCGGTTTGGGGATGATATAATCCTTGCCGAAAGAGATCCTTGACAGTCCGTATGCAGCATTCACCACATCCGGCACCGGTTCCTTGACGAGGGATGCGATGGCTCTTACGGCGGCCAGCTTCATTTCTTCGTTGATCGTGGTTGCACGCACATCCAGTGCGCCGCGGAAAATATACGGGAATCCGAGCACGTTGTTCACCTGATTCGGATAATCCGAGCGTCCCGTCGCATAGATCAGATCCTCGCGCGAAGCTTTTGCATTTTCGTAGGATATCTCCGGGTTCGGGTTGGCCAATGCAAAAACGATCGGATGATCATTCATTTTACGAACCATGTCTGCCGTCAGCACATCGGCTACGGACAATCCGAGGAACACATCGGCTCCAACAATAGCTTCTTCGAGCGTATCGACGGCTCGCTCCGTAGCAAAAAACTTTTTCGATTCGTTCAGGTCGGTGCGGCGAACCGAGATTACACCTTTGCTGTCGCACATCACAATGTTTTCTTTTTTCGCTCCCAGTGTCATGTACAACTTCGTGCACGAACTGGCGGAAGCGCCTGCTCCGTTCACGACGATCCGCACGTCCTCAATCTTTTTTCCCGTCAGTTCCAGCGCGTTGATCAGGCCGGCGGACGAGATGATCGCCGTACCATGCTGGTCGTCGTGCATAACGGGTATATCCAGTTCTTCTTTCAGGCGTGTTTCGATCTCGAAACATTCGGGCGCTTTGATGTCTTCCAGGTTGATGCCTCCGAATGTAGGTGCGATCGCTTTCACTGCTTCAATAAATTTTTGCGGATCCTTTTCGTTGATTTCAATGTCAAAAACATCTATACCGGCAAATATTTTAAACAACAACCCCTTTCCCTCCATGACGGGTTTGCCGGCCAGGGCGCCGATATCACCCAGACCTAATACGGCTGTGCCGTTGGAAATAACCGCAACGAGATTACCTTTGGCCGTATAATCGTAAGCTGTTTCCGCATCTTTTTCAATTTCTAAGCAAGGCTCCGCCACTCCCGGCGAATAGGCCAACGATAAATCTCTTTGTGTACTGTGGGGTTTTGTCGGAACGACTTCTATTTTACCCGGCTTTCCTTCGGAATGATACCTGAGGGCCGAATCTTTCATACTTTTTGCCATAACCTGCTTTGTTTATTGTGTAATAAGATTTCAATATTTTTACAAAATGCTGCAAATATACGGATAATTATTATATCTCCGATTATCCGCCGCCCAATTTCGGCGTAACCGTTTACACCGGTCAAACGCTCACCGGGCGTCGGTTCGATTCCCAGGCCTGCGCTGAAGTTTTTGAAAATTGCCGGGTATGCCGGCTACCGGTCTTTGTATCTTCGCCTGTATTCTTTCGGGGTGATACCCATTTCACGCCTGAAAGCTTTTGAGAAATGGAACGGATCGTAGTATTGCAGGCGGAAAGCGATTTCTTTTATCTTCAGATCGGAAAACTGCAGATAATTACATGCCTGCCGAATCTTCAACTGCTGATAATATTCGACGGGAGAATACGACGTTCGCTGCATAAACAAAGCATTCAGGTGGGAAGTCGAATAACCTACCGCATGGGATATGTCCGACAGGGATATTTTATGCTCCAGGTTTTCTTTCATATATATAATAGATGCCTGTATGACGTCGTGCTCTTTCATTTTCCACATTTCGCAATATTGCGAAACGTATTTCAACGACGCCAGATAGTACATCAAACAATAACTAATGTATTCAAGGTTTTCAGGGCTGTAGCCCATATCCAGGTTCTGGTACATCTCATCAAAAAGCCGGATACGGTCATGTTGCCGGCTTATGTCCGAAACATCCGGCGATATGGCTTTCCCGATGATGGAATCAAACATGCGGACATGTTCGCCCTTGAAATGAAACCAATAGATACTCCATGGATTTCCCGAGTCGGCGCCGTAAATATGCTTCTTTTTCTCCGGGATGATAAAGAAACTGTTCTCTTTCAGCATGTATTTACAGCCATCATACTCAATCCATCCCATTCCTTTATCACAATAAATAAAAATATTTTCATTGGCCCCTTCGCTCCGTTCCCGGTAATGAAACCGCGCGTTGGGATAATAACCGATGTGGGTGATGTAGAGCCGTTTGGTTATTTCATTATCCGCCTGGTAATTTCTTATATTATAGGGCGTTACTATCGCCCTTTCACCCCTGAATCCTTCCGCCAGCATGTTTTCCATCATTTTTATATTAAAATCAATCTTACAAAAATAGTTGTTTTTTACATGTTTTGCGAAACATATTACATTTTTTCATTGTATCGGATGTATTATTTTTGCATCGTCAATTAAATCATAAAAGCATGAATACGTACAAAAAATCTTATTTGTTACTCATCACATTTGTTTCGGCTATGGGAGGCTTCCTTTTTGGGTATGACTGGGTCGTCATCGGAGGCGCCAAAATATTCTACGAACCGTTTTTCGGTATAGAAAGTTCGGCCGCCCTGCGCGGATGGGCCATGAGCAGCGCTCTGGTCGGATGCCTCGCCGGCGCTTTATTGGCCGGGGCGTGGAGCGACCGCTACGGCAGAAAAAAGATGTTGATCGCAGCATCCGTCCTTTTTACGCTTTCGGCCTATGGAACCGGAGCGGTCGATCAGTTCGCATGGTTTGTTATATACCGTATTTTAGGCGGTTTCGGTATAGGCATTGCATCCAATGTGTCGCCTATCTACATTGCGGAAGTTTCGCCGGCGCCGGTTAGGGGACGGTTTGTGTCGTTGAATCAGTTGACGATCGTGCTGGGTATATTGGCGGCTCAACTCGCCAATTGGCAGATAGGAAATCATTATATGCCCGACCCAAATATACTGTCGGCCGAAAGCATTGAATGGGCCTGGCGATGGATGTTCTGGGCGGAGCTTATCCCGGCGGGATTGTTCTTCGTCTTATCGTTTATTATTCCGGAAAGCCCGAGATGGCTCGCTATAAACGAAAAGGGATACAAGGCGCAACAAATATTCGCACGTATCGGAGGAGGCGGTTATGCGGAAAAAGAATTAGCCGAAATAGCGAATCTCGGTGCGACACAGGAAAAGAATAATTGGAACGCCCTGTTAAAACCTAATGTGCGGAGAGTGCTTGTTATCGGGATTGTGTTGTCCGTTTTCCAGCAATGGTGCGGTATCAATGTGATATTCAATTATGCACATGAGATATTTTCGGCCGCCGGGTATGCCGTTTCGGATGTCCTGATGAATATTGTCGTAACAGGTATTACAAACGTTATATTTACTTTCGTTGCCATCTTTACGGTCGACCGGTGGGGGCGAAAGGCGCTTATGTATGCAGGCTCGGGCGGACTTGCCGTCATTTATATTATAATGGGTGCAGGCTATTACCTGCAGGTAAACGGCTGGCCTATGCTTCTGCTGGTGGTGCTGGCAATCGCATGTTATGCCATGTCGCTGGCTCCCGTCGTGTGGGTGATCCTGTCGGAAATATTCCCGGCGAGAATACGCGGCGCGGTTATGGCTGTTTCTACTTTTTTCCTCTGGACGGCGTGTTTCATCCTGACCTATACGTTCCCTTTATTGAACAAATACCTGGGAGCCTCCGGTACATTTTGGGTCTACGGCGGTATTTGTATCGCCGGATTCCTCTTTATCCGCAGCCGGCTAACGGAAACTAAAGGTAAATCGCTGGAGGAAATAGAGAAAGAACTTATTAAACCAACCGTATAAGGGTTGAGAGTATAATATAATAACAGTTTGAGAAGAATGGAAAAAATTACGGATTACCTGATTCGGTCTACGGTGAATGAAAAAGGCGTTGTGCGCGCATGGGAAGAAACGGTGCCGCTTCCTACTTATGAAACGGGTGAAGAAGAAAAAAACCCGATATTCCTTGAAAAGCGCGTTTATCAGGGAAGTTCGGGTGTTGTATACCCCTATCCCGTTGTGGAAAAAGTATCCGGTGAGAAAAAGGATAAGCCTTACAAAGCACTTTTTATTGAAAACGAATATATCAAAGTAATGATACTCCCCGAACTCGGCGGACGTGTGCAGATGGCTTACGACAAGGTGAAGCAACGTCATTTCGTGTACTACAACCAGGTCATCAAACCGGCATTGGTAGGGCTTACAGGCCCATGGATATCGGGAGGTATCGAGTTTAACTGGCCGCAACATCACCGTCCGAGCACTTATCTCCCGACAGAGCACCTGATAGAAAAGAACGCGGACGGAAGCGTGACCGTATGGTGCAACGAAGTGGAACGGATGTTCCGTACCAAAGGGATGCAGGGGTTTACCCTTTATCCCGGAAAAGCATATATCGAGATAAAGGTAAAGGTATACAACCGCACGAATTTCCCGCAAACGTTCCTTTGGTGGGCCAATCCCGCCGTAGTTGTAAACGACCGCTACCACTCGGTTTTTCCGCCGGATGTGCATGCCGTATTCGACCATGGCAAACGGGATGTATCAAATTTCCCGATCGCTACGGGCGTTTACTACAAACAGGATTATTCCGCAGGAGTGGACATCTCGAAATATAAAAACATCCCTGTGCCGACTTCTTACATGGCCGTAAAATCAAAATTCGACTTCGTAGGCGGTTATGAAGACGACGTGAGGGCCGGATTGCTTCATGTGGCCGATCATCATATATCCCCCGGAAAAAAACAATGGACATGGGGTAACGGGGATTTCGGACAGGCGTGGGATCGGAACCTGACGGACGAAGACGGTCCGTATATCGAGCTGATGACGGGCGTCTATACGGATAATCAACCGGATTTCGCCTGGCTGCAACCGGGTGAGGAGAAATCGTGGGTGCAATATTTTATGCCCTATGCCGAAGTGGGGTATGTGAAGAATGCAACCAAAGACGCCATTGTAAACGTGGAGGTGCGGGAAAACCATGTCGCCGTCCTCCTGTATACCACTTCGGAGATGAAGGATCTGCGCATCGTCCTGAAAGATACGGAAGGGAAGATCTGGCTGGACGAAAAAGCGGATGTTTCGCCCGGAAAGCCGTACATTAAAAATATACCGTTTGACCCGAAGCAACCGGATGTTTGCGATGCGTCAACAACAGATGTTGACGCCGGGATTCCGGCTTCCCGTCCGGTAGCGCAGCAGGACGGTAATTCCGCCGAGGCCGGAACAAGGCGTATCTCTCCCGAAGACTTGATTTTTGAACTTTATCACGCAAACGGTAAGGAGATGCTGCGTTACCATGCCGACAAACCGGAAATAAAACCGGCGCCGGATCCCGCACAGGCAGCGGACGCACCCAAAGAAATCGCATCCATCGAGCAACTGTACCTGACGGGGTTACATCTTGAGCAATACAGGCATGCCACCCGCGATCCGGCGGAATATTACCGGGAAGCGCTCCGGCGCGAACCGGGAGATATACGGTGCAATAACGCTATGGGACTTTTACTGATGCGTAAAGGCCGGTTTGCCGAGGCGGAATCTTATTTTCGCCGGGCGGTGAAAACACTGACGCAATGGAATCCGAATCCTTACGACGGCGAACCTTATTACAACCTGGGATGGAGCCTGAGAATGCAGGGAAAAGATGAGGAGGCCTACGATTCATTCTTCAAATCGGTATGGAACGCCGCATGGCAGGATGCCGGGTACTTTGCCCTGGCACAGATCGATGCCTCTAAAAAATTATGGGAAAGCGCCTATGATAAGGTAGAGCGTAGCCTGGTAAAAAACCGGCATAACCATAAGGCGTGCCATCTGAAAACCGCTATCCTGCGGAATCTGGGAAGAACGCAGGAGGCATTATCGTTCATCAGGGATTCGCTGGCGATAGACCGGTTCAATATAGGGTGCCTCTTTGAAAAATATCTCCTGACAAAAGACCGGGACGACTCTAATATTTTTATTTCCCTTATGGGACGATCTGTGCATACCTGCCTGGAATATGCACTGGATTATGCAGCGGCGGGCATGTACGCGGAAGCGTCGCAGTTGCTGTCTTACCATATAACGGATGAAGATAAGGTTTATCCGATCGTTTACTATGCATTGGGCTATTTTGCATCCCGCAGCAGTTGTGCGGACGAGGGAGAGCAACAGGCGCTTGCATACTACCGGAAAGCAGCCCGTATGTCGCCCGACAAATGTTTCCCGAACCGTATCGAGGAGGTGAATATCCTGCTGGATGCGATCCGTTGTAATCCGTCGGACGCCCATGCATATTATTACCTCGGCAACTTCTGGTATGCCGCCCGCCGATACGACAGCGCCGTAGCATGTTGGGAAGAATCCAAACGGCTGAACGACCGTTTCCCCTCCGTACTGCGAAACCTGGCCCTGGCGTATTACAATAAATGCAACCGCAAACAAGAGGCACGCGAGCTACTGGAAAAAGCCTTCCGCTTAGACAATACAAACGCCCGCATGTTGATGGAACTCGACCAGCTTTACAAAAAAACAGGCATAGAACCATCCGTTCGCCTGGCGTTTCTCGAAAAACACTCCGCCCTGGTAGAGCAGCGCGACGATTTATGTATCGAAAGAATCACATTGTATAATCAAACCGGTGAATACAACCGGGCGATGATGCTTATCCGTTCGCGCAAATTCCACCCATGGGAAGGAGGCGAAGGCAAAATCACCGGACAATACCTGTTATGCCGGATTGAACAGGCCAAACAGTCTATCCACACGCACGATTTCGAAAAAGCGCTCGCATTACTTCACGAAACGGAGCGCTATCCCCACAATCTCGGAGAAGGAAAACTGGCGAATGTAGAAGAAAACGACGTCGATTACTTCAAAGGATTGGCTTACCGCGAACTGGGCGACGAAACAAATGCCGGCCTTCACTTCCGAAAAGCGGCAACCGGCTCCTCCGTCCCCCAACAAGCCCTCTACTACAACGACCAACAACCCGACAAAATATTCTACCGGGGATTAGCCTGGGAAGCGCTCGGAGAAACGGACAAAGCCCGAAGTTGCTTCAACAAACTCGTTGACTACGGCAAAAAACACCTGTTCGACGATTGCCGGATCGACTATTTTGCCGTTTCGTTACCGGATCTGGCCATCTGGGACGACGACCTGAATATTCGCAACCAAATCCACTGCCACTATGTAATAGGCCTCGGCATGCTTGGCCTGGGCAACCGTTCCGAAGCAAAAAAGCATCTCTCGAAAGTAAAAGAACTCGACATTAATCACCTGAAAAGTCAATTAATACTCAACCCTATTCTCCCTTCTATCGGCGAACAGGAATAATCTCATACCCCCTGCCCGATCTGCATCCGGAAAATAAATGACTTTATTTTGTATTATATTTCGATTTGTGTTATATTTGTCGTGTTTTTAGTCAATTAAATATATTCATTATCATGAAAAGGCGAAATTTTATAAAAGCAGCCGGTGCTTTATCCGTTGTTCCTGCAATGGGAATGGCTTCATCCTTGGAAAATGCAGCGTCAACCTCCGGCACAAAAGAGATCTACGAATGGCGAATCTATACACTTACAAGTGATGGAGAACTGCTCGATTCCTTTTTCAAAGACACGTTATTACCGGCTTATAACCGTAAGAAAGTCAAAACCGGCGCATTCAAATTATTCAAACCAAAAGACGAAGAAAAAGAACAACGGCACATCTTATTCATATATCCTGACATCGGCACCTATCTGAAAGTCAAGAAAACAATATGGGACGACAAAGAGTTTCGCCGGAAAGCAGACGGGTTTTACACCCAATCGGCGCCGAATCCGGTCTATTCAAACCTCGAATCCTATCTGAGCGAAGGCTTCGATAAGATACCGGTTCACCGCATACCGGATCCTTCACGAACTTTATTTGAAATACGTATTTACCGCAGTCCCAACGAAGAAGCCAACCAACGAAAGGTGAAAATGTTTAACAAAGAAGAAATCGACCTTTTCGACAAAGTAGGCATCAACTCCGTTCTTTACGGGGAAATTATGGCCGGGCCGCGTATGCCGGCGCTACTGTACCTTACCTGGTACAAAGACGAGAAAACACGTAGTGACGCCTGGAGCAAATTTGTGAATCATCCCGACTGGAAACGCATGTCTGCACTACCCGAATACGCCCATACGGCAACAAATAACCAAAGCATCTTCCTCTCGCCGATGCCCTATTCGCAGTTATAGGCTCCTTTTCAAGTATTCAAAATGCGGAAAACCTGCTCCTGTACAAAAAAGTACGGGTTCAGGGCACTTCCGTTCTTATTTCATGAATACAATAGCCGGTAAAATATCCGACAGCCCCGTTCGTGATATTCGTGGTAATATTGGAGGGAGGGCCTCCGAACATCGGATTTTCACCGCGCATTTCCGACATGCACTGGTTAATAAACCAGAAATATCCTTTTTCAATATTCATAGTCTGCAAGCGAATCTTGTCGCCGGGAAAAACCATATACGCCTCGTCATTATCTTTATTTTTTTCCACCACCTTCGCGTCCGTAATATCTTCAAAATAATAAATATTTATGCCGTTTAGATATTCACCTTTGAAAAACCCGTCGTCGGTCAAAATATATTTACTGATTTTGTCATTCGAAATGCTGTCATTGATAAAGAACTTAAACAAATAGTAATTATCGGCATCCGGCGGATCCTGCGCATATATATTCAGGGAAAAATGCCGGTATCCCATAATCGTGAGAGGCCTGACGTCTACGGAATCAAGAGCCAGGGGAGGCGGTATGGTCGTTTCCGCTTCGTATATTTCCATCTTGCCGTCTCCATTAAAATCCACCTCCACCGTAAGGCGGTAAGTAACACCCGGACGGGCGGCAAACCTCACCGGACTTATATAATAACCCTTCTGCCCATATTCCATTGCATATTCATTTCCATCCGAATCTTTCACCCGCACGTTTGCATCCGCAACGTTCCGGTTCTCCTTATCATCGAAATAAGGGGAAGAACCGGTTATCCTCACATACTGATGTTTATTTTCATCGGTAAGACAGCCATAGATGGCAATAACGGAATCGCCGTCGCGCGTACTTATGTCGATCGGCGCCGTACACGAACAGAGGACGGCATAAAAAACAGCCATCAGGCCAAGCATTGCATATTTGAGTTTCATTGCGTTCAAAATTTAAAATTATAAGTGATGGAAGGCACAACGCCGAAAAGATAAATCATCTCCGCATAGGGAAGCCCCGTATCTTCATTCCGGTCATAAGTAATCATCCACGGATTTTTCCTCCCGTAAGCATTGTAAAGGGACACATTCCATTCGCCCCGCCAACGTTTTTTGGAATCCGGTTTGGGAACATAAGTAAAAGAAAGATCCAGCCGGTGATAATCGGGACGGCGATGCTCATTCCGTCCCGAATAGATCGGAAAATATTCCCCGTCGATTTCAAACCGTCCCGAAGGATACGTTGTCGGATTACCTGTGGCATAAACCCATATGGCGGAAAACGATACTTTCTTCGACAACTCATAGTTTGCCACAACATTCAGGCTATGCGTCTTATCATAAGGAGAAAGATAGGTCTTTCCTTTATTCACGCCCGGTATCGTTCGCTCGGAACGCGACAGGGTATAATTAACAAAACCGGTCAGGCGGCCTTTTTGCTTACGAACCATAAACTCCGCCCCGTAAGCCCTTCCTTTCCCGGTACGAACCTCACCTTCCAGATTTTTATTTAACATCAGGTTCGCATGTTCGGCAAAATCAATAACATTACGCTGATTCTTATAATACACCTCGACGGACGTTTCATACATATTATCCACCAGGTTCCTGAAATAACCGACCGAAAACATATCAACAAACTGTGGTTTGATATTAGGGCTGGCCGAAAACCAGATATCAAGCGGTGATCCCGAAGCCGAATTATTCGCCAGTTGCACAAACTGTACATTATGCACATAATTACCCTTCAACGACGAATTTTCACGAAGCTGCCACACAAACCCGAAGCGCGGTTCTACGGCCACATATGTGTTGTAGATTTCCCCGGATTTGTAAACCGTAGAATCCCTCGCCTCATATTCATCATTATAATGATAGACCGTCCCTTTTCCGATATTCTGAAAAGCCGACAAACGAGCGCCGTACTTAACACTCAATCCATCGGAAACTTTCTGCTCATTAGACACATACACTCCATGCTCAAAAGCATTCGACCCCCCAACCTCATATTCAAGCGAAGCCTTCGCATCCGTAGAAATATCCATTACTGCGTATCCGGGTTTGAAACGGTGCAAAATACTTGAAAACCCATACGTCAGGTTCCATAACTCACTTATCGAATGAGTCATATCGACGCGGAGCATATAATCGGTTATACTCGAATCCCATGTAGCCTTCGACCCTTCCAGCTTCGATTTAAGCCCATAATCATACTTACTGATATTGAAACTCATCCTGGAAGACAACGTTTCCGAATAAATATGTCGCCACGACGTAGAAAAAGCACCGTTTCCATAATGAAAATCACCCGGTTGCGCACCAAAATTATCTTCTCCGTAATAACCGCTTATATCGACGATATCTCTGTTCGAAAAATGATGCGTCATCTTGGCATTGAGGTCATAAAAATAAACGGACGACTTGCGTAATGCCTCGTCCGAAGACAGTTTAAGAAACAAATCCGCATAACTGCGGCGCCCACCCACCAACCAGGAAGTCCGCCTGCCGGCAGGCCCTTCGAGCGTCAACCTGCTTGATATCAAACCAATCCCTCCTACTCCGCTAAAACGTTCGGGACGATCGCTTTTCGTCCGCACATCCAGCAATGAAGAGAGCCTTCCTCCATATTTCAACGGCATATCCCCCTTATATAAATCAAGCCCGCTAAGCACATCATTATTAAAAATGGAAAAAAAACCCATCAGATGCGAAGCATTATAAACCGTAGTATGATCAATAAGTATGAGATTCTGATCCGGCGAACCGCCACGCACGCTGAATCCGGAACCGCCTTCCGACGCGGCCTGCACCCCCGGCAACAACTGGATAACTTTTAAAACATCGACCTCTCCCATCAATGCAGGCATTTGTTTAATCTCTGCCGCACTCAATTTTTCAATTCCCATCGTAAGAGTCTTTACGCGCTCATTGGGAGCGGTGGAGGTCACCAGCACCTCATCCAACTGAAGGTTATTATCTAATAAAAAATCAACCGTTTGACTCCGGCGAAGATCAATTTTTTTACTTTCTTCGCTAAAACCCACATAAGATACCGAAACCGTATAGACGCCCTTCTTTTCAAATTGCAGCAAATAATTTCCATCCGCATCGGCAACCGTCATCATAGATGATCCCTTTACCTTAACAAGCGCCGACGCCAAAGGCTCGCCCGACAAACGTTCAAACACTCTTCCTTTTAACTCAATTTTTTGTGCTATACCTGCATAAAAAAACAAAGAACATAGAAGCAAAAAAAGACTTCTTCTAATCATCATACGGTTTACTTAATTTTAGACTAAAATTCTATTTCGGGACAACATCCTCCCCCCTCGCGCCCTGCTCAATTCATTCCGTCCCCCTTCACACACCCTGCGAACAAAGGTCATTTCAAGAAAAGCGCCATTCGAAATGGATGCATCTTTGTTTAACGAATACGATCTCCATACTCCGACAAATAAACTCACGTCAATTCAATTATCTGAACGGAGAATCATACCGAAAATTGCACAACATTTTATAAAAAACTTACACGTCCGCTCCAAAGAACCTTATTTTTCCGGTAAAAACACCCTCCTCCCCCCTTCCTGTTTGCCTGCACAGGCTCAAACATGCGACCGGAGCCGCACGACCTCCCGGCAGAAAAATAATTTATTGCCGGTAACCCGTCAAAAAACAATTTAAAATCAGTATATTTGCCCATCTCATAGGGTAAAATCCCGAAAGAACCGGAATTATTTGAAACTCATATTACAGCAAACAACGATTAGAGATTACAAACTTTAAAAAAACAGAGCATGAAATCAAGTCTTTTTACTATCGTTTTAATGTTATCCTTTGCAACAACCGGCTTCTCACAACCGGCTAATAAAGGAAGTATTGGAGAAAAAAGCAGGGTGAAAATCGGATTAAATTTTTACTCCTTCAACAGTCCGCTCCGCGACGGCGAACTTAACATTTTCGATGTCATCGGTCACGCCGCATCCATTGACATGGAATGTGTCGACATTACGGGTTACTATTTCCCAAATTATCCCCAGGTGCCTGACGATGAATACATCTATGAAGTAAAACGCTGTGCGTTTCGCCATGCGATCGATATATCGGGAACCGGCGTGAGGAATGATTTTACGAAACCCGATGCAACAGAACGCAAAAAGGAGATCCGGCTGGTAAAAGACTGGATTGTGGTAGCATCCAAACTGGGAGCCAACACAATCCGGATATTCTCGGGAGAAGGCGCCCCCGAAGGGCACACCTGGGACGAAACCGCCAAATGGGTCGCAGAAGCTACGGACGAATGTGCCGAGTTCGGAAAACAATACGGAGTGATCGTAGCGATGCAAAATCATAATGACTTCCTGAAAACGGCAGAAGACGTTCACCGCTTCCTGTCATTATGCAAATCCGACAATGTCGGCCTAATGCTCGATATCGGTTGTTTCCGCACAGCCGATCCTTATGTTGAAATAGAAAAAACAATCCACCACGCTATCACCTGGCAAATAAAAGAAACCGTATTCATAAACGGAGTGGAAACGAAGACCGACGTAAAAAAATTAATGGAACTCATTCAGCGGAATAACTACTGCGGATACCTGCCTATCGAAATCTTAGGAAAAGGCAACGAAAAAGAACGCCTGAAAACCTTTTTCAACGACCTGAAAAAGGAAATAATCTCACCTGCCGCCCGGTCGGAATAGAAGAAATAATGCCGGCAAATAAGAATATTTTTTATCACAATAAACACTAATAATTATGGAAAGAAGAGATTTTTTAAAAAACACATTCGCAGGAGTAGCTGCGCTGGGAAGTATCTCGTACGCCCGCGGCGGTATGTCCGAAGTATTCGGACAAAATGCCCCCGGCAACAAAGTCAAAGTAGCCCTGATCGGTTGCCGTAACCAGGGATGGAGTAACCTGAATACATTCCTGCAATACCCCGAAGTAGAATGCATCTCGTTATGCGACATTGATGACGAGTGGCTCAATAAACGCGCTGCCGACATCGAAAAAAAGACCGGAAAAAAGCCGAAGCAATTAGTCAAAGACTGGCGAAAAGTTATTGATAACAAGGATGTGGATGTCGTTATCATCGGCACACCGGATCATTGGCATTGCCTGCAATCAATTGCCGCCTGCGAAGCCGGTAAGGACGTCTACGTAGAAAAGCCGCTGGCCAATACGATCGAAGAATGTGACCTGATGGTCAAAGCTGCACGCAGGTATAACCGGATTGTCCAGGTCGGACAGTGGCAACGCAGCGACCCGCACTGGGATGAAGCTGCCGCCTATGTACAAAGCGGACAGTTAGGCCATATCCGCACCGTCAAAGTATGGGCATACCAAACTTCCAAGTGGACTTTACCGGTAGTACCCGATTCGGCCCCTCCTGCCGGTGTCGACTACGATATGTGGCTTGGCCCCGCACCCAAACGAAACTATAACCAAAACAGGTTTCATTATAATTTCCGGTTCTTTTGGGATTATGCAGGCGGGCTGACGGCCGACTGGGGCGTACATTTGCTTGACTATGCCCTGAAAAGTATGAACGTCGGCCTTCCGTCCTATGTCTATGGAGCAGGAGGAAAATTCGGGTATCCGGACGATGCGATGGAAACGCCCGATACATTAATGGCCACCTATCATTATCCCGGTTTCAATATCATCTGGGATCATGCCTGCGGAATAGGTAACGGGCTGTTCGGGCTTCGTGAAGGGTTGGCATTCTTCGGTGAGAACGGTACGATGATTCTCACCCGCGCAGGTTGGGAAGTTTTGCCCGAACAAGCAATCAATAGCCGTACATTCCCCTACTGTTACCCATGTGATGAAGAAAAAAAGCCGAATACGCAACGCATGGAAGCCATCGAGCAGAAAAAAGGTTCGGGCAGAGGATTATATCTGCATGTCGGCAACCTGCTGGAATGTATCAAAACACGAAATTTACCGAATTGTGATATTGCAATAGGCGCCGAAATTGCCAAACTGAGCCATATCACCAACATATCCTGCCGCGTAGGAACAGCGCTCAACTGGGATAACAAAACAAACGGATTTATCAATAACAACGAAGCCAATCAGCTGGCAAAAGCAAATTACCGCGCCCCATGGACATTACCTAAAATATAGGCGCAAACCTCCCCATAAAA
>JAIRSF010000041.1 GCA_031255595.1 Tannerella sp.
CGCTTCATCTGTTCTTCGTCCAGCAGCTTGTTGTAATCGTTTTCGGCCGATTGAAGATCCAGTTTCAGTAGCGGCGTCCCGACGTCGACCGAGTCGCCGCCCTTTTTATAGATCTCAACGATGCGCGAATGAATAGGGGAGTTGATGATCTCCTCGAATGCCGGAACTACCTTCCCCGACGCATTGACCGACACTTCGATAACGCCCCGGTCGACTTTGGAGATCTGCAAATCTCTGCGTTTGAGTGTCGTTTGCAAGACGGAAGTAATAATCGCAACGAAGCCGATAAATCCTGCGATACCGATACCTGTTTTTGTAATCTGACGGCGAAGTCTTTTCCTCCGCACCTCTTTGGGTATTTCCCGATCCATATATTATCATTTTGCCGTCATTCGGTCAAATGGCATGCCAAAGATATATCCCGTTGATAAATAGCGCTCTGCCCCGATCGACGCTGTTCGCAATCGAACACATTGTCCGTTTATGTCCCTCCCCCCTGCGACCATTGAAAGATCTATTACCCTACTGCGCCGGAATTGCGGTGGAGTTTTAGCAACATAAATAAATCTTTTATATCTTTGTGCATTGATTAACCGCTAATAATTGGAAAATATGAAATCGAAATTTAATGAAAAAGAACGGCTGTTTTCTCTCGATGCGTTGAGAGGTTTTGATATGCTGTTTATTATGGGATTATCGGGCTGGGTTGTTTCGTTGTGCGGATTGTTCCCGTCGTCCGGGTTTATGGATTGGCTCGCGTCGCAGATGGAGCATGTGAAATGGGATGGGCTTTCACATCATGATACTATTTTTCCCCTGTTTTTGTTTATAGCCGGTATATCGTTTCCCTTTTCGATTGCCAAACAACGGGCGCAGGGGAAAACGGAAAAACAAATCTTTGTGAAAGTGATAAAGAGGGGGATTGTTCTTGTGTTATTGGGAATGGTTTATAACGGGCTTTTCAAATTGGATTTTGCCGGCCTGCGATGTGCAAGCGTGTTAGGACGTATCGGACTGGCATGGATGTTGGCGGCCTTGTTGTTTATGAGATTTAAGCAGAAGGTGCTGATTGTTGTAGCGGCGGTTATCCTGGTCGGTTACTGGCTTTTGTTATGGCTTATTCCGGGAGGTTCGGATACGTATTCGTTTGAGCATAATCTGGTGGGAGCGATAGATCGTGTGTTGCTGCCCGGAAGATTGATTTATGGAGATAATCATTTTGATCCCGAAGGTTTGCTGAGCACCTTGCCGGCGATCGTTACGGCGATGTTGGGGATGTTTACGGGACGGTTTGTCCGTATTTCAAGCGATCGGATGACTGAAAATAAAAAGGTGTTGTACCTGTTTGCCGCGGCGATCGTGTTTTTAGTGGCCGGATGGTTGTGGAGTTATGTCTTCCCGATTAATAAGATGTTGTGGAGTAGTTCGTTTGTTTGTGTGGTGGCGGCTTATTCCCTCTTTTTATTTGCTTTGTTCTATTATGTTACGGATGTGAAAGGTTATCGCAAATGGACTTTCTTTTTTCGTGTAGTCGGAATGAATTCAATCACGATTTATTTGGCTCAGATAATCATTAATTTCTCCCAGGTTTCGAAATTCTTTTTCGGCGGATTGGCGGGAAAGTTTCCCGAAGATTGGGCTAATCTGATAAACAGTACGGGTTATATTGTTGTTTGCTGGCTGTTTCTGTATTTTTTGTATAAAAAGAATGTATTTCTAAAAGTTTAGATGTTCTTCCGGAGATTTGGGGAAGGTGTGTCAAAAGTCGTTTCCTGCAGTTTGCCTCCGTTTCGGGTCGGTTACGGGATGAATGTTAACAATAACCGGTCTTCTTTGTTCAAGGTACACGACAGGATGTTGTTATGAATCGTTCCTTCAAAGGCCTGTCCGTTTTGGGTGATCTTCGGGACGGTATGATTCTGCGGCAGTTTGATGTGGAAAGTATTGTCTGCCGTTGCTTTGAGTTGTGCACTTTCGGCGGATCCGTTTTTCCATACTAAGTCTATTTCCGCGCCTCCTCTGACGCAAAGTCCTTTGAAATATCCTGTATGCCATTCTTCGGGCAGTGCGGGTAGAAGTTCTATATAGCCTTCGTGGCTTTGGACGAGCATCTCGACCATCGCGGCGGGAGCGGCTTCGTTGGCGTCGAACTCGAAAATATCCGATTCGGCGCTGGCTACACCGGCAGGAGCCATGGTAAAGAGGTTCTCCCTTGAAAACTCCTTTAACAGGCCTTTCATATTTTTGTAGGCTTCCGCCGCATTTTTAAGCCTTGCGTAGAAGCAAATCATATTGGCGCGGCTCCATTCTACGTCTTCCCAGTTTTCGGAGTTCAGTTGCCGGTGAACGGATTTGGCTGCGGCTTCCGCCAATTCGGGCGTTTTGTCCGGCGTTATCTGGTCGTAAGGATATAAGGCCAGCAGGTGCGATGAATGGCGATGATTCGGATGCGCCAATTCGTAGTCTTCAAACCATTCGCAGATTGTTCCGTCTTTTCCGATTTTAAAAGGGGGGAGTTTGGCTTTCGCTTCTTCCAGCGTGCGGCGAAATTCGGCGTCGGTGTGCAGTATTTCGGACGCTTTGATGCACGATTGCAGCGTTTCGTAGACTAATACCCGGTCGCATGTCGGCATCATGGAGAGGGCATATTCCCGGCCGTCGATTTTGAATGAATTTTCGGGCGAGGTGCTGGGGCCTGTCATCAGGTATCCGTTGTTGGGGTGTTCCGTCATATAGTCCAGGAAGAAGAGGGCGCTTTGTTTCAGTATGGGATAGGCTTTGTTTTTGAGGAAATCCTGATCCTGGGTGTAGGTGTAATGGCTCCACAGGTGCGAGGCCAGCCAGGCTCCGGCTGTTGGAAACAGGCCCCAGTTGACGCTTTGTCCCGGTGCTGTGTAGCCCCAGACGTTGGCTACTGTGTGCGCCGTCCAGCCGGGACTACCGTAGACTTTTGCGGCGGTTTTTGCACCATGATGAGCCAGGTCGCCTAAGTAGTTGAAAAGCGGCGTGTGACATTCGTGGAGGTTGCCTGCGTTGGCAAGCCAGTAGTTTTGTTCCGTATTGATATCTAAATGATAGTCGCATGTCCAGGGCATGTTGCAGGCCAGGTTGTCGTTCCATATGCCTTGCAGGTTGGCCGGTAGTGGCGAGTTTTCCCTCGAAGAGGAGATCAGCAGGTAACGGCCGTATTGGAAGAACAGGGCGAAAAGTCCCGGATCGTCCATTTCCATATCTTTGAGGCGTTTCCAGCGGACGTCGGTCGGGAGCTTGTCGGATTCGCCGGTTCCGAGGAACAGTTCCGCCCGGTTATAGAGGCCGGTATAATCGCGGATGTGATCCGATTTGATCTTTTCGTATGTTTTTTGAGCGGCTTGCCGGATGGTTTGTTTACACAGGATCTTGTAGTCGGGACTTTTGTAGTCCGTACGCAGGTCGATCGTGAGGACGATCTCATGACTGTTGCTTACCATTAACGAGTTGTTTGCCGACGGGGAGATGCGCCCCCCTTCGGACGTCGCAACCTGTATCCGACCCATATAATGGACGCCTCCCGGGCCTAATTGGGGGAATAGGGCCTGTCCGTAGAACGACAGCGTGTTGTCCGCGACCGAAATATCCGATTCCCTGAGCAGATCCAGTCCTATTTCGATGTTTAATTTGTGCTTTTTGTCGGCAGTCAGCTTGATGATCAGCACATCATCCGGATTGGAGCAGATGTATTCTCTTTTGTAGTTCACTCCGGATAGCCGGTAGGAAACCGTGGTGACGGAAGTTTCAAGGTTCAGTTCCCTCGTGTAGTTCTTTACTTCGTTTGCCGGGTGGTCGAACTTTATTTTCAGGTCGCCGAAGGGCAGGTGAGTACCGAAGGAGTGAGGCCTGCCGGACAGGTGTTGTGCGGCGAGCCGGTTGCCTTCGGCCAGGTTGCCTTCGAAAAACGACTGGCGTATCGTTTCGAGTAATTCTTTTCCGCAGGGGAGTTCCTGTTCTTCGTCGTACTGTCCGGACCATAGGGTGATCTCGTTCAGGGCAATGGTTTCGGTATCCGTTCCGCCGTAAATCATGGCGCCGATTCGTCCGTTACCGACGGGCGTTGCCTGCATCCATTCTCCGGCGGGTTGCCGGTACCATAGTTTGAATGTGCGGCTTTCCTTTTGACAGGAAAGCGTGAGGAGTAACAGTAAAGACAGGGTCGTTATTGAGTTGTTGATTTTCATGCGGAAATAAATTTTAAAAAAAGTTTTGTTTTCAATCCTGTATTCCAAATATTAAAAAATAACCTAAACAAATCCAAGCCTTAAAGAACCGGCGGAATCTATCTGTTTTTTTTGTGCCGTTTGTACGGGAAACAGATAGATTTGCCGCATATGAGCAAAAGCTTTTCCAACTATTTTGCGGATTTATCTTATTTCACGATGAATTTGGCTGCCGCGCTGCTGTTTCCGTTTACTGCATTGAAGATGTAGATTCCCGGTGTTAACAATAGCGGTTTGCTGCAATTATTCCCGTTTATGATGAATTGTGCGATCACCTGTCCGTTTAACGTGTAGACAGATGCCCGGTATCCTTCCAGATCGGAAACAGCGAGGATTCCGTTTGCATAATATACATTAGCCTGACGGCCGCCGTTTATATGTTCGTTTGATGAATCATTCGGTTCGCCGACTTCAACGGGGAAACCTAAATATTCGTCTCCGTAGGCAGCTTTGAATGCTTCCGGCACTTTCCATGTGAAGTTCGGTCTGCCTTCATCCGCGCCGAACGCATAGTCATCGATAAAAGCTTCACCGGCGGGGTCTTCCCAGGAGGCAAAAACTTCGGTAAGTCCCGTTTTTTCAAATGCCCAGCCGTCAATGAACAGGACGCTGGAAGGAATGGTTATGGAAGCCAGTGCGCTACATCCGGAAAAAGCCCCTACTTCGATTGTTTCTACCGTTCCGAAGTCAATAGAAGTCAGCTTTGGACATCCTTCAAAGCTCCATCCTCCGATACTGGTTACATTCTCAAACGTGACTTTTTCAAGATTAGGACATTTCCTGAAAGCTTCCCCGCCGATTGAGAATACATTGGCGATGTCCGCCGATTCGATAGCGGTTCCGTATAGCGCCCATCCAACGATTTCGGTGATGTTTTCCAGATTAATGGACGCTAATTTCGAAGCATCCTGAAAAGCACATACCTTCAGGCTTTTCACGCTGGCCGGCAACTCTATTTCGGTTAGACCCGTTTGCTGAAACGTGTGTTCGGTGATGGCGGTTACGCCGTCCGGGATGTTTATTTTTTCAAGTTTCGTACATGCGTAAAACGACCAGTCTTCGATGGATTTTACGGAAGCGGGAACTGCGACCTCTTTCAGTTCGGAACATTGTGCAAACGAACTGTTCCCGATTATTTCAAGGCCGTCCGGAAGAGAAACGGATTTCAGGTTCGGATTCTCACGCATGGAATTGTTACCGATCTTCTTTACGGGATATTCGGCCCCGCCGATCGTCACTTTAGCCGGGATTGTGATCGTTTCTGCTGTGTAAGGAACATGTGTATCTCCATCTTTGGGTAGATGGGTTGTTTCCGCATACCCCTCTTCGGTTACCTGATAAACGATACCGTCAATGGTGGCTTGCTGTGCATTCGTTCCAAATGACAGGGCAAACATAAATAAAAATGCAACTGCCATTGTTTTTGTAAAAAAGTAACTTGTTTTCATACGAATAAATTTAAGTTGTTAGTAAAAAAATTTGAAACTGTCTGTTTCATGTTCTGCTTGTATTTGTAGTATATAAATTCCTTTTTCCAAGCCTGAGAGCCTGATTTTTTCAGCGTTTGCAGGACGTTTATAATGCCCCGAAAACATACATTTCCCGGAAACATCATAGATATTCACGGAACGGAGGATTTGATCCGTCCGGATATGGAGCGTTTCGGTTGTCCGGTCTACGTGAGTGAGAAAGGGTTGTCCTTCCTGTCGTACTCCGGCGTTGCCGTTCGGATTTTGCTTTTTCAGCCTGATCACAAAACCGCCTCCTTTCGCCATATCGACGGTAAGTTTCGTATCCTTTGTCACCGTCATCTTTTCGTTTATGTACTTCTTCGGTTCCTTGCCCGAATCCGGACTGTCTTTCAGCATCAGCGCATCGAAGGATACGTTCGGGGGAAGAAAGTCGAAGTTTACGGTCAATGTCCTTGCGTCCCAGTTCGTCATACCGCCGACATACCAGTCGTCTCCTTTTTGTTTCGCCATCAGGATGTACCGGCCGAGCCGGGCGTCCAGCGGAAGCGACCGATCCCATACCGTAGGAACGGAAGCGAGGAAGTCAAGTATGTCCGGAAACTTATTGTATTCGGTTGGCGAATCGCACAGATAGCCCAGCCAGTGGTCGAATATTACGTACATAGACAACTCATGCGCGCGCGTTCCCATACTCATCGGTACCGTATTATCCCGGTCGACGGGATAAAACGCCTCGGCGGTCGTATTGCGCATAGATCCGGGCGTATAATCTTCCGGCCCCGCTATCGAACGGATAAAAGGGAACAGGGTATGATAATCCGGCGTGATCAGACTTCGCCAGAAATTATCTTCGGCGCCTCGTACGGCTTCGAAATTCAGGATGTTCGGATATGTACGGTTCAACCCGGTCGGTACGGGACATCCGTGAAACAACCCCACCATTTCATTATCCGCAAGCCTTTGTGCAAACTCATGTCCCCAGCGCATAGCGATCTGGTCGTTTCGTTCAAAGAAGTCGATCTTAACACCCGATACTCCCCGTGCTTTCATCCGCCTGATCCAATCTCCGGGATATCCGTTGACGCAGCTTGCCCATGTCCAGACAATGATTTTAACGCCTTTATCTTCGGCATACTTGCAAAGCTGCGTCAGCCAGCTTTCCTGATAACCGGCGTCGAAAGTCATATACTCAATGCCGTTCTTCGCCGCCCAGTCAATATAATACTTATATAAATCCACACTCAGATTCCTATTCCCTACGGGGAACGACACCCCTTCCAGCATAGCCTTGTGCCACCATTCCCAAGCCGATTTTCCCGGTTTTATCCAAGCCGTATTCGTTATGCGCGACGGTTCGGCCAAAAGGTACACCAACTCGTTATTGAGGAGCGATTTGTCATCATTGCTTACAATAATGACCCGCCACGGAAACTTGCGGCTTCCGTTCGTTCGGGCGATAAAATCTTCGCGTTCATAAACCAGATGATTTGAGTAATAATTGTCGGGATCCATCACCTTTTTCGGGTATCCCGCCCACATTCCACGCATAGACCGTGTACCGCCGCTCCGGTTACTTTCCATATACATCCCCGGATAGTCGTAGGTATCGGCTTCTGTGATCACCACTTTATAAGGCGTGCCCGTATATTCAAACAGCACCGGAGTAACCGAGAATTTGTTCGAGATCGCTACCGGAACATTATACGTATTATATACTCTTTCAAAGTTGCGATATCCCTGATGGATGGAATACCGGATCCCTCCGTCGCCTTCCTCCTGTGAAGTATTCGCATCACATTCCGGGAAATAGACCTTCGTATTTGCCGCAAAATTAAAGATTGCATCTTCGCTGTTGATCGTAATCTCTTTCCCGAAGTCTGTGACGAAACGATAGGCGACGCCTTCATTGTACGCTCTTACGACGAGTTCGTAATTTTCATTATATACTACGGTCAGTTCGTTGTATGCCTCTGTCAGTGTTTTATTCTTCCCGATGGGGACGTCAACCTGATTGTGTTCGCTTTTTCGGTTCGTGCTTTTTACGGTTCCGGCTCCGACGACGGTTCCGTCGGAAAGATGTAACGCGATGGACGACGGCGATAGCAGTTGTGTTTCTCCATGCCGGATTTCATAACTTGTTCCTTCGCCGATATGCAGAATGACCTTTAGCCGGTTATCAGGTGAAACGACCTCATACGCTTCTGCAGCGTGCATGTAACTACCGAAATAAAAAAAGAGGAAAATAAATAATGTAAATAATTTACCCATTAGCAGTGTTATTAATAATTTTCTGTATCGTTTTTTCTGAAAGGGGGGGGAGAGCGTTTTCGACGCCCTCCCTCCGTTTCGGCTTTTAGTAACCCGGATTCTGGTCTACGCCCATTTCCATATAAGGATTGTTCTTTATCTCATCTTCGGGGATAGGCCAGCGCATATGAAAGTCGCTGATCGTACCTTTTTCTTTTGCCCACGGATTGCGTTCTTTGATCAACTTCACGAAGTTGCCCGAACGGATCAGATCCATCCGTCGCCATCCCTCGAAGCAGAGTTCGCGGATGCGTTCGTCCATGATTTCGGAACGGAACTGATCCTGTGAAAGCCCGCTCCATCTCTTATCGGCCGGCAGATCGCCTCCCCATGCACGTGTGCGCACCTGGTTGACAATCTCGATCGCGTCGCCGGTTCGTCCGTTTTCGTTCAGACATTCCGCATAGCAGAGCAGGATATCCGCGTAGCGCAGGAACATGTAATTTTTACCCGACCAGTAGAAACTTCTTCCGGACGTTGCTTCGCCGGCCATGGCAGGCGTTGTAAAGCGATCCAGTCGACGGTCTTCCCATTTTTTGATATGCGGATCCAACTCGTCGGCGCCCCATGAGGGGATGGTGAATGCCTGTCCGCGGTAGGTGAAGTCGAAACGAATACTTGCCTCCCGGCGCAAGTCGCCGTCTTCCCACACACCGCCTTCCGCTTTCATTTTGTAGCCATAATCCGTAGGAAGCGCCACATCATATCCTCCGATATAGCAGGATTCGCCCAATGCCGCCGGCGTGCGTGAACCCATATCCCACTGCCAATAGTTAGGGCCTGAACTGTTACAGATATAATCTATTTCAAAAATAGATTCGTCCGAATTAAATTCCAGTGTGGCATATTCGTCGAACATTTTTTCGTAGCCGGGTTCCAGCCGGTAAGCGCTTCTTATTCTCTCGAAATATTCGATAGCCTTGCCGAAGTCCCGGTATCCACTTTCCGCCGGCGCGTACATGAAGAGCTTGCCCAGCATGGCAATGGCGGCGCCTTTCGTTGCCCTCGACCCGGTTTGTTTGCCGTCGGAGAGGTTTTCCGAAGCATACGTCAGGTCGTTAAAAATTTGTTCCCATACGACGCTCAGCGGCTTTCGGGACATGTCAACATCAGGATTGTCCAGGTCGTTGATTTCGATAACGGGCACTTCGCCCCAGTACATCGCCAACTCGAACATGGCCAACGCGCGTACGAAACAGGCGTTAGCCCGCAGTATTTTAATTCGATTCACCGTTTCGCCGTCCGTTTCGGATTCGGTTAGAAGCTCCAGTCCGCGGATAGACAATGCTGCCGTATTAATCATCGGCCATCTTTTATACCACATCTCGCTGATTTGAGAAGAGGTGGCGTTGAGCATTCCGTCATAGTAGTCCAGACCGGCCTGGCTGGCGTCCGTCATCTGCACAATACCCTGTTTGGTTTCGTCAAGTCCGAGCAGGGTGAATGTAAACCCCGAACGTCCGGCCTTAGAGTTCCGGTACGAGGTATATAAACCGTCTACGGTAGGTTCCAGCACATTTAACTCCGTATATACCTGTTCGGGAGTCAGTGAGGTCTTCGGCATTTCTTCCAGAAAATCGGAACAGGAAGACAGTCCTGCTGTAAACAGGAAAACAACCGCCGTCAGTAAATGTATTTTCATATTCGTCATCATGATCTGTGTAATTTATAGTTATTTTCAGAAAGTCAGGTTAAGTCCCAGCACAAACATTTTCGTAGGAGGATACCAGTCACCCGTTTCCGGGTCATAGCCTTTGTAGGGCGTTAAGCAGAACACGTTGGAGGCGGTTGTATACACGCGAAGGCGGTCAACCTTCAGGTTTTTTGCAAGCCTGTCGGGGAACGTGTAAGCCAGCGTCAGTGTAGACAGGCGCAGGAACGACGCTTTTTGCACAGAGTGATCCATCTGTCCGGCCGAGAAGGTGTTGTAGTTACGGTCGT
This sequence comes from Tannerella sp., assembly GCA_031255595.1. Lineage (GTDB taxonomy): Bacteria > Bacteroidota > Bacteroidia > Bacteroidales > Tannerellaceae > Tannerella. The sequence goes on from JAIRSF010000041.1 coordinate 9,974, forward strand.
CGCTCGGGTCGTCGAGCATGGGGCGGGGGAACCGGGCGGTTGTGTTTTCGGGCGACCAGCGGTCTACGAGGTCTACCGACGCCAGACTCTTGCCTGTGCTTCCGATCATCGTTTCGTAGAGATAGCTCAATTTCTTCGCCCCGTAGGAATAATTGAATACCGCATTGAGCGAAACGCCCCTAAAAGTGAGATCGGTGGAAACGCCTCCGTAAAACTTGGGATCGGAGGAGCCGACAATCACACGATCGTAATCGTCGATTTTCCCGTCGGGTGTATCGTTGGGGCCGGATAGATCCAAAGGATACAGGTCGCCCGGGTTCACGTTTCGTCCCGACCAGTCGATCTGACTCAGCCGTTCCCTGTCGGCTTCCTGCGCGATGCCTCCCGTTTTCCATATATAGATCGTGTTGCGCGATTCGCCGATGAACAGGTTTCCTTCTTTCTGCAAATTCCGGTCGCCGTCATAGTTGAGGATATAATCGTTATCTCCGTACAGGCGGGTCACTTTATTTTTGTCTGCGGATATGTTTGCCGAGATGTTCCACTGAAAATCTTTCGTGTCGACCGCATTGACGTCTAAGGTAACTTCCAATCCCTTGTTTTCGATGGCGCCCACATTTTCCACCATGGTTTTGAATCCCGAAGAGGTGTTTATATTGCGCGTCATCAGCAGATCGTCGTTTGTGATATGGAAAAGATCGACCGACATGCGGATTTTGTTGGCGAGAAAACCCATGTCGACGCCGAAGTTGAACTGCCGCTGCGATTCCCAGGATATTTTTCCGTTGCCTTTCTTATCGTTCGGCACGTAGGTCGTTTCGCCTTCCGTCACCGATGGACGGTAGAGCGTCAGGTACGAATAATCTTCAATTTCCTGATTCCCCACCATACCGAAACCGAGGCGGGCTTTTAAGAGGTCGAAGACACGCTGTTCGCGCATAAAACCTTCTTCCGCCAGATTCCAGGCTAAAGAGAAGGACGGGAACAGCCCCCACCGGTTGTTGTCGGAAAATTTGGACGAGCCGTCATAACGCGCTGTGGCTGTGGCGTAATATTTACCTGCATAGGTATAGTCCGCCCGGACGAAATACGACATCAACGACGAGGCGGTGAAATCGGAGCCGGCGGAGCGGTTTGCCAGGAAGTTGGACGCGCCCAGGTTGTAATATGAAAAGATATTGTTGTCGAATCCGCGCCCGGTGACCTCGGTATAGTTGCGCTGAATGTTTGATGAACTCGTTCCGATGGTGGCGTTGATGCGGTGGACGCCCTCGAAGGTGTTGTCGTAGGAGAGCGTATTGTCCCATTGCCACATCATCCGCTGGTCGCGTGTGTGCCGGGCTTCTCCGTTGTGCGCGTAGCGGATGGCCTGCTGGATATTGTTGGGTACATAGCGGAATCTGGATTCTTCGAGGAAATTCATTGAAAAGGTAGTCCGAAAATTCACGCCTTTAACCGGATTGATGTTTAAGAAATTGGAAGACAGGATACGGTTGCGTATGCGGTCGTATTCGATCTTCATCGTGTTAAGCGGGTTAAAATAGTTCTGGTCGTAGAAATCGCCGTAGTTCAGTGTCAGGACTTCGCTGACGGGCAGCATGGGGTTGGCTCCCCGCGCTTTGTCGAACACATCGTCGTTGTCGAAGATTTCCGAATCCGTCCGGGTGTACGAAGTGTTTGTGCCTACTTTCAACCACGGTTTCACATTGTAGTCGGCATTGATGCGCCCCGAATATTTCCGGTCGCTCAGGTTCTTTACCATCCCCTCCTGATTTGAGTAACCGAAACTGAGATAGAAAGCGCCGTTGTCGTTGCCGCCGGTGAAGCTCACCGCATGATTCTGTTCCACGCCGTTGCGCGTCACTTCGTCGAGCCAGTTATACTCCTTGAACGCGGGATTGTTGTAGGCGTCCAGCTCATATTGTCCGAAGACAAAGCCTCCGCTTCCGGTTTCCGGGTTGTAGGCCGTCAGTACCCGGTTTTGAAGGAACGCATCCAGATCGGTCTGGGTTGCGCCCGGATAATTGGCTTTGTAGCTGTTGAGTGCGGCATCTCTCCTTAATTCAAACAGTTGCCGGTAGTCCATTTTTGCGGGCGTATTGGCGTAGGTGCGCGTACCGACCCAACCGTCGTAGGTCACCTTGCCTTCTCCTTTTTTCCCTTTCTTGGTCGTGATCAGCACGACGCCGTTCGCAGCCCTCGAACCGTACAGCGCGGTTGCGGATGCGTCTTTCAGGATTTCGATCGTTGCGACGTCGTTGAGGTTGACGGCGTTGAATCCGCCTCCGAAATTATCCATCACCAAGCCGTCCACGACATAGATCGGGTCTGTTGCGCCGTTGATGGTGTTGATGCCTCGGATTTTGATGTTGGAATCGTCGCCGGGCTTTGCTCCGCTGTTGATCAAAACACCGGCCACACGTCCCTGAATGGCCTGGTTGATGTTCGTTACCGGTTTTTCTTCCAGCACTTTACTGCTGACGCTTCCCACAGCACCCGTTAAGTCGCTTTTCCGCAAGGATACGCCAACGATGATTACCTCATCCAGATCCCGGGTGTCTTCATCCAAAACAACGTGGATGACCGTCTGATTTCTTACTGCTACCACTTTGGTTGTATAACCGATATAACTGAATGTTAACTGGGCGTTTGCGGGGACAGACAGGCTGTAATCTCCGTCTATGCCGGTAACCGTACCGATGGTGGTACCTTCAACTCTGATTGATACACCTGTCAACGGCTCCGAAGTGGAGGATTCCGTTACTATCCCGCTAATTGTAATATTCTGTGCAAATACGGGTATGCAACAAAACAGTAACAGGTAAATGACTAAAAAACGAGTCTTTCTCATAAAAAATAATGTTTAATTAAGTTGTGTTTATGTTTTTGTTATACAGGCGTGTTTACCGGACTTCGTTCAGTTGGATGACGGCGCTTTCCATTTCGTTGTACAGGGCAAAGTGTAAACCTGCCGTCATGAGGTATTCGCCGCTGAAGGTTTTGCCTTCGTACTTGGCGAAGCGCGACCAGGCGTCCGGGTCTTTGTTTATTTCTTTCAGGGTGTATGTTTTTGCAGGGTCGAGGCCTTGCAGGAAGATGGTGGCGGGCTTGGGGTAGACTTCTTTCCGTATGAGGAAATTGAATACGATGGCTTCGCTTTTGTCTTCGTTGACATACATGTATGCGGTGCGGTTGTTTTTGTAGGGGGAAAGGAGGCGGTAGAGGTCGCCCGTAAGGATTGTGTTTCGTATTTCTTTGTAGGTGCGGATGGCGTTGCGGGAGAAGTTGTATTCCTTTTCCGTCATCCGGGAGGGTTGCAGATCCATACCCAGTTTGCCCGCCATGGCGATGTCAAACCGGCATTTGAGCGACATGTCCCGTCCGGAGATGTGGTTGGGCGATACCGATACGTGGCTGGCGAGTCCGATTGTGGGGAAGAAGTATTGGGCGCCCCATTGGGTGATGAGCCGTTGCAGGGGGTCGTTGTTGTCGCTGATCCAGTATTCGTCGAAGTAGGGCATGGAGCCGTAGTCGATGCGTCCGCCGCCGCCGGAGCATGCCATGAAGGTGACGTCGGGGTATTTGGCGCGGATCTGTTGCAGTATTTCCAGGAGGTGACGGGGGTAGTCGAAAAAGAGATGCGTCTGTTTGTCTGCCGGAAGGTAGGGGGAGCCGGGGTTGAAGACGTAGCGGTTGCAGTCCCATTTGACATATTCGATGCCCGGATTTTCCCGCAGGATGTTGTCGACGGTGTTGAAGACGAATTGCTGTACTTCCGGGTTGCTCAGGTCGAGGATGAGCTGGTTGCGCTGGAGGGTTCTCTCGCGGTGAGGTTGTGCGATGACCCAGTCCGGGTGGTTTTTATAGAGTTCGCTTTCCGGGTTGACCATTTCGGGTTCGACCCAGATGCCGAACTTGAGGTTTCTCTTTTTACATTCCCGGATGAGGTAGGGGATGCCGTTGGGCAGTTTTTGGGTGTTCGTTTGCCAGTCGCCCAGTCCGGCGTTGTCGTTGTTGCGCGGATATTTGTTGCCGAACCAACCATCGTCGAGCAGAAAGAGTTCGAAGCCCATTTTGGCGGCGTCGTCGATGATTTTTGTCAGTTTGGGTTCGTCGAAATCGAAGTAGGTCGCTTCCCAGTTGTTGAGGAGGATGCTTCTTTCGGTGTTCCCATGCCGGATGCCGTATTTCCCGGCCCAGCGGTGGAAGTTCCGGGTGATTTTACCGGCGCCTTCCCGGCTGTATGTGTAGAGGAATGTGGGCGTTTTGAGTTGTTCGTTCCGCTCCAGCGTATATTCCGAGGCATAGGGGTTGGCGCCGGAGATGATGCGCAGTTTATGTTTGTTGTCCACCTCGAAGCAGAACCGGAAATTACCGGGCCACGCCAGTGTGCCTCCGATGGCGCGTCCGGAGGTTTCGGACAGAGGGCCGTCCAGCGAGAGGATGAAGGAGGGGTGTGCGAACTGGTTAGCCCGTACGCCGAGCTTGGAGTCGACGATTTTAATGCCTTCCGTCAGTTTTTGTTCCGAGATATTCATTTCGTTGGCCCAGTCGCCATGGAAGTGGCTGACGTGGTATTCGGGGGCGTTGAACGACAGGTCGGACGATGCGAAATGGGTGAGGCGTATGCTTTTCGTTTGTCCGTTTTTTATTTCTACCCATTGTTCGAGGACGTCTTCCTGTTGATAGGCTTTGTAGTGGATCGTGACGAAGAGGTCATAATGTTCGTCTTTCAGTTCGATATTTGTTTGGATGATGTTGTCGTCGATGTTTTTTACGGACGAGGCGACGTATCCTAACTCTGTGGAGGTGTTTCCATCCGCCTGGATAGCTCTCAATGCGGCTTCAAAGACATGCGATGTGCCGAAAGTGGAGTAGGAGGAGGCTGTTTCCGGGTCGACGGATTTCATTTCTTCCATATTTTTTATAGCCGCTCCGAAATAGGTTTGTTCCAGCCTGTTTTTCTCGTTGACTTTTAATAACAGGCATACGTTTTTTGTTGTGACCGGAATGTATTCAACCGCTTCGGTTGAAAAAAACAAACATAAAAAAAAGAATGTGATCAAAAATTTATTGTTTCCCATGACAAGTTTATTTAGCATTTAAACAGCACACAAAGTTATCACAATTGCAGGCAATAAAAAATAGATAAACTTGTCAAAAAATCGCTCTTTTGGAGCATAATTACGTTTGAAACGGCATCGGGTCACTTGTAAAGCGTAAATACGGGGTCAATCTGCACACATACGGTTTTACGGATGAATTACTGATTTTGCTGTTTGGCAAATTCTTTGGGGGTCATACCGAATTGTTTCTGGAACAGTTTGATAAAATAGGAGGAGGAATTGATTCCGACGAGGTAGCATATTTCTCCTGTCCGGTATCTGCCGCTTTGGATTAGTTCTGCGGCTTTTTTCAGCCGGATCAGCCGGATGAAGTCGATGGAGGTCAGTTCTGTCAGCGCTTTGATCTTGCGGTGCAGGTTGGAGCGGCTCATGTAGACGTTTTCCGCCAGTTTTTCTACGCTGAAATCGGAATCTGTTATGTTTTCTTCGATGATAGTGATGATCTTTTGTATAAATTCTTCGTCCGCTTTGTTCATTCCGATGTTTTGGACGGACAGGAACGGTTTCCGCATAAAGGCTTCCTTTTCACGTCTTCTATTATTTAAGATGGTCGTGAGCTGCATTATCAAATGATTCATGGAAAAGGGTTTTTCGACGTAGGCGTCGGCGCCCATCTCCAGTCCATGGATTTTGCTTTGCAGATCGTTCTTGGCGGTGATCAACACAACCGGTATATGGCTGTAATCCGGATTCTCTTTGATGTTTTTACATAATTCGAACCCGTCCATTTCGGGCATCATGATATCGGTCAGCACGATATCCGCGTTTTTTTCTTTCAACAAGCGGATCGCTTCGATTCCGTTGGTTGCTTTTTCTACGGCAAATTGTTTTTTTAACCGGTCTGCGATGAAATGGAGCATTTCAATATGATCTTCGACCAGCAGAACTACTTTGGGATTTTGTTTTTCGTTGCCGCCGGAAGATTCTTCCAGGATATAATTGTCTTCCGGTATTTCGTCGGCAACCGGTTCCGGGGAGGAGGTGTTACGGGGAAGTTCTACCACAAATTCGTTCAACGATTGACGGGGGTAGTAGTAGAGTTTGCCTTCATGCAGTTCGGTGAGCGAACGCGCCAGCGACAGTCCGATGCCGGAGCTGGACGGGGCATTGCTGTGCTTATGAATCTGGTAAAAAGGGGCGAAGACCGCTTCCCGCAGCTCCGGGGCGATCAGGTCGCCATCGTTGCGTACCTTTATATAGATCGTCCGGCTGTCGGTTGCCAGTTCGATTTCGATCCGGCTCTCCGAATACCGCAGTGCGTTCGACAGCAGGTTGCTGATGATCTTATTAAACACCCCCTTGTCAAAGAAAAACGGCACGTCGACCGGCGGCATTTGCAGCGTCATGGATTTGTTCTGCCGGTTTGCGACCGGTTTAAAGCGCGAACAGGTTTCTTCCAGGAAGCAGGACAGGCTGCCGTTGGAGCGGTTCAGGCGGAACTTATGGCTGTCGACCTTCCGAAAGTCCAGCAGTTGATTGACCAGCTCTAACAGGTCTGTTGTGTTTTTACTCATGATCCGGAGGTTTTTTATCAGTTCCGCCTCCCGGATATCCATCTCGAGAATAGCTTCCAGCGGTCCGTTGATCAGGGTAACGGGCGTTCTGATTTCGTGTGCGATATGGGTGAAAAATTCAACTTTGGCGCTGTACAGCTCCTTTTCTTTTTCGGATTCGAACAGGCGCTGTTTTTCCGCCTGTTTCCGTTCGGTTTGTTTCTTATAGCGGTTCAGCAGGTAATAGAAAAGCAGCAGTGCGGACAGCGTATACAGCAGCTTTGCCGGGGTCGAATTCCACCAGGGCGGCATGATCTCGATTTCGATACAGGCGCCTGCCTCGTTCCACTGTTCGTCGTTGTTGCTTCCTTTCACCCTGAACGTGTAGTTGCCGGGAGGAAGTTTGGCGTACGAAACGCTCCGGTTCGTTTGAATATAATTCCATTCCTTGTCGATGCCTTCCATCATATAGGCATACCGGTTGGCTTTGGGGGCGGTGAAACTTAACGCAACGAAGTCGAAACCGATGTTCGACCGGTCATGATTCAGCCTGACTTTCTTTGTGTGGCTGATGGATTTTTTCAGCAGACCGTCTTTCGTATTCAGGTGGACTACATTATTATTAATAGTCATCTGCGTAATATAGACGGGCGGAATAAATTTGTTTTCTTCGAACGAGTAGGGGTTGAAAGACAGCAACCCGTTCAGCCCGCCGAAATAGAATTTTCCGTTAGAGCCGACCAGCGCCGATTTATAGTTGAATTGATGGATCGGGAGCCCGTCTTTTTCCGAAAATATTTTTATTTCTCTATTGGCGGGATTAAACTTCACCAGCCCGTTGTTGGTGCCGAACCACAGGTTGTGTTCCTTGTCTTCAATTATTTTGTATGCCACATTATCCGGCAGCCCGTCTTTGATCGAAATCGTCGTGAAATCGTTCGTTTCGCGGTTGTAGCGGCATATGCCTCCCCGGTCTGTCGCAAACCACAGGTCTCCCGACATGGTTTCGGTGATGTCGCTCACCGAATTGGAACTGAGCGACAGGCTGTCTTTATTATCGTTCGTGTAGTGTATTATCTCTTTCGTCAGCTGGTTGTACCGGAAGACCCCGTTGCCCAGCGTTGCCACCCAGATGTATCCTCTTGAATCCTCCATGATGTCGTATGTGTAGCTCAACCCGAATTGATCCATCCGTTTGAAGTCCTTTTGATCCTTGCTTCCGGTAAAAACGCCCCATCCGTTTCCGATCCACAACGTACCGTATTTATCTTCGCAGATCGTATAAATGCTGACTTCGTCGAGTCCCAGGTCTTCACCCGAAAAATGCTCGATCCCGAAGCCGCCGGAAAGCTGTATCACATCGATCCCGTTTTTGAAAAAACCCAGCCACGCCTGATGATCATCCAGGTACAGCCCCAGTACTTTGGTATTCTGGTAACGGTCTTTGCCGTTTTCTTCGATCCGGTAAAAAGCCTGGTCTTTTGTGCGGAAGATGTCCAACCCTTTATCTTCCGAAGCGATCCAGATGTTGCCTTCGCCGTCTTCTTTCATCTCGCGCAGCCGCCGGCTGCTGATGGACTGCTCCGAATGGCTCAGGGGAACATAACATTCGAAATGAAACCCTTTGTTCGCTAAATAATTGACCCCTCCGAAACGTGTTCCGATCCAGATGCCGTTTTCCTGGTCCTGGTAGAGGGATTCGACAACATTGTCGGATAACGAATAAACATACATGGGATCTTCCTGAAGCTGTATCACTTTGTTCTCAAGTTCGTTGATGATGAACAGCCCCGCTTCTGTGCCGACCCACAGGTCGCCGTTGAAGTGGGAAACGCTCCGGATTATTTTGTAATGCACATCCGGCGCCGGCACGTCCGAGAGCGTGTTCTTCCTTTTGTTCAGTTTCCGGAGCCGTCCTTCATGGATACCGATCGCCAGTTCGTCGCCGTAATCGCACATCGTATAAATGTGTTTGCCTTTCAGGGAACTGCCGTTTTTATCTCCCAGGTAGTGCGTAAAAGTATCTTCGTTTTTGTTGTATTGATAGACCCCGTTGCCGTCTGTGCCTATCCAGACGTTGCCGTTCTTTTCGATGCACATACATTGGGGATTTCCTCCCTGGTTCGGCGTGCCCATATTGCCCATGGCATAATGAAACAGTGTTTGCGAGGGTTCGTGGTAGCGGAATAACCCCTCGTTGGGAATCACGATCCAGATGTTATTGTCCGAATCGCCCTGGATGGTGGAAACCCAGTCGGTTATCCTTCTATCACCGGAAGCGCTTTTATTGAAAAAGGTAAACGTTTCGTCCACCGGATTGAAGATGTAGACGCCTTTGTCGGTGCCGACCCATAAATGCTTGGACTTGTCTTCATACAAAGCGGAAATATTATTATTCCCCTGCCCGAGTTCCGCATCGAAACAGTCGAAAACCTTCATCCTGTTTCCGTCGTAACGGTTCAGTTGGTTCCGGGTACCGAACCACATAAACCCGTAACTGTCCTGCATGATCGATTTCACATTTACCTGCGAAAGTCCCGCTTCACTGCCGATGCGCGAGAAAAAATAACTTGACTTGGCGGCTGTCTGCGCTTCGGAGAGAAAGCAAAGGAATGTAAAAATGATGGTGAAAAAAACGGTCTTCATCCGGAATTATGTTTAAGTGTTTGCTTATTGCCGCACAAATATAATCATATAAGTGTGAATGAATGTCGCAAAGAATGATACAAATGTAGCAATGTTGACCGGATACGGAAAACCGGACGCCGGAAACCGGATTTTTAGCTTATATTTGTGCAAGGAAATGAAACTATAAATAATATACACATGAAAAATTTGAAGTTAATTGTATTACCGGTTTGCCTTTTCGCTTTATCCGCTTGCAACAGGGCGGAAATGGAATATGGTAAATGGAGCGTTTTTTACGATGCCGGCAGCCGGGAGCTGACCTTAAAAAAGGCGTCGGAAACAGTCTGCAACGATTTGTACGCCTCCTTTATAATGGAGGGGAAGGTGATAACGACGAAGGATTATTCCGAAGTCCGGTTTGAAGTGAATGATATCCGGGACAAGCTCGGGGAAGGGAAAGTTTTACGGATGACCTGCCGGCAATCCGGATTGCCGGCGCTGACCCGCTCTTTTTACGCCTATGAAGGGAAGGATTACATTTTGACCGATTTTACGATTGAAGGCGGCACCGGACAGGTTTCTTCAAACTATATGGCTCCGGTAAACATCAACGATTTTGCCCTTTTGCGGGCGTCGGCGTCCAACCGGGCACTGTTTATACCCTTTGATAATGATTGCTGGATACGCTACCGGTCGCACCGCTTGGATTTCGACGAACTGACGAGCTATGAGGTAACGGCCGTATTCGATAACGGCAGCCGCCGGGGACTTGTTGCAGGTTCCGTAGAGCACGACAACTGGAAAACCGCCGTTCGGATGACAAGCAACCGCCCCGGCGAACTGAAATCCCTGGTCTGCTACGGCGGCGTGGCCGACACGCTGACCCGCGATTCGAAACCTCATGGAGCGCTGTCGGGAAAAACCATCAAGTCGCCCCGCATACTGTTGGGCGTTTTCGACGACTGGCGAAACGGCCTGGACGAGTACGGCCTGGTCAATGCCGCAATAGCTCCGCCCAAAGCATGGGATAAAGCGGTGCCTTTCGGCTGGAACAGTTGGGGTGTGCTTCAGTTCAAGCTAACCTTCCCAAAGGCAATGGAGGTATCCGATTTTTTCAGGGACAGCCTGCAAAACAACGGATTTATAACCGCCGACAATACCCTCTACATAGGGCTTGACTCCGGCTGGAACCGTTTTACGGAAGAAGAACTGAAAGCCTTTGTGCGCAAATGCAAAGAAAACGGTCAGGTCGCAGGCATCTACTGGACGCCTTTCACAGACTGGGGGAAAAATCCGGACGCCGCCATACACGACGCCAACGCATATCAATATAAAGACGCCTATGCCTATGCAAACGGAAAGCCGCAGGAGCTGGACGGCGCATACGCCATCGACCCGACACACCCCGCCGTTGAAGAACGGATGAAAAAGACGTCCGACCTGTTTCGCCGCTGCGGATTCGAATACGTAAAGATGGATTTTATGACGCATGGAGCGATGGAAGCCGATAAATGGTACAGGAGCGAAATACAGACGGGCATTCAGGCGTATAACTACGGGATGCAACTGCTGAATACGTATTTCGGTGACATGTACATAAATCTTTCGATTTCACCCGTCTTTCCGGCGCACTATGCCCAGTCGCGCCGTATCGCCTGCGACGCCTGGAACAAGATCAAGGACACGGAGTATACCATGAATGCCGTTTCGTACGGCTGGTGGCTCGACAAGATCTACCGGTTTAACGACGCGGATCATATTGTGCTTCGTGGCGCTACGGAAGGCGAGAACCGCGCGCGGGTCACCTCCTCTGTGATTACCGGCATATACATAGCCGGCGATGATTTTAGCCGCGGCGGCGACCCGGAAGGGAAACAGCGTTCGCAGAACTTCCTCACCAATACCGTCATTAATAAGATGGCAACCGGCGTAACATTCAGGCCTCTCGAAGGAAACGGCGAACGCTCGGAACACCAGTTCGTCCGCATCGAAGAAAAGGGCGTCTACTATGTGTGTTTTAACTACGGCGAAAGCGCTGTAGACATACCGGTCCCCCTGAACAGAATGGGGCTCGACCCCGCTCAAGAGTATACAGCCGAAGAACTTTGGCGCAACGAGCCGGTCGACCTGAAGAAACCGCTCACCATCCCGGCAAAAGATGTCGCAGTTGTTTACGTTGTTAGTGAACGTTATTAGTTAATAATTAATAGTTAATAGTGAATAATCCGGTACACGAATTTTCAATTACGAATTTTCAATTACGAATTACGAACCGGTTGTCGTGGTAACCCCGTAATTCGTTATAAATTGAAAGAGGGAAGTGGTTTGCCATTCGCAAACCACTTCCCTCTTTTTCCCACTATTCACTATTAACTATTCACTATTAACTAT
>JAIRSF010000108.1 GCA_031255595.1 Tannerella sp.
AATTTAATTGATAAATTTTGTTTTGCTTCGGGTTTACATTATCTTTGTACGCAAAAAGAGGAAATGTTTTTATATGCAGCAATATAAGGAAGAAGATCTGGTGAAACGTTTACGTGATCCTAAAACACAACGGGATGCGTTTTCGGAGGTGGTTGCGGCATATAGTGAGAAGTTGTATTGGCAGATACGTAAGATGGTTCTGGGGCATGAAGATGCGAATGATATCTTACAAAATACATTTCTGAAAGCGTGGTTGAATCTGGACGGTTTCCGTGGAGATGCGAAACTGTCCACCTGGATGTATAAGATCGCGGTGAACGAATGTATTACGTTTTTGAACAAACAACGTGCAATAAACAATGTTCCGCTTGACGATACGGATGTTTATCTGTTGCAGACACTGAAAGCCGATGATTATTTCGACGGTGATGAGATGGATAGGAAATTGCAGGAGGCCATATTGAGTCTGCCGGAAAAACAACGGCTTGTTTTTACAATGAAATATAACGAGGACATGAAATATGAAGAAATGTCCGAGATATTAGGCACTTCGGTTGGAGCTTTGAAAGCTTCTTACCATCATGCCGTAAAAAAAATAGAGGCGTTTTTAACAAAAGATATTTAAACCTTTTAATCTGATGGTAGTCTAACAGTTCGCAGAAAGGAGGCCAAATTATGGATATAAATAATAATAAATTAGATGAACTAAAGGATCGCAATCCGTTTCGTGTTCCCGATGGTTATTTTGAAAGTTTTACGGAAAACATGATGAGCCGTTTGCCGGAAAAACCGGTAGAAAAAGGTAGCGTGATTTCGGTGTATGATCGTGTGAAACCTTGGTTGTATATGGCGGCTGCATTTACGGGGATCATCCTTTTATTCAATGTTTTAAATAGAGCTTCGGATGTTCTTCCGGAGAACAGGGATACGCAGGCCGGAACAATATTTACAACGCCTCTTTCAAGTACGGAATCGGAGGCGGATGAAAATACCGAGTTTCTGGAGTATATTGAAGATATGTATGTAGATAAATATGCACTGTCTTATATTGATGACTTTTATGAATAATTAGAAAACAGATGAAAAAGATAAAGATTTTTATAGTATGTTTTTCTGCATTGATTATATTTGCCCTGCAATTACCGGCTCAGGAAAATGAAGGGCATAAACCGTTTGACAGGGAGGCGTTTACGGCAAAGCGAAATGCCTATATAACGGAACAGGTCGGCCTTACGGCTACGGAGGCGTCCGTTTTTATTCCGTTGGACAATGAGTTGATGCAGAAAAAGTTTGAAGTAGGAAGGGAATGTCACCGTCTTGAGCGCGAATTGAAAAAGCGGGAGAAAGACGGTAAAACGGATGCAGAGTATAATAAACTGTTGAAATGTCGTGAGGAAGTAAAAGAGAAACGGGATAAATTGGACAAAGAATATTTGGAGAAATTTAAAAAAATTTTGTCTGCCGAGCAGATTGTCAAATATCAAAGCGCCGACAGGGCTTTCTTTGACGAATTTGTACGTGACCGGAAAAAATAAAAACTCTTGTTAGCAAGAGTGATATCATTTTTAGTGTTTTTGTTTAGATTTAGTTTTAGCTTTGATGGGGACGACGTGATGTCGTCCTCTTCTTCTTAAATTGGTATCCCAGGGGGATGTGCGAATCTTATTTTTTCCCTCCGAAACTGAAGCTTACGGGAATATAGATTGGGGAAGTGAACATTTGTTCTCCTACTTTGAACGACGGTTTTAGCTGAACGGTTACTTTCGACGGCGTATCGCTTAGGCCGAGGATATTTTTAACTACATTTTCTATGGCCGATTTGGAATGGTTTTTCATCAGTTCCGCAATGTCGAACCCGATCGCCATGGGCAATTGTTTGGTTTCGTTTGCGCCGACACTGAATGCCTGTTGGAGGTTACCGGTCGTAAATTGAATATCATCAATCATGATGATATAATGTAGCGCCTGAAATGCGGCACTGCCGGAATTAGGATTCTTAACGTCCAGATTCAATGTGAAATTTAAAGGTATGGACGAAGTGTTGCCGCTCAGAATGGATAATACTTTCGGAATCATGAGGACGGATAATCCGTTTGACACGTTCATATCCGAAATCGTGAGATTTGAGATCGAATGGTACTTGTAATCACAATTGGCAAGATTGTATACATTGGAGAGGCTGCTCTGCAGGACGGCACATCCGGAAAGCATCAGCATGACGGAGAATAAAACACCTGTGATAATTTTTTTCATTTTATATACATTTTAAATTTTACAGCTACAAAACTACATGAAAACGCTATGATTTCCAAGCGTATGTAAGTGAAAAAATAGTTTTTTTTACAGAGGCGAAAAATCGTGTTCTTGTTTCATTCATATCGCCTCATACAGCTTTGTATTCCCGCCTGAAAAGCGGTTCCGGTACGGAAAAACAACTTTATTTCTTTCCGTAAAATCAAAGTCCGGATCAAACAAACTGAAACTGTTATGCCTCTAATTATCATCCCCTTTCATTCTTCTGATATATTCCGAAGGCGATATGCCGAACTCATCCTTGAAACATTCCCTGAAATAGACGGGACTGTTGATCCCTACTTTGAATGAAACTTCGGAAATTGTGTATTTTCCTGTCAGTAAGAGTTGTTCGGCGTTTTTCATTTTTATTTTCCGTATAAATTCGTTCGTGGATATTCCGGTAAGCGCTTTTATCTTACGGAACAGCGTAGAACTGCTCATACATAGCTTTTCCGACAGACGGGTTATATTGACTTTGTCCGATTCGAGACTTTCTTCGATTAACCGGGTCACGTTCCGCAAAAAATCATCATCGAGCTTGTTTAATGTTTCTTTGAAAAGCGCACTTTTATCTTTATAGTCAATGTTTGTCGTGATTTTATCGGCCAATTTCCGGCGTGTTTCGAGCAAATTGCTTATACGGCTGTGCAGTAACGTGGCGCTGAAAGGTTTGGTCAGATACGAATCCGCTCCGGAAATATACCCTTCTTCCTTATCGTGTAAGGAATCTTTCGCAGTGAGTAAGATCACCGGAATATGGCTTGTCCTTACATCCCCTTTTATTATTTTGCAAAATTCGATCCCATTCATTCCGGGCATCATGATATCGCTCACAATAATATCGGGGATATGGGAAAAGGCGGCGTCGCATCCTTCTTTGCCGTCGTTGGCGGTAATCACTTCAAACGAATCGGAAAACGAATCGGAAATATATTTTCGGATGTCTATATTATCTTCGGCCACCAGCAGTAGCGGTTTTCCGTTTGAAGCTTTTTCTTCCGGGTTTTCCTCCGTTAAGGGAGTTTCCTTTTTATCTTCCGTTTCGTCCGCATGCAGGGCATTCGGATAAATATTATGCGTGAGCAGGGAAAAGACAAAACGGCTACCTTTGTTTAATTTGCTTTCCAGGCGAATTTCGCCTTCATGCAGTTTGACTAAGTTTTTTACCAATGCCAGTCCGATGCCTGTTCCCGACACCTGGCGGCCGTTTTTCGCCTGATAATATCTGTCAAAAATACGCGCCTGTTCGTCGGGAGCGATACCGGAACCCGTATCTTCTACCGTTATTTCTGTGTAGGATACGTCGTTTTTGATGTTTGTGTGCAGCGACAGGGTGATGAAGCCCCGGTCGGTGTATTTTACGGCATTGGAGATCAGATTATCCAGGATTATCGTAACGATTTCCCTGTCGAAATACAGCGATAGTTTATCGTCTTCTATCTCGATTGAAAATTGAAGATCGGGTTTCACGTTCAGTTCTTTGTATTTTAATCCGATTTCTCTTACCAGGTTAGAGATCATTCCTTTGCTGACGCAGAGTTTCTTATTTTGTGTTTCGGTTTTTCTGAATTCCAGAATCTGGTTGATGAGGTTCAGCAACTGAAGTGCACTTTGCCTGACGAGCGAAATTTTATGTACCTGCCCGGCAGGCAATTCCGAATCATGCTGCAAATCTTCCAATGGGCCGAGAATAAGCGTCAGGGGGGTACGGAGTTCGTGGGCTATGTTTGTATAAAATCGTAATCTTTCATTATTCAATTCCTGCTCCCGTTCCCTGTTGTTCTTTTCCAATTCGTATGAGCTTCTGAAGTCGATTCTCTTTTTATACATATTCGACAGAAAGTATGCAGCGTATATCACGAACAGAAGATAAGCGACCTTTGCCTGCCGGGTCAGCCAAAACGGAGGCGAGATGATAACGGGCAACGAGGTGGATACTTCGGGCCAGTCCTGGTTTTTGATGCGGGCGCGAACCTGAAATTCATAATTTCCGGGAGGAATGTTGCGGAATGTAATATTATTATCTTCAATATAATTCCAGGAATCTACCAAGCCTTTTAGCCTATAAGCATAATCTACCTGACTGACTAATGAGTAATCCTGAATATTGAACCGGAAATTGATGGTATTTTGTTTGTAGGCCAATTTTATGTTTTTATCTTTTTTATCGAATAGATTGTAAATTGACATATTGTCGTCCGAAGGTTTCATCTCGAATACTTTCAGGTCTGTTATTTCTACCGGGGGAGCCTCTCGGATTTTCAACACCTCCGCCGGTTCAAAGAGGCAAACTCCACTGTTCGATCCGAAATAAACGGCGCCGTTTTTATCTTTCGCTACGGCTGAGTTGGAAAAGCTTCCCATGGGGGTGGTCTTATCTAAATCGGAATAGTTGTAAAACCGGTTGGATTCCCGCAAAAAGCAACTCACGCCCGTATTGGTGGAAAACCAGATGTTCCCTTTCAAATCCTCGGTTATTGCCCGTATAAAGGTATTCGACAGTCCGTCCTCCCGTTGATATACCCGGTATTTCATGGAATCCATATCCGTAAAACAGACCAAACCTTCTCCGGTTCCTATCCACATTTGCCCTTGCGAATCTTTGTAAATATGGTTTACGGCGTTGGAGCAAAACCCGTTGTATTCGCTAAAGTCGTATGCCGGTTCCATGCCGGATGTATAGACCGTCAGGCCATTTCCGAATGTTCCGATCCACATCCGGTTTTTATCGTCCTGGGCGATGCTTCGGACAAAATCTTCCGGCAACCGGCCGTCTTCGGCGCGATAACGTTGTTTTACTTGTTTTGATTGGGGGTCGAGGACAAAAATTCCCGACATACTCCCGACCCAAACATTTTTGTTCATATCTTCGAAAAAACAGCGAATGTCATAATCGTAAGAATCATCTAATTTTACCCGGCTGAATTTTTTGTTATTAGGGTTAAAATAGGCGACGCCCCCGCCAAAAGCGCCCAGCCATATATTATGGTACGAATCTTCGAAAATAGCCTGTATGGTATTGTGCGGGAGATCTCCTTGTTCTTTATTATATACGGCGATTCGTTTCCCTTTTTCGAAAACGTTTACGCCGTTGCCGTCTGTTCCGATCCACAGCCTGTCTTCTTTGTCCGGGCACAGGCTTAGAGCAACGCGGTCGTTCAGGCTGTATACATCATCCGACACCGGGGAAAAACTGTATGAATCGAACAGGGGAGGGGAATGGCTTATGAAATTGACGCCTCCCCCATAGGTACCTAACCAGACGTTATGAAAGGAATCTTGAAAGATGCACCGTACGGTAGGATTGGACAGGCTGTATTTATTATAACCGACCGTATGATTTTGCATACTCAGTTGTTCCGTAGACCGGAAAAAATGCTGTTTCAGGTCTATTATGACTACTCCGTTCAGTTCTGTGGCAACCCACAGGCGGTTGTCTTTCATCAGGCGAATGTCGAAAATGAAAGAAGATAAAACCGGGTTATGTTTGTTCCCCAATCGTATGAATCCGGGTGTATCGGAATCGAAAAGAGTTAACCCTTTATCCGTTCCTACCCATATATTATTATTGTTGTCCTTGTAGATACATTTTACATTATTCCCCGGAATACTTCTCGGATTATGCGGATCGTGCCGGTAGTTTTCTATTCGTTTGTCTTTCAGCGAGAGGATGCTCAACCCGTAGTTGACATGCCCGATATAGACGTGTCCCTCGCCGTCGTCCATCACCGTCCATACATTGTCGGATGCCAGGCCGGATAAAGAAGATGTGCTGTAATGGGTAAACGTTTCCGTTTTTTTATCGAAATATTCAATCCCCCGGTGGTAAGTGCTGATCCATAGATTGCCGTCTGCGGCGGGGAAAACGGAGGTCACATCATTGGTGTGCAAACTGGTGGGGTTTTCCGGGTCGTGCGTGAATACCCGAAGCGTATTTTGTGCGTAGTTATAGGCATTCAGGCCGGCTCGTTGTGTAGCGATCCAGATGATGGGTTCCGTCGGATCCGCCAATACGGCATTTAGTTCGTTTCCGCTAAGGTTGGCGGTGTGTTTGTAGTAATTAATGAAGCGCGTACCGTCAAATTTATTTAAACCTTCTTCGGTTGCAAACCATAAAAAGCCATCCTTATCCTGTGTAATACTGACAATGTAGTTGTTGGATAGACCTTGTTCGATGCCTAACTGTCTGATAGGGTGGGAGGCCGCCTTTGCTCCGGTCGCCGTTACAATGATCAATGCCAATAGGAATATTTTCATAATAAGGGTATAAGTGGGATTTCATTTGCATGTCGTCGCAAAGATAACGCCGATTAAACGACTTTACCCAATCTTTGTTGAACTTTTGTTCGTGAGAGGCTTTATGCGTTTTAATCGGGCTTCAAATATAACCGTAATTTCGGATTTGACGGACGGTAAATCCTGCATTGCAAGATTTGCCTCCCTGTTTTGCATGATTTGTAGCTCCCTTTTTGCTTTTTTTTCCTGTATTTTTGCTCTCACGTAATTAAAAAAACACGATTGCGGGAGAGTCATTCATTATAGTTTTTATTTAAATCTGAATACGCATGAAAAAAAGAAAATTGATTTTTTTAATGTTATGTATGCCGGTGATTACCTTTTTTACGGGAGTTTTCACAGGATGCGGCAACGATGACGGATTTGCGGATGTGGACGGACAAAAGCCGGCGATGTCGCTCGAAACGGAACACATTCAAACGGCTGCCGGACGACGGTTCGTCATTGCGGGAACTGTGACGGACAAAGATGGTATTGCTACCATTCAGTTGGAATGTGCCGAACTTTATCTCAACAAAACAATCAACCTGATTGAGATCTATGAAAAACCGCTTGAAACGTATGAATTGAGATACGGTTTCAATCTGCAATCTAACGAAACGGGCGATAGGTTCACCGTTAAAATAACGGTTACAGATGTGGGAGGTCGTTCTGTCTCGTATGAGGTTTTGGTTACGATGGACGGCGATTTTGAGAATCCTACATTTACGGTTTCGCCCGATAAAACGGTAACGGTACTTATTAAGAGTGAAACCAAATACAGCCTGAGCTTCTCCGTAGCCGACGACCGGGCGTTGGATTACGTAATTATTGATATACCCGGTATCGCAGGCTTTGAAAACCGTAAAGTGGATGCCGAAGGAAAGAGGTCTTTTGCTTTCTCGGAAAAAATCATCTTACCCGACAGGATAACCGATTATAATGTAAGAATTACCGCTGTTGACAGGAAAGGCAATGAAACGGTGGTCAATAGCATTATTTCGGTTTCCGAAATGCCTGATTTCATGAAGATGTATCTGGCCGACGTAGCTACGGTTGCCGAATTGAACAGCGATGTGTTCGGCGTGCCTATGCGCATAGAAAGAACAGGCGCTTACCGGTACAAGGCTAACTACTATTGCCAAAGAGCGGGAACCGAAATCTTCTTTTTACCGCAAAAAAGTGACTTTTCGCCCATTTGCTTCGGACTTGACCCGGAAGATCCTACAAAATTGACGGACGACCCCGAAACAGCCCAACCAATTGTATTGGATCGGGCGAACGTTTATTACGAAATCACGTTCGATATTAAGGAAAGTACGTATGATGTAAGCATGTATACCGTTGAAGATGCCGTTGATCCGATACCTCATGTCTACGGTTCCAACAGTTTGGACACATGGAACGACGGCGGCTCATGGTTGCAGGAGTTTTATTTCGGCTATATGACGGGCAACCCGGAGCATGTTCTGCGTTTCACACAAGATAAAACCAACCCGCACTTATTCTATCTCGATGACCCGCTTTATCTGGAGGCAGGGACAAGAATGAACTTTGTGATACACAACTGGCACTCACATGGCTGGTGGAACTATTGCACCTGGCGTGTCGATAACTCGGATGAGCCTGAAATCTTCGGGTACTACGGTAAAGAAGCCAAGTACACCAACCCTGCATGGACTAAACCCGATCAGGTAGGGGATAACTGGACGAAACCGGTCGTAAATGTTACCGGAAATTATACCCTTATCTTTGACGCTCACCTCGAAAGAGCGAAGTTAGTTCCTGCTAATTAAATAAATACGATAAATGACATGAAAAAATATTTGATTATTCTATTTTCTGTTTTCTCGTTGGGTGTATACGCTCAAAAGATAACAGTGACGGGGAAAGTTGTTTCTTCGGCAGATAATGAACCGATGGCCGGAGTTTCCGTTCTGGTTGCAGGAACGGCCAACGGTGTGATCACCGACATGGATGGCAATTATTACATATCGAATGTTGCGCCGGATGCTACGCTGCATTTCTCCATGATGGGCTATAAGGAGCAGGCCATACCGGTCGGCGGACGAACAAAAATGGATGTTGTGATGGATGAAAATGTGGAACTTTTGGATGAAGTAGTCGTTATCGGTTATGGAATGGTGAGAAAGAGCGACCTGACAAGTTCCATCTCGACAGTGAAAGGCGAACAGATTACGGAGGTGACCGTCGGCAACGCGATGGATGCGCTTCAGGGCAAGATAAACGGCGTTCAGATAAGTAGCGGGGGAGGCCCGGGTACGACGCCTAAGGTATTGATACGTGGCGTTACTACGGTTAATGGCGCTAACCCGCTTTATATAGTGGACGGTATGCCTGTGGGTGGGAACATCAATTTTTTGAACAGTAACGACATCGAATCAATGGAAGTGTTGAAAGACGCTTCGGCGGCGGCTATCTACGGAACGCGCGGCTCTAACGGGGTAATTCTTATTACTACAAAGAAAGGGCTTGCAGGAAAAACACGTTT
This sequence comes from Tannerella sp., assembly GCA_031255595.1. GTDB lineage: Bacteria > Bacteroidota > Bacteroidia > Bacteroidales > Tannerellaceae > Tannerella. The sequence goes on from JAIRSF010000108.1 coordinate 9,083, forward strand.
CGAGTTCAGCACCTCGACCGGTTTTCAGACTATTTCCAATCCGAATGTAGCCCGCGCTTCGGAGTATGAGCAGGTGTTTAAAAAACGTTATGAGAACGACGGGCGTACTTCCATCTGGACAGGCAAAGATCATGTTGCGGATGCGGAAGGAACCGACTGGTGGAACGAAGTGATCAATAAAACGGCCCTTGTGCAAAACTATGCGTTCAATGTGTCGGGCGGTAACGAAAAGCTGATTTATAATTTGAGTTTGGGATATTTTCGCAACAACTCGCAGTATGACGTCGGTTTTTGGGATAAAATCAATGCCCGGCTGAATACGGAATATATATTTAACAGATATGTGAAAATGGGATTTGATATGGCTCCGCGCGTAGAATCCTGGGATAACACGCCCAATCTGTTCTCGGCGGCTATGTCGATGGATCCGAGCACGCCGGTGTTCCGTCCCGAATCGGAATGGACGGATAATGTGTATAACAATTACGCACGTTCTCATAACAATCAGGAATGGAATCCCGCCGCGTCGATTGCCCGTCAGAATGCCGGTTCACGCGAGTATGGGGTCATCGTCAATCCGTACCTGCAAATAACCCCTCTCAAAGGGCTGACCTTGCGTACGCAGTTTGGCGCCAATGCACATATTCGCCGTTCCGACTCATTCACGCCGCAATTTTATATAGACGCCCTTGAGCAATCCACGTTGAGCCACGTTTCCCGCGAGATGAATGAATGGTTGGACTGGAACTGGACAAACACCGCTTCTTATATGACGACCTTTGCCGACAGGCACAACCTGAACGCTATGGCCGGTTTTACCGCCGAACGCTTTGCCAACTACTACGTGAGGGGCGAACGCGACGCCGTACCCAATAATTCGGAAAACCTGCAGGAGGTAGAAGCCGGCACCGATAACCAAAAAGGCAACGGCAATTCGAGCTTCAGCACCCTTGTATCTTATATCGGGCGTATCATGTACAACTACGACAACCGTTATTATCTGACCGCCTCTGTTCGCGCCGACGGTTCTTCCAAGTTTCCAGCAGGTAACAAATATGCGGTTTTCCCGTCCGTTTCGGGAGCATGGCGCATCATCGGTGAGCCGTTTATGCAGGATCAGGAGATATTCAATAACCTGAAAATACGTGCAGGTTGGGGGCGTGTGGGTAATCAGAATATAGACAACTCCGCCTATCTGACTACAATCGGATCGGCAGACTATGTGTTTGGCGTAACCCCGGGACGTGTTACCGGTACCACCGTCGCTTCCGTAGGGAACAATAAATTGAAATGGGAAACGGTGGAAGATTATAACCTGGGGCTTGATATGTCGTTTCTGAAATCGCGTTTGGATGTTACGTTCGACGTCTTCCGGAAGAAATCCACCGATATGCTTTACAAGAAGCAAAATATTTTTGCTGTGGGATATCCCGACTGGAACAGTCAGGTATGGATGAACATCGGCAGTATGAAAGCGACCGGATGGGAGTTGGGTTTGAACTGGCACGATAAAGTGTCGGACTTCTCGTATAACGTCGGTATGAATCTTTCTGCGATCCGGAACGAAGCGATTAAATTTTCGGGTGACGGGCCTATTCTGACCGGAGGTTTTCATGGCGACCAGATCATCCGCAACGAGGACGGCGGCAGGATTTCGCGCTTCTATGGCTACGTTGCCGACGGATTGTTTCAAAACCTGACGGACGTGTATGCACACACCGACGAACAGGGTACATTGGTGCAAAAAGATGCGAAGCCCGGTGATATCCGTTTCAAAGACCGGAATAACGACGGCACATTGGACGAGAACGACAAAACCTGGCTCGGCGATCCTTACCCGGATCTGATGATGGGTATCAATATAGGCTTGAACTATAAAAGCTTTGACTTTACGGCCAATTTCTACGGTACCTTTGGTAACGATATTTATAACAAGACCAAAGAACTCTATTCCGGCGATAACGGACGAAACGTATTTGCCGGAACATTGCGGAACGCTTGGGATGGAGAAGGTACGAGTTACGATATTCCCCGTTTGTCTTACAACGACCTGAATCAAAACTACAAGCGTGTGTCGAGCTTCTTTGTAGAAGACGGGTCGTATATGCGATGCAAACTTTTGCAATTAGGCTACACCCTGCCGAAAAGATGGGTTGGCGGCACAGAACTTCGTTTTTCGTTCTCGGCGCAGAACCTGTTTACCATTACCGGTTATTCGGGTATGGATCCGGAACGTCCGGCTCTGGACGGCAGCGTAATTGAAACCGGTATAGATAACATCGCTTATCCGAATCCGCGTACATTCCTGTTCGGTATAGACTTTAAATTTTAATTCTCTTATTCTTAATTATGAAACATCTATTTATCATATCAGCATTAATTTCCTCGATTATCGTCATCGGATGTTCCGATTTTCTGGAAGAAGACGTACGGGGAAGAGAAAATCTGGATACCTACTTTCAGAATGAAGCGGAAGCTGTTTCTTTCATGAACGGTTGTTACAACGCCCTGACGTATAATGGCTGGTGGCAGACCAATACCGTATGGCTGTTGTCGGACATGTGTAGCGACGACTGCTGGATGGGCAATACCAGCCAGGCGAGCGATTATACTTCGCTGTCGCACTTCCAAAGCACCGGACAGTCGAACGGCCTTATCTCCAACTTCTGGCAATATCGCTACAAAGGTATCCTGAAGTGCAACGTCGCTATTGAAAAGATACCGGAAGCGCCTATCGTTAACGAAGAGATGAAAGAACGCCTGCTGGCCGAAGCCCGGTTCCTTCGCGCTTACTTTTACTTTGAACTTGTGAAAAATTTTGGCGGCGTGCCGTTGATTACCGGTTTTCTGATGCCGGAAGAAATTGAAGGGATCACTCGTGCCGAAGCAGGTCAGGTGTACACATTCATTGAAGACGACCTGAAAGCCGCCGCCGATGTGCTGCCGCAACGCAGCGGATATTCGTCCGGCGACATGGGGCGCGTTACCCGCGGAGCCGCTTTAGGGCTGCTTGGAAAAGTTTACCTCTATCAGGAAAAATGGACGGAAGCCCGTACGGCCCTCAAAACCGTAATAGATGAGCAGGAGTATGACCTGCTTCCCGACTTCGGCGATGTATGGTCTGTCGATCATAACAACAGCATAGAAGGCTTGTTTGAAGTGCAATATACGTACGACGGCGTGTATGCTTTAGGCGGCTCGCTGACGGTTATAACCGGTACGCGCAACGGCCCCGGCGACGGATGGTCTTGGTGCCAGCCCACAAGCCATCTTGAGAAAGCCTTTATTGACGCCGGCGACAGCGAGCGCCTGAAATGGACTCTCATAAAAAGCGGTTGCACCGAAATAGCGGGCGAAAACAACTTCGATGTGTTTATTGAGAACAGCAAAAGGATGGATACTTACAACAGCTATATCGAGAAATACGGTTGGGATGCAAACTGCTACATTATTGACCCCAAGGATCATAAATCGGCGCGTATTAACCGCAAATTCTTTGTGCCTGTCGACAAACGCCCGGAAGTGTATAACATCGACAAGATTCCTCTGAATCACCGCATATTGCGTTATGCCGATGTGTTGCTGATGTATGCCGAGGCTTGTAACGAGCTGAACGATGACACACCGGCAAGAAGCGCTTTGAACAAAGTCCGCAACCGCGCCAGACTCGGCGACATCGAGGCCGGCGGAAACGACCTGCGCAAAGCTATTCGCGAAGAACGCCGCCTGGAACTTGCACTCGAACACAACCGCCTGTACGACATCCGCCGTTGGAACGACGACAATGGAAAGAAAGTGATATGCAATCTGATGGGGGCTAACGGCTCGTTTGTGAGGTACAACACCACCGAGAGTACGGCCGATCTTTTCGAATGGGAAAACCAGGGCGAAGCAAGCGATAAGGGCATCACCTTTAACGAAATGCGGGATCTCCTGTTTCCGATTCCACTCTACGAAATAACTATGTCGAACGGTTCTATTGTGCAGAACCCCGGCTGGAATTAATTATCTGTTCCGCCGTTCGGGGAAGAATCGTATAGCGAGTCGATTCCGGGAACGGCGGAGTTTTCTGTTAATAAACGAATTTGCCCGGGAAACGCGTTTCTCACAAAACAGGCCTCGCCTGCACAAGGCGTGTGAACGGGGTTCTCGGCGCAGATTCATAAATACAAAAGGAACGATGAATAAAAAAATGTTCTTACCGGCAATCATTGCCTTGGTTTTCGTAACGGTGGGCTACGCCCAGGTTTCGTTCGGGACGCCCGAAAAAATAAATAAAGATTGGTATTTCACCCTGAAAAACGCGGCAGACAAACCTGTTTCGGAGTTTAACAATCTGTGGCAAAAAACAGATCTGCCTCACGACTGGAGCGTGAGAGAACCGCTAAGCCCCACACTGGCAAGCGCCACAGGTTACCTTCCCGGCGGTATCGGCTGGTACGGCAAAAACCTGTTTGTCCCGGAAGAAAAGCAGGGCGCGAAACTCTTTCTTTATTTCGAAGGCGTTTATAACCGCAGTGAAGTGTTTTTCAACGGATATTCTTTGGGCAAACGCCCCAACGGGTATATTTCATTTATGTACGATGCTACCCCTTATGTCCGGTACGGGGAAGACAACTGCATAACCGTTCGCGTTGACCACAGTCAGAGCGCCGATTCCCGGTGGTATACGGGTTCGGGCATCTATCGCAATGTATGGGCGATCTATTCCAACCCCGTCCACATCGCGCAATGGGGAGTGTATGCCTGTCCGGTTGTCGAGAAAAACAGAGGTATACTGAAGGTCGAAGTGGAAATTGAAAACGAATCGGAGGCCCGGTCTGCACTCACCGTTGTAAGCGAACTGTATGATCTTTCGGGAATAAAAGTGGCAAACACTTCCGGCAAGGTGAATGTTGCTTCGGGCGCAAAAGGTAAAATAAACTTTGATTTGCGGGTGAACAAACCCTCGCTGTGGAGTGTGGACACCCCGGCGCTTTATACGCTTCGGACGCGGGTGTTGAAAGACGGGAAAGAAATAGACCATGCCGTCACAACGACCGGTTTCCGCACCTTTACGTTCGATCCCGACAAAGGTTTTGCATTAAACGGGCAATGGATGAAGATGAAAGGAGTATGCCTTCATCACGATGCCGGAGTGTTGGGCGCCGCCGTTCCGCAGGAAGTATGGCGGCAGCGGTTGCTTACGCTGAAGAAAATAGGATGCAACGCCATACGTACCAGCCACAACCCGCAGGCTCCCGATCTGTACGAATTATGCGATGAACTCGGAATGTTGGTGTTGAATGAAGCTTTCGACGAATGGGAATTTCCGAAACGTAAATGGATTAAAGGATGGAATGTGGGCGAGCCGCTTTACCAGGGTTCATACGATTTTTTTGAAGAATGGGGCGAACGGGACTTGTCCGATCTGGTGCGCCGCGACCGGAATCACCCGTCTGTTTTTGCATGGAGCATCGGTAATGAAGTAGATTATCCGAATGACCCGTATTCCCATCCCGTTCTTGACGGGGGGAAAGATACCGGATTCACCCAGCCCATGTTCGGAGGATACAAAAAGGATGCTCCCGACGCCATGCGCCTCGGCGGTATTGCCATGCGCCTCGTGAAAGCTGTAAAGGAATATGATCAATCGCGTCCGGTTACGGCCGGTCTTGCCGGAGTAGCCATGTCGAACCGGACGGAATATCCCGGCGCATTAGACATTGCCGGCTATAACTATACGGAAAGCCTCTATGCCGGCGACCACGAAAAATATCCGAACCGGGTGATTTACGGGAGTGAAAACGGTCATAGCATAGGAGCCTGGAAAGCGGTAACGGACAATGAATATATCTTCGGTCAATTCCTGTGGACGGGCATTGATTATCTGGGGGAGTCGGGGCGCTGGCCTTCGCGCGGATTTTATTCCGGTCTTCTTGATTTTGGAAGTTTCATCAAGCCGCGAGGTTACTTCCGCCAATCGTTATGGTCTGATAAGCCGATGGCCTATATTGGCGCCTATCCGTTTACGCAACGCATGGCAAACTTCCTCTCGCAGGATGCCTGGCCTGTCTGGAATTATGAAGAAGGGCGGACGATTCGTGTAGTTTGCTATACCAATGCGGCACAGGCTCGCCTGGAGCTAAACGGGCAACTTGTGGGCGAAACGAAGCCTTACGACGATAAGACGGGTATCATCCACTGGGATATACCTTTTCAACCGGGCAAACTGGAAGTTATAGGACTGGATCAAACGGGAAAGGAAACAGCCCGCTATGCCGTTCGGACATCCTCCCGCCCGTATGCGATCCGGGTGGAAAAAAGCGTCGCCGAAATATCCGAAAATGGAGGTTTGGCGTGCATAACCTTACAAGTGGTAGATGAAAAAGGCGTTCCGGTTATGATCTCCGACGACGAAATAACCTGTACGATTCAGGGGCCTGCCCGTCTTTTGGGGCTGGAAGCCGGCAATAATCACGACATGACCGACTATACGGACAACCGCCACCGGGTGTTCCTCGGACGTATCCTTGCCTATATACAGGCTACCGGCGAAACCGGAAACGTCAAAGTCGATTTTACTTCCCCCTGGCTCAAAGGGGCGGAAGTGGAGATATCGGTGAAATGAAAAAATAACTATACATCCACTCCGATCGCTATGAAGAAAATATTATATCTGTCGTTCTTTTTATGTTTCGGTTTCGTATTGAAACCGGCTGATTTTGTCACGACGGTATTATCCACATTCGAATCGTCGTATGAAAACGTGTCGCCGGATTTTTCGATAGAGGAATACAACCGGAATTTATTTACCGCAAACGGCGAACCCGCCATATACGATAACCCGGATAAATCCGGCCTCAACACTTCGAATAAATGCTTTGGAGCAATAAACATTGCCGACGCGGACTGGTGGGGCAATATCGTTTGCCTGCATTTGAATACTCCGCTTTCAATCCCGCACGACGGCGATTCGTACCTTCAGATGAAAGTATACCGCTCTATTCAGCCGAAAAACTTTCGTGTCGGTATTAACGGGCGTGAAGACGAGCACGAAATATATCAGGGTAAGTTGAGCCGAAATGCCGAATGGGAACAGCTTAAAATAAATTTAAGTGCAAAAAAAGGTCAGACGATCCATTCCATCTATATTGTCCTTAGCTGTAATTGGGGTGATCCGCGAAGTGGATGGGGCGAAGCTGCATACTATCTGGACGATATTGAATTTGTCACCAATGGAGTTGTTCCGCCTCCCGGCGTCGTGAGAATAAACCCGTCCGTAACGTATCAGACGGTCGAAAGTTTCGGCGCTTCCGATTGCTGGATGGGTAATTATACAGGGCGTTACTGGTCGGACTCGGCAAAAGAAAAAATTGCGAAGTGGCTGTTCAGCCGCGAACAAAATGCCGATGGAAACCCGGAAGGGATCGGCCTCTCCATGTGGCGTTTCAACCTGGGTGCGGGAACCGAAGAACAGGGAGCAAACAGCGGAATCGAAGACCTGTCGCGCCGGACACAGTGCTTCCTGAACCCGGACGGAAGCTACGACTGGACAAAACATGCCGGACAACAGTATTTCCTCGAAAAAGCGAAAGAATACGGCTGCGACCAATTCGTCTTATTCTCCAATTCGCCTCCGGTACACATGACAAAGAACGGCAAAGGTTACAGCGCCGGTGGAGTGAACGGAAATCTGAAAGATGACGGTTATACCGGTTTTGCAGAATATATGGCAACCGTAGCGGAATATTTCGACCGTAAAAAGATTCCGGTTAGATTTATAAGTCCGGTCAATGAGCCTCAGTACGAATGGAAAGACGGCGGACAGGAAGGAAGCCCATGGACTAATGCCGATATAAAGAAATTGGCAACAGAACTGGATCGTTCCTTATCGAAACGGAACTTACGTTCGAAAATATTGCTCACCGAAGCCGGTTCCTGGGATTATCTTTACGGTAATAACGGACATGCAAACCGTCAGATCTACCAATTTTTTGATACCGGGTCTTCTAATTATATCGGGAATCTAAACTCGGTAGAGCCTGTCGTAGGTGGACACAGTTATTGGACATACGCCAATAACGCTACATTGACAAACGTAAGAACAAGAGTTGCGGAAGAAGCTGCAAAGTACGGACTGAAACTCTATCAAACCGAATGGAGCATGCTGGGCGATCCTCCTCAAAATGCAGGCTTCCCGGCCGACTACAATGAAGCCTCCTACATGGATATCGCCCTGTTCACTGCAAAGATTATCCATGCCGACTTAACGATAGCGAATGTTTCGTCGTGGTCGTACTGGACAAGCATGGATATGGAACGCTGGGGGCATAAGAACAGGTTTCTCTTGATCGGACTGCTCCCTTATGACGGAGTGTACGGTTCCGTAACCGACCCAAGGAACAGCGGCGCCGATGCTCGTTCCTCCCTGTGGGCTTTGGGAAATTATAGCCTGTTCGTACGTCCCGGATATAAACGTATCGAACTCAGCGGGGCAGACAATCCGAACGGATTGATGGGCTCCGCCTATATCGCCTCCGATAATTCGAAGATTGTCGCCGTATATGTCAACATGGACAAGGCGGATTATACCCTCGACATGTCCGTAGAGAATCAAACCGCTACACTGTTATCGGTTGAAAAATATGTAACCTCTTCAAACTCGAATCTGAAAAGGGACAATCGTCAAACAATATCGGACGGCGTGGTGCAAACCGTTTCCATCCCTAACCGTTCGGTTACTACCGTTATATTTAATTATGACGCCTCATCCGGTATCGCCCCTGTTGAGAAAGATAAAAAGGATAAAACCGTAATGATATCTCCTAACCCGGTTAAAGCGGGCGAATCGGTGAGATTAAATTTTTTCGGCAGCCAGTCCGGCAAATTCAATATACTGTTGTACAGCCTGTCGGGTCAATTGATATCACAGCAGTTTCTGCACAAAGATAATCACATACAAATACCATTCGGCACATCAAGAGGTATTTATCTAATTAAAATTGAAGGGATTGATTTCCATTCGATACAAAAAATAATTGTTCGCTAAAAACATAATTTTCATTGCCGCCTTTCCATTTTTTCGCAAAAAATCATAATTTTGCAGAAAAAGAGGAGATGGTCGGTTTTTCCGCTCTGCTTTTTGGTTGGAATTATGTTATAAATAGATATTAATCGGATGAGAAAAAATGTTTTTATTTTGCTTGCTATTGTTTCTGCGTTGTATGCAAACGCACAGGCAGGGCGTATGATGTTTGGCGATACCTCCCGCGTCGGTGTTCCTTTCTCGAAAGATCCTCATGTGGTAAATTTCGAGGGACGCTATCTGATGTATTATTCCATACCGCCCAAAAAAGGAGTTGCCGAATCCGGCTGGAATATCGGTATTGCGGAAAGTAAGAATCTCATCGACTGGGAAAAAGTCGGTGAAATCACGCCGGCAGCCGGGGCCGATTACGAGAAAAAAGGACTATGCGCTCCGGGCGCTCTGGTAAGGAACGGAAAGGTTCATCTGTTTTATCAGACGTATGGTAACGGGCCTAAAGATGCGATATGCCATGCGGTGTCGCAAGACGGTATAAACTTCACGCGTAATGCCACGAACCCCATATTCCGCCCTACAGGCCACTGGAATTGCGGACGTGCGATTGATGCCGAAGTCTGTGAATTTAACGGTCAATATTTTCTTTATTTTGCGACCCGCGATCCTGATTTTAAAATACAAATGCTTGGAGCAGCCGTAGCGCCGCAGGGAACCGATTTTAACCGGGAAGATTGGACACAGGTTTCCCGGGAGGCTCCTCTCTTATTCCCGGAACTGTCGTGGGAAGGCGAGTGTATAGAAGGCGCTTCCATAACGGTGCAAAACGGCCGGATGTATATGTTTTATGCGGGAGCCTATAATAATTGGCCGCAACAGGTGGGAGTCGCTGTGAGTGATGACGGGCTTACATGGAACAGGTTGTTCCCGGAGCCTTTTTTGCCGAATGGGAAACCCGGCGAATGGAACGAAAGCGAATCGGGGCATCCCCATATATTTACAGATAATGACGGCAAGACGTATTTGTTTTATCAGGGTAATAACGACAAAGGGAAAACCTGGTATATATCCAATAAAAAGGTATATTGGAAAAACAATCTGCCTTCATTTGAAGCGGACGAATGATGATACCGCCGGGGTGGGGAACGACCATTATATATCTTTCACTTTCAGGAATCGTAACGCTTTGGTGATATAACGGGGCAGGGGTTTGCGGTCGTCTTTGTTTTTGAGATGAAGGTAAATCCCTAATTTTTTCAGAACAGGTATCTTAAACGTTTCTACAAACTCTATTAAAGTACCGTCGGGATCTTCCACATAGGTGAAATGACCTCCGGCCTCACCCATCCGGAAATCGGCTCCGCTGTCACAGACAAACGGATGTCCCAATGCTTCCGCCTTTTTTTTGATACCGGCCATGTGCCGGATGTCAAAACACAGGTGAATAAACCCCGGATCGCCCCACCATCGGTTTTCATAAAGTCTTACGGGTTGTATATCCGGCGATTGTATGAGTTCAATATGTGAGGTGCCCATAATTTCGCACAAAGGCCCTTGCATCGGAGCGGACGGTTTAATCATCATACGGCGCAGGCGTTTTTCTCCTCCGTATATATTTTTTAGATCCGCGAATATACCGCTTTCATCGTATTCGACCATATCATACCCCAGCAGTTTGCTGTAGAAATTTGCCGATCTGTCCGGATCCGTTACTCCGATAGTCACACCGTTTACTCCCCCGGTCGGTTTGTCGGTCTTGGAAAACACATAATCATCTTCTTCCACATCAAAGAGATTTTCGTATGGATCGTAAAGGAAAAAATGCTTCTTCCCGGCAGGATTTTCTTCGATGCCTCCTAACAGGTTCGCTCCCTGTAGTTGTTTCAGGTGATGATAGGAGCGTTCGATATCGGAACTTTTGATTTTGCACGCGAATATACCGACATCTCCCGGACGTGGTTTCTCCGCCGGATATTTCAGGGCGCGTCCTTTGGGCTGCCAGATCTCAAATCCTCCTCCTCCCCGCAGGTTGATAGCCAGAATAGCCTGTTTCGGCTGCGGTTTTCCTCCTGTATAGGGAAGCATACGCTCCGCAGGTTTGTCGTCTTCCAGTATCTTAATATCACATCCGAAAGCTTTGATATACCATCCGAAAGCTTCCTTCATGTCGGCAACACCGATCCCAACTTGTTGTATTCCGCAAATTACTGAGTCCATATTTTAGTGATTATATTATACGATTCATACTTTTTGCTTACCTCAAAAATACCCAAAAGGCAAGGTTTCGTCCGTTTCACTCATTAAGCTTAATGCTTCGGTCGGACAAAATCAATGTAACATTTGCCTGGCTTCGCTAAACAAACCATTAACTGTTTTGTCCTTTTGTGCGAAGCGTTTTATGCTGCCGAAACCATTCGTACCGGTTTATAAAAAAGCGAAGGTACAATTTTTTTATATATACCATGAGCAATTCTTTTTATTTTTATAGCTTTTTGGTTATTTGCTTCCAATTGTCATCGGTAAAACAACCGATATTTTAAATCACATAAAGGCTGTCAACTGTTTTTTTTGAAAAAAACACAGAATCATTTTTCATTTTTATTTTTTTTCTTACCTTTGCAACCGTTATCCGGAAAGCGTTTCGGAGATATTTTAATAATATTTGCGAAAGTAGCTCAGTTGGTAGAGCATAACCTTGCCAAGGTTAGGGTCGCGGGTTCGAGTCCCGTCTTTCGCTCACAAAATGTGTTAATACAAGCTCGAATGGTGGAATCGGTAGACACGAGGGACTTAAAATCCCTTGGCCATTGCGGCTGTGGGGGTTCAAGTCCCCCTTCGAGTAC
>JAIRSF010000099.1 GCA_031255595.1 Tannerella sp.
CTGATTTATAGATTCATTCACATCTTTTTAAACAAAAACACGGGGTTTTTATTTTTTAGTTTGTATCTTTGCGCCCAAGAAATTATACCGTTGGTATTTTTATATGAAGGCTTGATTTATATGTATAATATTATCGAAAAAAATAATATATGGCAGTGACTATCAAAAAAATGTTGGTATCCCAACCCCAGCCTACTTCGAACAAATCCCCTTATTTTGACATTGCAAAAAAATACGGCGTAGAAATAGACTTCCGTCCGTTCATCAAGGTAGAACCGTTATCTGCGAAAGAGTTCAGGCAACAGCGAGTTTCTATCCTGGACTACAGTGCGGTTATTTTCACAGCTCGAACGGCGGTAGACCACTTTTTTAATCTGTGCGAAGAATTGCGCATTACGATTCCCGAAACAATGAAGTATTTTTGTATAACGGAAACAATTGCCGTCTATCTGCAAAAATATATCGTATATCGCAAACGTAAAGTATTCTTCGGACAAAACGGAAAGCAGGATGATTTGGTTAAACTGGTCGGGAAACATCCGAAAGAAAAATATCTGATTCCGGTTTCCGATGTTCATAAAGACGATCTGATGATCAGTCTGGATGCAAAAAAGATTTATTACAAAACGGCGACGATGTATCGTACCGTTAGCAACAATTTTAAGGAAAATGAGGCATTTGACTATGATATGCTTCTGTTTTTCAGTCCTTCCGGCATATCTTCCCTGTTGAAAAACTTCCCAAAATTCAAGCAGGAAGATATCCGCATCGGTTGTTTTGGGCCGACAACAGCCAAAGCTGCCGTCGATGCCGGGCTGCGCCTCGATATCAAAGCGCCGACACCGGAAGCGCCCTCTATGACTGCCGCCCTTGAGCAATATTTGAAAAAAGAAATGGGCCAAGTCAAAAAAAATGGAAGCCAATGAAAGGAAGTTTTTTCCTAAAAGCGAACGACTGTATTTGAAAAAGGATATTGACCGTTTGTTTGATGACGGACAATCTTTTATATCGTATCCTTTGCGAATCGTATATTTGTCGGATGCCGGAAATATTTCGCCGGCGTCCGGCATTTCCGTTTTAATCGGTGTACCGAAAAAGCGAATCCGGCAGGCCGTACAACGTAACCGGATCAAACGCCTGATACGTGAAGCATACCGCCTGAACAAAAATGATTTTTTGAGCCATTGCAAACAAGGTGAAAAGCATCTTCAAATGGCCTTCATGTACGTATGTAATGAGGTAAGGCCCTATGCGGATATGAAAAAAGCTGTCCTGAAAGCGTTTACTGTTATCCGTCAAAAAGAAAACTTATGAAACGGCTGTTGACACAGATTCTTTTGATACCGGTCTATTTCTACCGATATTGTATATCCCCCCTAACGCCGGCCAGTTGCAGGTATACGCCTACCTGCTCGGAATATGCCGTACAGGCGTTGAAAAAATACGGGCCGTTCGAAGGTAGCCGGCTGGCAATAAAACGGATCCTGCGATGCCATCCATGGGGAGGAAGCGGATATGATCCTGTGCCGTAACATGTGCCGGATATCCATCCGATAATGACTTACTACGATATACATACACACCAACCGGCGCGGCGTCCCGAAGATGTGGCGATCATATCGGTAAATGTATGTGATCCGCACAATCCGATAGAAGCGTCCGCCAACCGGATCCTTTCCGATAGCTCGTCCGGATCTACCGGAACCGATTGTTTCACCGAATACTATTCAGTCGGCATTCACCCATGGGATCCCGATAAGAAACAGATGAAGAAAGTGTTCGAATACGCATCACTTCCTTCGGTCGTCGCAATCGGTGAAACCGGATTAGACAAAGTTACGGCTAAAAACACCCTTGATTTAGACCGGCAACGAGAATTGTTTACGGCACATATACACCTATCCGAAGAAATCGGAAAACCACTTATCATACATTGCGTAAAAGCCTGGGATGAATTATTACACATTCGTAAAACCGAGAAACCGGCCATGCCTTGGATCATTCATGGTTTCGGGGGAAAAGAGGCGCTTGCCGTTCAGTTACTTAACGCAGGATTGTACCTTTCATTCGGCATACGTCGCAGCCACATCAATGCCCTGAAAGTTGCCTGGGAAAGCCATCACCTCCTTGCCGAAACGGATAATCTGAATACCGACATACGCGACGTCTACAAACACATAGCAAAACAACTCGGTATCACCGTACACGAATTATCCAAGGAAATTTTCGATTTTCTTACCACCTTTTTACCCCCTATTTAAAACGGTAATACCGCCTCGAAGGGCATTTCACAATCGCCGAATTGCCGCAATGAAACGGCTAATACGATACTTCGTTAAATAATCCCTGAAAGTTGTGTAAGGTTTTTATTGCCGCTATTATTTTCAAAATACAAACATAGGGAGTATCTTTGCACGCTGTTAAAATAAATAATAATTACGATGAATTTTGTTGAAGAACTGAAATGGAGAGGCATGGTACATGACCTGATGCCCGGAACGGAAGAACGGTTACAAAAAGAGATGACATCCGCTTATATTGGGTTTGACCCGACGGCAGACTCCCTGCATATCGGACACCTGGTGAGCGTTATGATCTTAAAACATTTCCAGCGTGCAGGACACCGTCCGATAGCGCTCATAGGCGGCGCCACCGGCATGATCGGCGATCCTTCATTGAAATCGGCCGAACGCAATCTGCTGGACGAAGCGACTTTGCGTCATAACCAGGATCGTATCAAAAAACAATTAGCCAAGTTCCTCGATTTTGACTCGGACGCTCCCAATGCGGCAAAGCTGGTTAATAACTACGACTGGATGAAGGATTATACGTTTCTTAATTTTATCCGCGACATCGGTAAGCATCTGACGGTTAATTATATGATGGCAAAAGATTCCGTAAAGAAACGCCTCAGTGCAGAGTCTAATGTGGGTATGTCGTTTACCGAATTTTCATATCAGTTACTACAGGGATACGATTATTTATATTTATATCAGCACGAGGGATGCCGCCTCCAGATGGGAGGTTCGGATCAATGGGGGAACATTACGACCGGAACCGAACTGATACGTCGCACTTTGGGTTCAGAAGCGGAAGCGTTTGCCCTTGTATGCCCGCTGATCACAAAAGCCGACGGCGGTAAGTTCGGCAAAACGGAATCCGGCAACGTCTGGTTGGATCGCCGTTATACGTCGCCTTACAAGTTTTACCAGTTCTGGCTAAATGTGAGCGATGATGATGCCGCCAAATATATCAAAATCTTTACAGCGTTGGGCCGGGAAGAGATTGCCTCTTTGGAGAAAGAACAGGCGGAGGCCCCTCACCTGCGTGCATTGCAAAAATGCCTGGCCCGGGAAGTAACCCGAATGGTACATTCCGAAGAAGACTACCGCGCAGCCGTAGAGGCGTCTAATATCCTGTTCGGCAATGCCACTTCGGAGGCTTTGAAGAAAATTGATGAAGATACATTACTGTCTGTGTTCGAAGGGGTTCCCCGGTTTGAGGTATCACGCGACGAATTAGCTGCCGGCATTAAAATTGTGGAATTGTGTACCGATAAAGCGGCCGTTTTTCCGTCGAAAGGAGAACTGCGCAAACTGGTACAAAGCGGCGGTGTGAGTGTTAACAAAGAGAAGCTGACGGATTATGATGCCGTCATAAGCTCTCATGATCTGCTGAACGGCAAATATCTGCTTATCCAGCGCGGTAAGAAAAATTATTATTTACTCATCGCTAAATAGATTTCAGAAAAAATAGTTGCAAATGTAATAAAATACCTTTACCTTTGCGCCGCTTTAATAGAAAGCGCCGGATTGTCTCATGGTGTAATGGTAGCACAACAGGTTTTGGTTCTGTTTGTCCAGGTTCGAATCCTGGTGAGACAACAAGAAAAAGGATCCGAATGATAATATTCGGATCTTTTTTTGGGGGGATCACCTGCAAAATGATCAAAGCCGGCTTAACCTTGGATCATCTGCAAAATCGTGTGTCGTCCTGTTTCAGTTTTCAGCATTCAACATTCAATCTTCAATAAAAGCAAAAAAGCTCCGCCAATTTCAGAATTCCTGACCTGTAAGGAAATCAAAGAGTCCCTATTTTGAGACTAAAGAGAAACAAAGAGTAAGGTCAGAGTCCGGGAAGCGTGTTTGCGTCTGATTTAGCTACCGACACAAAAAATCTATAACTTCATCATCTGCCCAATGATT
>JAIRSF010000127.1 GCA_031255595.1 Tannerella sp.
CCCCTGTTGTCTACCGTAATGCTTAATTCCGTTTTGTCAACTACGAATTTGTCATATCCTGTTTTCAGATTCTCCCAAAAATCGATTAATGCCCGATTATCCGAATATCGGTCTTTATATTTACCCATATTTTCATCCGTCATACGAAAAGGGAAGATATAGACGGGAGGTTTTATTTGTCCGTTGTTACGGGAATAGGCGGCATAGAGGTAGATTTCTTTGATTTTGTCGTTGGTCATCGGCAGGCAACCGATTGTCACACAAGAGCCGTGAATAAAAATATCGCCACCTAAGCGTTTTGCCGAACTTTTCCGACTGTCCGACCTGTTCGGATAATTGATTCCGAGCGACAAATAGAAATTGCTGACAGGGTTGAAGCGGTCTATATGATAAAAACCTTCAGGCACCTGGCCGTCGCCTTCCCTCCGTTTAGGGCCTAACCTACCCGATGCGGCGCAAATAGTGTAAATCGCTATTCGTTTGTATATTGAGTCGGTTTTCTTCCGCGCATACAATTCCAACCGATTCTCTGCCTTGTATGCAACGAACAGGACATGAACATTTTCCGTACTCAATCCGTTGGCACTCAGATTAGCGGATACATTTTTTCCTTTCTCCGCAATAGCCGTTCGCACTCTTTTATATTGCTGCTGCCCGGATAAAAAACCGTTTTGGGCAAATGTATTAAACGACCACTTGTAATTGAAGCATAGCAACACCAACAGTGCGCTGCTTAACAAAAAAGTTGAATGGTTTCGGATAAAAGTTTTCATATACAATATTTTCGTTTTACTGTTTTTGCGGCTTTGCAGGCCTTGTTTTTTTGTTCCATCGTTTTTTGACCCGGTTATAATAACACCGGACCCGGCTACGGTCCTGTTTACAGCCGGGGATATCGTGTGGCAATACGCGACGGTTGGAATAAAAAAATAATCGCCGAATTACTTTTTTCATTTTACGCACTTGGAAAACATAAGTTTTTCATGTACTTTTGTCGGTAATTATTAATTACAGGAAGCCGGTATGCCGAAAATTTTAGCCATATTGTTTGTTATTATCTTTGTGATTCCGTTTTTGTTGCGTTCAATCCTGAGATTTTTATTCGGAGGTTCCGCACAACAAAATCGTTCGTCGCAACAAAGAAGTAACTCCTCTTCATCTTCCCGTACGCAACGGCGAACGTCGCCGAAGAAAAAAGTGATCTCTGAAAATGAAGGGGAGTATGTTGATTATGAAGAAGTCAAAGATTAGTATTGGACATCTATAACAAATTTCTTAAGTTCAGGGTTAAGCATAGATTTGGGCACCGCACCTTTGATCATATCTACAATGGCTCCGGCCATTTTTTGCCGCACAAAATCACGACTGACGACTAAGCTGATCTCCCTGACCGAAACATCTCCTTTTATTTTGCGAAGGTTGTTTTGCTTCTCTTCGGGTAATCCCATGGCCGTCATTTCGGGAATAATGGTAAGTCCTCCGTTGTAGTCGACGATATTAATCAATGTATCCAGGCTGCCGGATTCATAATTTGCCGTCTTGTGTTGGTCGTCTTCTTTTTTCTTTTTGCAGAGAGTTTCTACTTGTCCACGCAGACAATGGATATCATTCAAAAGCCAGACGTGCCGGATATCAATGTCTTTGAGATCGATCTCTTCCTGGTCAAAAAACTCATCTTCGGGAGAAAGATAGGCATAAAACTTCTCATAATAAATAGGGATTTCTACCAGGTGCGGATTTTTTAACGGTGTTGCGGCCAGGCCACCGTCTATCTTACCGTTCAGCACATTTTCTACAATCACGTAGGTTGGAATTTCCTGCATTAAGAGGTTAATTTCAATTTCCGATTGGTTGATAAACCTCAACAACTCGGGAACAAGGTATGACGCTATGGTGGGGATGACGCCCAGTTTGAAGTTGCCGATCAGGATATCTTTTTCATTGTTCACCAGCTCTTTGATCTGGTTAAAGTGAAAAATGGACGTATGGGCCTGTTTGATGATTTTTTCTCCTATTTCAGTCGGCGCTACCGGCTGAACCATCCGGTCAAAGACTTTTACGTCCAGCTCGTCTTCAAGTTTTTGAATCATCATACTTAAGGTAGGTTGGGTTACATAACACGCTTCCGCTGCTTTCGCAAAATGCCGGTAATTATCGACCGCAATAATGTATTCTAATTGTTGAATCGTCATATTTATAAGGTTTATTGATAAAATTGATACAAATATAAACATTGTCAATTTGACAAACACCATTTATATCCTTATATTTGTAGCAAAATAAAAAATTCATTTACCAAATCATTAAAAAAAAAATTATGGCAACTAAAAATTTTATCGGATTAGATTCCGCAGCAACAGAAAAAAACAGAGCATGTTTAAACGATTTATTAGCAAACCGTCAGGTTTATTATACAAACCTGAGAGGTCTGCACTGGGACATCAAAGGGGATAAGTTCTTCGAACTGCACGCCTTGTACGAAGATTATTACAACAACGAAGCGTCGGCGATCGACGAACTGGCAGAGCGTATCGCCATGCTGGGGGGACATCCGGAAAACCGTTTCTCGGAATACCTCAAAATAGCGGAAATTAAAGAAACACACAACGTATCGGATTGGGCAGCCGGATTGAATCAGCTCATTGAAACAATGAAAACCCTGCTGACAAAATACCATAAATTGCTCGCGCTGGCAAATGAAACGGACGATTCGGGTACTAT
>JAIRSF010000154.1 GCA_031255595.1 Tannerella sp.
TATGCACTGAAGAATCTGGATCCTGACGAGTTGCTCGAAGGTATCTGCATGGTCGCCTCCGGCAAACGCTATTTGTGTGGGGAAGTAAACCGCTCCCTCCGGAAGAAAGAGAACAGTCCGGTAGAACTCACCCGCCGCGAGAACGAACTGTTGCAATTGATTGCAGAGGGTTACACGCTGCCGCAATTAGCCGATAAGATGTATTTGGGCCTCAATACGGTCCGCGCCTACCGGCAACGATTGAATATCAAACTCGATGCGCATAATACCGCACAGTTGCTGCAAAATGCCTCCGATTTAGGGCTTGTGTGATAACCACGCCTAAAATGTGCACCATGTTTGTGTATATTTTCCACAAATTTTGCCTGAAATTTTCACCTGTTTGTGTTTATATTGGAAATTTTATACTAACTTTGCATTTTATCATTAAGATTCAAGGCAAATTGTTTTTTTGTTGGCCCGGATCAGGTATTTATTTAAAACAAATTATTTATGAAGCAGTTTTTCAAAATGATGTTTGCTTCCGCGTTGGGAGCTTTTATCAGTATCGGCATTTTCACCCTGATGGGATTTTTCACGCTTATCGGGATGATATCAGCCCTGAGCAGTTCATCCGCTATTTATGTGCCTAAAAACGATGAAAAAGTACTCCGGCTTCCGATCAAAGGAAGCCTGACGGAAACCTCATCCGAAAACCAGTTTGGAAGCTTGTTCGGATCGGATAATTCTTCTTCCCTGAAAGATATACTTTCGGCCATAAAGGAGGCAAAAGAAAATGATAAAATAGAAGGAATCTATCTTGACGTTTCTA
This sequence comes from Tannerella sp., assembly GCA_031255595.1. GTDB lineage: Bacteria > Bacteroidota > Bacteroidia > Bacteroidales > Tannerellaceae > Tannerella. The sequence goes on from JAIRSF010000154.1 coordinate 812, forward strand.
ACCTGTCAACCGGAACGGCCAACATTGATGTGATACGCCGCACATTAACGGATTTCAGGGAGAGCGGGAAATTTATTGTCGCTTATGCGGATAATTATACCCAGAAAGGGTATTATCTTTCGTCCGTAGCCGATGAAGTGTTTTTGAATCCCCAGGGTTTATTACAGCTGACGGGACTTGCCTCACAAACCACCTTTTATAAAGGTATTCTGAAAAAAGCCGGAGTAGAAATGCAGATTTTTAAAGTGGGAACATATAAAGGCGCCGTCGAACCGTTCATGCTCGATAAACTGAGTGATGCAAACCGCGAACAGATCACTTCCTATCAGCAGAGTATCTGGAACAATACGGTGAATAATATCGCATCCGCACGTAATATCTCAAAAGATCAGGTCAATGACTTTATTGATAAGGGTTTTATGTTTTCTTCGGCGGAAAAAGCGGTGGAATGTGGGCTTGTGGATGAATTAAAATATCGTGAGGATGTTGAAAACTATATAAAAGAACGAACCGGTATTGAATCGGACAAGAAGCTAAAGACCATCAGCATAGCTCAGATGAAAAATATTAAAAAGAAAATTTCCGTAAAAAAGAAAGACCTGGTAGCCGTTATATATGCCGAAGGTGAGATTATAGATTCGGACAATGTTCCCGTATACAATAAAAACAATTATATTACGGAAAAACTGGTGGATGAACTTATCAAACTGAAAAAAGATGATAAGGTAAAGGCTGTTGTAATGCGCGTAAATTCTCCGGGAGGAAGCGCTTACCTGTCGGAACAGATCTGGAAACAGGTCAATGACATTAAAAAAGATAAGAAAATTGTTATTTCCATGGGAAATGTTGCGGCGTCGGGAGGTTATTATATTTCGTGTGCGGCCGACAAAATCATATCGGAAGCTAATACGCTGACGGGATCTATCGGCGTATTCGGCATGTTTCCGAATGTCGCAGGCTTGTTTGATAAAATGGACCTGACAACGGATGTTGTGAAAACAAATAACTATTCGGATATGGGAGATCTGTCGCGTCCCATGCGCGAGGATGAAAAGGCGCTGCTGCAAGGCTATGTGGAACATACTTATGATGTGTTTCTAACCCGGTGCTCCGAAGGAAGGGGCCAAAGCAAAAAAGAAATCGACAATGTGGGACAAGGACGCGTATGGACTGGTGAACAGGCGCTGGAAAGAGGCCTTGTGGATGAAATAGGCGACCTTGACCGCGCTGTGGAAGTAGCAGCCGAATTGGCCGGCCTGACGGAGTACAGCGTTAAAACCGTATCCGGCTCCAGCGATCCGATTACGGAATATCTGAAGAAACAAATGGGTGAAGTGAAATCAACCGTCATTAAAAATGCACTTGGAGAAGACCTGGAATTGTTCCGGGTGCTGAAAACGATTAAACAAACAAGCGGTATCCAGGCTCGCCTTCCCTATGACTTCAAGGATTTATAATCAACACCGATGAACCGGAAGAGTGTTTCCATTCGTTTATTACTTGCACCATTCGCTTTTATTTATCGTTTGATAACAGATGTACGTAATATGCTGTTTGAATGGAAACTCTTTCCTTCCGAAAGATTTCCCGTTCCGGTTATATGCGTCGGAAACATATCTGTGGGAGGTACCGGGAAGACGCCTTTCACAGAATATCTCATACTTTTATTGAAACGGCAGTATCGCGTGGCGACATTAAGCCGTGGATATAAGCGTAAGACCAAAGGCTTTGTTCTGGCAAACGCAGATTGTACGGCGAAAGAAGTGGGCGACGAATCCTGTCAGGTAAAACATAAGTTTCCGGATATTACAGTTGCCGTAGATGCAAACCGCCGCCGCGGCATACGGCGCTTACTGGCCTTACCGGCCGAAGAACGCCCCCATGTCATACTACTTGACGACGCCATGCAACATCGTTACGTATCGCCCTCCCTGATTATTATGTTGACGGACTATAACCATTTGTATTATAAGGATTTTATACTTCCGGCGGGAAACCTGCGCGAATCGCCCCGCGCCGTTTACCGCGCCGATATCATCGTTGTCACAAAATGCGGGAAAGATATCAAACCGACGGATTTGCACATCATCGAAAAAAAGATGTCGCTGACGGCAAACCAACATTTATATTTTTCGGATATAGCATACCATAAAGCGGAACCTTTGTTCCCGTCAACACAATCACACTCATACTCCCTGTCTGAGATAGATAAAGACGAGGATATCCTGTTAGTCACCGGCATTGCAAACCCTGCGCCGTTAATTGACCGGATGAAATCGCATTTCGAAAACATGCATATATGCGGATTTTCCGACCATCACTCATTCAAACAATCGGATATACGGCAGATTGATAGCCTGTTCAAAAAAATGACGTCATCAACGCGCAAAATCATGTGCACCGAAAAAGACGCCGTCCGCCTGAAATCTTTAGCTTATCTGCCGGATGAATGGAAACCCTGCCTGTATTATATCCCCATATCCGTAGAATTTCTTTTCGGACGCGGGAATAGTTTCGATGCAAGAATATTAAAACATATCATATCCACCACTAATATACAACAAAAAAAAGATGGCAAGAACTGAAATATCAACACTTGGAGAATTTGGACTTATCCGTCATTTAACGGAAAAAATAAAACTTAAAAATGCAAGCTCCATCAAAGGAATCGGCGATGATGCGGCTGTACTCGACTATAAAGATAAAAAAATACTTGTAACAACAGACCTCTTATTGGAAGGCGTTCATTTCGACCTGATCTATGTACCGCTGAAACATCTCGGATACAAATCGGCCGTTGTGAACTTTTCGGATGTTTACGCCATGAACGGACAGCCTAAGCAGATAACCGTATCTTTAGGAATATCAAAACGTTTTAGCATAGAAGACCTGGAAGAATTTTACGCCGGTTTGCAACTCGCCTGCGACGTCTATGGAGTAGACCTGGTAGGAGGAGATACATCGGCTTCGTTGACCGGGTTTACAATCAGCATAACCTGTATAGGCGAAGGAGAAAAAGACAAAATTGTATACCGGAACGGAGCAAAAGAGAACGACCTGATTTGTGTATCCGGAGATCTTGGAGCGGCCTATATGGGCTTACAACTGCTCGAAAGAGAGAAAAGTGTTTTCAAGGGAGAAAAAGATTTTCAGCCCGATTTCAGCGGAAAAGAATACCTTTTGGAAAGACAACTAAAACCGGAGGCCCGGAAAGATATCGTTGAGATACTATATAAAGCCGGAATAGTACCCACTTCCATGATTGACATATCGGACGGCTTATCTTCGGAACTGTTGCATATATCCAAAGAGAGCAACGTCGGTTGCCGGATTTTCGAAGAACGCCTCCCGGTAGACTATCAAACAGCAGTCATGGCGGAAGAATTTAACATGAATTACTGTTCGGCTGCTCTCAACGGCGGTGAAGATTATGAATTACTATTCACCGTCCCTCTCGGATTCCACGACGCCGTATCCGGGATGAAAGGAATAAAAGTAATCGGCCACATCACAAAGCCCGAATATGGAAACACATTAGTTGGTCGTGATGGCGGAGAAATAGAACTGAAAGCCCAAGGATGGCAAACCCTTACGGAATAAAAACCACAACGAAAAAATCCTCTTCACCCCCGTACACAAATTTTTCAAACCAAAACCCCATAAAGTTCCCGGAATGAATTTTCAAACCGGGCATACCTCTTTACACACCTCCCGCAAACCATACAATGCGACAAATTCAAAAAAACTCATCCAATCACTTATTTTTCTCAAAAAGATTTGCAGAATAAGAAATATTCCCTATCTTTGCACCCGCAAACATGATTGGTGCCATAGCTCAGTTGGTAGAGCAAAGGACTGAAAATCCTTGTGTCCCCGGTTCGATTCCTGGTGGCACCACTTAATAAGAGTAGCAAAACAAAGCAAATCCCTGAAACATAGACAGTTTCAGTGATTTTTCTTTTTAGGACACCCCCCTCGAAAACGCATAAATCGGATCACCCGTAAAATCGTGTGTCATCTTGTTTCAGTTTTCAACATTCAACATTCAATATTCAATTAGGCATAGTTAAGGAGCAATTTTAGTGAATAGTGAATAGTTAATAGTTAATAGTGAATAGTGAATAATCGGTACACGTTTTTGGGTGGAGAGTTCTTCTAACTTCAATAAAGCAAAAAAGCTCCGCCGATTTAGGATCGGCCTCGTGCGGTGAGCCGTTAAGTAGCGGAGGGAGGCGTCAAGAAATCTGTGCTGTTTGAGCGAAGCGAGTTACACAGATTTCAGCCGACCGGAGCGTTAAG
>JAIRSF010000224.1 GCA_031255595.1 Tannerella sp.
CCGGGAAACGCGAGGCTTCATGTTTGTTTTTCGCCCGTTGTACCAGATAATCCCGCGCTTCGTCCGTCAAACCGAGATACGATGCAAAAATGTCGTCCTGCCGCCAGCCGAACGCGCCGCGGTCCTTCCTGTGCCTGAACGCCTCAATTCCCCATTCGACATTCGGCTTTTCGTACGAAATCAGGCGAAACGGGAACACCGCATAAAGTTCGGGATTCTCAACGTTACGATACTGTTCGAAACGCCGGGCGGGCGCAAGCATCATTTTGTTGTCGGGCGATTTTGTCAATGGGAGTTCGGGTAATTTTTGTTTCAGTTCCGATACGATTTTTTTTCGCTCCGCCGTCAGTGCATTTTCCGGCAGTCGTTCCAGCCGTTCTATCACCGCATACATCCCAGCCAGTTCCGGCATCGGATTGTCGCAATCCCACCACGTCTCAAGCGCCTGCGACGGACTCATAAACAGTTTGCCTTCAGTGGTGTCGATCGTGTAGTGCTCGTTAAAGAACGTCAGTACTTCCAGCGTAAGCGGAATAGTTTTCGTATTCAAAAAAACGGCATCTTCGGTATATTCGTAATATTCGAGCATCATACAAGCCAGTTCAAGGCCGCTGACCCATTCATATTTATGGTAGCCGCTTTTTTGCAACTTATCCGTTCGTTCCTTCCACGATTCCCAGCCGTATGTTTCAAGAAATACATCACCCCAGAAATAAATACATTCGGGATAATAAGCGCCGCCATGCCCGAAATATTTTTTGACGCGGTTTGCGCAAAGCGGGAGCATCTCGAAGTACTGATTAAAGAGCGGCAACATCATGTCGAAATCACCTGCCGCCGGCATGGAGAGGTACGGCAGCCGCGTATTCTGCCACCAGTAACCCGGCCCCCAGCGGCGATAATCCGCATCGCCCTGTTGTCCGGGTTCCGGTACGGTGAAAATTGACCCGTTAAACTTAATCGCCAACGTTCCGCGTCCTGCACAGGCTGAAACATACCGCTGCAAGAGATACGCCCGGCTCAGAACGAAAGCATCCGACGAATCGGGCGCCGTCGTGCCGGCATCAGGCTGCGAGAGATGAATCCAGCTACGGTTACAGAAATCGTCCCACCATTTTGCATGTTCGTCGAAGCGTTTTTGCGGCGACAGCTTTTGTGCATCGGCGAGAATCTGTTCCGTCTCGCGTAACCATTCCTGTGCCGTAGCCGGATGTTTGGCATGGACAGCAATCTCAAAACGGTGTGTTGTCCCTGCGAGCGATTGCAATGTTTTATCGCCTGTTTTCTTTCCCTGTTCAGCCCGGACAATTACTCCGAATGTGCGGTGCAGCAGAGGGTCTTGAGGCAGCAAGTCGTCTGTTCCCTGTACTTCGGCAGTAATCTGATACGGTTTACTGTGAATGTTCCGGTGATACCAGCCTATAGCATCCGGCAAATCCAAAACGGCGTCCGGTTCGATAACCGTTCCCATATCGTCGAACAACCGTTCCTTGTATATCTCCCTGAACGACGGCTCCTCGTAAGGACAACGATTATAAAGATCACTACATTCGTAACTGTCATATTTTGTCCGTTCGTTACGCCAGCCTTCATTGAAAGCGGTAACGGCCTGCGGCGTTTTTGTTGCTATTTCCGCCACAATCACATTCCGGTTGGCGTCGATCCAGAGTTTGTAGGCAAGATCTCCGTAAACCGCTTCGAGTACGCCCCGTTTCACATCCAGCGTCTGCCGGAAAGCCGACTGTGCCGGAACCGGCTTGTCGGGACTGATTCGTATGGCTCCGACCTTCAACAACTGTCCGTTTTCGTCGATCGCGTCGATGCGGGAAATATAGAAGCGCAGGTTTCCCGCTTCGTCGATCCGGGCATTGGCCGCCACTTCGCCGTTTCCGAGTGGCATCGTTTCGTACGTATTCCGGCTCGGCGTATCCCATACAAGCCGATAGAAAGACGCCGCATCGCGGCAGTCACCGCAGGATATAAATCCTGAAACAATAAGAAATAACAGAATGTGTGTGAAATTTTTCATGTTGTGGTATCTTAATATAAATTTCGTAATTCATAAATTACATATGAAATTCGGACACAAAGATAGCATTATTTTTATTCTTTCCTGATAGGTAATTGTATTTAATGCAAATAAGTAATTTTACTTAGATAAATTGAGTAACATTACTTATTGACATCCCTTATTTACCGGCCTACTTTTGTAGTGTAAAATTTTGCTGTGTAAAAAAGAATCATTTCATTGAGGTTTGCACGCACATATAGGTGAACAAGTACGGCGAAAATTTTTCACCTGAAAATTTGGTGTTTAATGGAAAAGTTTGTACTCTTGCAACCGCAATCAGCTTGGAAACGTGAAAAATGCAGTCGTTTTTCGTCTTGGAAACGTGAAAAATGCAGTTGTTTTTCAGTTTGGAAACGTGAAATGCAAAATATGAAACGAAAGATATACAACGAGTTATTATCTTGGAAACAAGAACGCAAAGGTCGTGTTGCTATCATGATTGATGGCGCACGACGTATCGGTAAAAGTTATATCGTGGAGGAGTTTGCCCGCCGCGAATATAAATCGTATATTCTCGTGGACTTTAACCGCATGGACAGCAATCTGTTGGATATTTTCGAGCGTTATCTGAACCATCTTGATATGTTCTTCAACTATTTGAGTTTATACTTCAATGTAACACTGCACGAGCGTAACTCTGCCATTATTTTCGACGAGGTTCAACTCTATCCGAAAGCACGCGCGGCAATAAAGTATTTAGTGGCGGACGGCAGATACGACTACATCGAAACAGGCTCGCTGGTCAGTATCAACCGTAATGTAAAAGATATAGTCATCCCTTCGGAAGAACACCGCATTGATATGTTCCCAATGGATTTTGAAGAGTTTTTGTGGGCAATCGGCGAAGAACAGACGATGCCGTTCATCCGTCAATG
>JAIRSF010000083.1 GCA_031255595.1 Tannerella sp.
CCTCCGCATCCTGCGACAAGCGTCAGGAAACCGGCAAGAAACCATTTGTTGAATATATTTTTTGTCGTATTCATATCTTCTCTATTTTTAAGTTAAAACAAAATGATTACAGCCAAGGCCTGTTTTGTGTCAGGTTGGGATTTTTGTCGCGTTCGGAGCTGGGAATCCGGTTGATATAGCACCGTTGGAAGGTGAGTTCCGAAACGTTCTGGAAATGAATAGCCTGTTGAGCTCCCCATGTGTCGTATAGCCGCACGCCGGGGCCTCTCAGGCCTCCCCATACTTCTTCCAGTTTTCTCCAGCGGCGGAGGTCATACATGCGTTGTCCCTCTCCTACCAATTCGATGATTCGCTCCTGTTCGATCGCACTGAAAAAGGTTTCCTTGCTGCTGACCTTATCGGCAGCCAAGGGGGGAAGGTGGCCTCTGTAGCGGATTCTGTTGATTAATTCAATCGCTTTCGCTTGTGGCCCTCTCAGTTCATTATCGGCTTCGGCATACATCAGGAAAACGTCTGCCAGACGTATGACCGGCACATTAAAATTCCCTTCGTTACGCGCTGCACCTGCCGTCCGGCGGACGAATTTACGAAAAGCATAACCGGTTCGATGCTGGTCGATTCCCCAACTGATAGCCGTACTGCCGTCGAATATAACGGTCGGCACATTCCACGACCGGTAAACAAAAGGCACCCAGCCGATATCTCTCAGATCCAACATTCCCCGGCTGATTTCGTAGTCCCACATGACGGATGCTTTCATCCGGTAGTCGCGATCTATATAACTCTGCGGATTGACAGCCGAGTTAAGCACTTCCCGGTTATTAACCCCATCGGTCGACTGGGTTGGATTGCAGGGAATCAGCGGTTCGCAAAAATCCCCTGTGACAATTGACTGGTAACGGTTGACCAACTCAAGACGCGGCGTTATAAACGCTTGGGCGCTCTCATGACGGTTGCCTCCGAAGCAACGCAAATAAAATTCGCCCTGACCGGTACCCCTTCCGCCATGTGGAAAGACCATCAAAAATTCTTCATTTCCATTGGCTTCCGGTGTAAACAGTTCGTAGTAGTTCGGTAACGGATCGGCCTGTCCCAGCGGGGAGGTTTCGCCCGGTTCGCCGTTTTTGTACAGGTTCAGTCCGAAATCGTCTATTACATGCCTGAAATCTTCGGCTGCAGCCTCGTATGCGGCGGTCGCCTCGGACGCACTGGGAGCGAAACCTTCCAGTTCGGGCCAGCCGTTTTTGTTCCACGATGCCCAGTACAAGTGCATTTTACCGCGCAAAGCGAGGGCCGCCGGCTTGGAAGCGCGACCTAATACGCTGCTCTTTACCGGCAACTTTTCGTACGCATACGTGAAGTCGGCTATGATAAAGTCTTTGATTTGGGCAATGGGAGTGCGGCTCAGTGTGATGACGTCGTCATTGCTTGTCACGTCATGCTCTATCAACTGCACGTCGCCCCACCAGGAGATCAGTTTCAGATAACACAGTCCGCGCAGCAGGCGAGCGTCGCCGAGAACCGTTTCCAGTTGCGGGATAGTGCTCGGTTGTGCGGTTTCCAGCATGGCTTCAACATTATCAATAACATAATTACAGCGGTTGACGCCTGCGTAAAGCGCCTTGAACATCGGCTCCATAATGTCGCCGACACTCGACGGACTGCGGTACGCCTGCGAACCGTCGGTTCCATAAGGCGTATTATCTCTGTTCATGTACATCCGGACGTGCGTAATCTCACTCAGTCCGTCGTACCAGAACTCCATGTTAAAACAACCCCGAACTTCCGCATAGGCCCCGTACAGGGCAGTCTGTGCATCGCCGGGAGTTTTCCAGAATGCATCTTTCGCTAATTGAGTGGTCGGCTGCTGATTCAATAAATCATCCACGCAGGAAACACAGAAACTCAGGCCTAACAAAAAGGCGAATGAGCGTTTTAAAATATCTTTTTTCATAATGATTGTTTGATTAAAAAATGATTAAAATCCTATGTTAACTCCCACAGAATAAGATTTTACCAAAGGATACATGCGTGACACATTGGTGACTTCCGGGTCTATGCCGCGGTATTTTGTCAGTGTCAGCAGATTTTCTCCCGTCCCGTATATGCGGAAATGATCTACGTGCAGTTTGCTCAACCATCGTTTGGGCAGGGTATAGCCCAACTGCAGGTTTTTCAGACGGAGATAAGCCATGTTGTCCAACCAGAAGGTTGTTTGATCCCTGTTGCCGCTTCCGTTCAGACGGGGAAGGCTTGCGTCGCGGTTTTCCCAGTTCCACGTATCGTTCCAATGCAACCATGAAAAAGTATAACGGCCATCCGGCGGATTGATATTGTTAAGCGAATTGAGCCAGAAAACTTGGTTTCCTGCCGTTCCCTGCAGCAGGAAACTAACGTCGATACCTTGCCATTCGACATATCCCGTCAGGGCATAATTCGTTGTCGGACGATCCACCTGCTGATTCGGATAAGCAACCCGGTCGTTGCCGTCAATCCGTCCGTCGCCATTCTTGTCGACGCGCAGGATGTCGCCCGGAGCAGAGCCGGTTGACCAGCCATGGATATAAGTATCCTGCCAAGTCTGGGCGATGCCGGTATCTTCGTATGAATAAACGAAATGATAAGGCATGTCAATAAAGGTATTACCCAATCCCAAGTACTGATTCCATTCTTCCAGCCGGTTCCAGTTGTGGGAAAAATTGGCTCCCAGCGAATAATTCACCCGGCCGATCCGATCCTGCCATTTAAGATCGATTTCAAAGCCTCTGTTACGCAGGTCGCCAATATTAGTGCGCGGCGCGGCGTAAGCATTGGCCAACAGCGTTGAAATATCGGAAGGACGAATCATGTCGAAAGTCAGCCGGTCATAGTAATCCAAATCGGCGCTCAAGCGTCCCTTGAAAAAAGCCAGATCCAACCCGATATTGGTTTGCCGGGTAGTTTCCCATGTCAAACTTTCATTCAGCAATTTTCCGTTTACGAAACCCTTTACGACGCTTCCGCCCATAAAATAGTTCTTCGTATTCAGCACGTATGACTGTTCAAACCGCCCGACGCCGCTGTTATTTCCCACTTCGCCGTAAGATGCTCTGATCTTGCCGCTGCTCAGCCAGTCTTTCGTCCAATTTTTCAGAAAGCCTTCTTCGGAGAAACGCCAACCCAGGGCAACGGAAGGAAAGAATCCCCATTGATGCCCTTTGGCAAATTTGGACGAACCGTCGCTACGGAAATTCAATTCAAGCAGGTATCTGTCGTAGGCCGTATAATTCAAACGACCGACATACGAGCGTAGGCCTTCCGTTTCAAGTCCGCCGCTGGTACTCTGCGTATTCGTCAGCGCCGCATCGATTTCGTGAAGCGCAGGGTGTATCCGGTCATTCCGGGAGGCGCTCAACGAGCGGGCATACCAGTATTCCTCACTGCCCACAAGCGTCACCTGAAGATCGTGATGGCCGGCGATTAATTTATGGTAATTTACCCTTCCGTTCAGCATCGTCTTATAGCCCCAGGGTGAGGAATTGGTTACTCCCTCTGTTTCTCCCACCATAACAACCCTGTCTATGTCATGCTGAAAATCGTACGTAGTCCAAGGCGTCCGAGCGTGCCAATTGAACCGGTGGTTATAGTTAAGGGCATAATCGACCCGGGCGGTCAGTCCTTCGATTATCTCCCATTCGACATAAGCGGAACCATTGGCTTCTTTCCTGTTCTCCTCCCTAACTTCGTTTTCATAATAGCCTAATAAATTATGTCCCCCTACGTCTTCTCCATAAGCCATTGGGGCGCCATACCGGCCCGTTACCGGATCGTATGGCGTCATCCCGGCCGGTGCCCATGACATGTTACTCATACTTGCGTACTGATCGGAACTGATTATGTCTATTTCCCGCGCAAAATGAAACGTCGACCAGTTGCCGTTGAAACGGAAACCGACGTGGAGATTCTTCTGAAGTTTATAATCGAAGTTGAAGCGAACCGAGTACATTTGATAATCATTATTTATCAACATTCCCTCTTGATCGGTGATCCCGATCGAACCGTAGAAATTCGACCGGTCGTTACTGCCCGAAGCCGACAGGGTGTAGTTTTGTAACGGACTGTTACGCAGGATGACATCCCACCAGTCGGTATTCGGATAAAGAATCGGGTCGATCATCCCCAGTGCCATCCACTGATCAATCGCCCCATTCTTATAACGGAAATTTTGCGGAAGCGTTGAAACCGCCTGCGCCCGCTGAGCGGTAGTCATTGCACGCGAATAATCGGACATAAATCCCATTGACTTAACCGGATGCGAAATCCCATAATTACCGGTAAAGTCAAAATGTGTTTTCTCTTCTCCCTTGCCCGAACGGGTAGTGACCAGAATAACGCCGTTGGCGGCCCGTGAACCGTAAACGGCTGCCGATGCGGCGTCCTTCAACACCGAAACCGTTTCGATGTCGTTTATGTTCAACCGGTTTATATCCACATCCGGCACCCCGTCTACCACAATCAAGGGATTCGTGTTGTTTACCGTACTCATACCCCTGATAATCAGACTGGCATTGTTCTGCCCGGCCATACCGCTGCTCTGAATAGCCGCCAGGCCCGGTGCAAGTCCGGTCAGGGCAGACGATACGTTCGTTACCGAACGGTTCGAGATCTTCTGATCCACTTTGATCTGGGAAACCGCTCCCGTCAGGTTCACTTTCTTCTGCGTTCCGTAACCGATAACGACCACCTCTTCGAGCTGTTGCCGGTCTTCCTGCAGTACAATCGACAGGTTTCTCCCGTTCCCGACGCTGATTTCCTGTCGTGCATACCCGATGTACGAAATGGTCAGGACGGCGTCCGGACGGGTCTGCAAACTGAATTTACCGTCTACATCGGTGATCGTTCCGTTGCGTTCATTCCCTTTTTCGGAAATAGACGCCCCAATAATAAGCTCTCCCGTAGCGTCGGTTACGGTTCCGTTCACCGGAATATTTTGCCCGTAAACCATACCCGCGAAAAGCAGCACAACTGCGCTTAATACAATCCCCCGCAGGGAAAAGCGCCTGTTTTTACATTTCACATTTTTCATGTTGTTTCTAATTTTAATTTATTTTTCATAAGGCATTTCTTATATGGTATCTCTCACGTTCTAAAATCAACGCGAGCGGAAAACAATACCGGAATTTTCCGCTTACCTGGTTGTCACATATCCTTTCCACTTTGTTTCATAATAATCTATGAGTCAGTCTTTTCAGAAACTTTTCAGCATCAGCCCACAGATCATTCGGACCATCCCGAATGCCGGCTGTACATGTGCGAACACCGGTCAAAACCGCGTAAAGACGACGAGGTGCTTTCCACAGGGACGTCATAACACGATCCGACGACCGGCGGCGGAAATCCGCACCGGCGATCGTTCGTTGCATCTGTTTTCGGGTATCAAAAAACCGCTTCGCTGTTTTTTTTTCAACAGGAAAGACAAGTGGAAAATCGGATGGAAATGATTTGTTTTTACAAGAAAAATAATGCACACATGCGCGTACATTAAATGGTATCAGATGCGCCTGCGTCTCTCTCTCTCTCTCTCTCTCTCTCTCTCTCTCTCTCTCTCTCTCTCTCTGCAAGAATCGTGCCAAACCTTCCGGATCGGAGGCTTTTATATTAAGATTGGCAACGCCTGTTGATGAAAGAAAAAGCATAGACAATGTTTTTTAAGTATTACGCAATACGCAGGGACAAAATTACACCTGTTTTTTTAATGCAAAAATATTTTTGCATTAAAAATAATGCAATTATATATATTTAACACCGTCGCCACGCTTCCTTTTCCTTTTCGACCATTGAAGAGCGACTGTGTTCGGTTCGGATGGCAATTGCTGCATCGAAACGCACTAAATTATTTCCCATGAGGGTGTAAATTTATTAACTTCAGAGTTCCTGACGTCTTCCGAATTAGGATGTCGCGATTTTATAAAATAGCGTCAAATCCGTAGTTGGATATTTGGTATGTGTTTGCTTTCTCCCTTAAGTTTGGTATAGCGATTTTCGGGAGGCATTTGTGCTATCGGGATCTTGTAGGGTATGTTCTTGCGTTGGGTGATTAGGTGTTCAATCTGTTGTTGTATATCGTCAATCTACCCCAATCGCCGGGGGAGAGGTTTCCCTGGCACGCTCATGAGGTAAGCTCCATGACATAACAACATTCTAAAACATTGATTTTGAATAGGCGGGTCAGGAGGTCTGACTTTATGATTTGCTCTACATAATACGTCATTGGTACCGAAGTGGAGGAATCTTATTCTAACTACCAAAAACTAAAGTTAGAAGTTTGAGTAAGATTTCTCCACTCCGCTACGCTCTGACCAATGACATATATACGCTTAAATCCGTCATTCCTTCTTGTTTAATTGCTTATCATTGAACACTTGCAATGACGGGGAAGGAAGGGTGCTTCGCTCCGGGGGCCAATGACGGACGAGGGAAGGGGTGCTTCGCTCAGGCGAATGTTCCTGCAATAAGAATGGATACGACGAGCGACAGAATGGCGTACAGTTCCGGGAAGACGGCCATCACCATCGTGGCGGCAAAGACATTA